>CALAOV010000193.1 GCA_937889515.1 uncultured Myxococcales bacterium | reverse complement strand
CACTACGACGAAGACGCCCCGCCCTGGATCGAATCGCGCCTGCAGGATTTCTTCGGCACGTGCGCGGCGCCCACGATCGGTGGGGGCCGCGTGCCGCTCACGGTCCACCTCCTGGCGCCGAATGGCCGCGCCGTCCAGGTGACCCGCGATCTGGCCGGCTTCTGGACGCAACACTATCCTGCCCTGCGCCGCGAGCTCGGACGTCGTTACCCCAGACATTCCTGGCCCGAAGACGGCGCGACGGCCCGCCCGCCGCCGCCGTCGAGCCGAAGGCGCTAGCCGTCTATACTGAGACGAATGGCCCCCCCGTTCGATCCGCAGAGCCGACAGGCGCACGAAACGCGCCGCGCGCGGTTGGCCGCGCTGCTCGGCAAGCGACCGGCATTGATCGCGGCCGGCCTGCCGCGCCCCCGCAACTACGCCGCCAATCTCTACCCCTACCGGGCCAGCAGCCATTTCCTGTACCTCTTCGGCCTCCCCCTGCGCGGGGCGGTCGCCGTCTACGACGGCGCCGATTTCACGCTGTATCTGCCCGAGCCGCAGCCCGATCAGGCCCTCTGGGAGGGCGCGCCCGCGACGTTCGACGACATCGCGGCGGCGACCGGCTGTCCGGTGCGCCCGCTGGCCCGACTGCCGGCCAGCGTGCGCGGCCGCGCCGTCGCGACGCTCTCGGCACCGGACGTCGAGACCTGCCTCGAGCAGAGCCGCCTGCTCGGTCGCGAGATCCGGCGCGGCGTGATCGACGTGCTCGACGCGCCGCTGGCCGACGCGCTCATCGAGCTGCGGCTGCAACACGACGCCGCGGCAGTGGCCGAGCTGCGGCTGGCCGCCGACGCCACCGCCGAGGCGCATCGCGCCGGGCTGGCGGCGACCCGGCCCGGTCGCACGGCGGCCGCCGTTCGCGCCGCCATGGAGTCTGTCTTCATTGCGCGCGGCATGAGCTGCGCCTACCCATCGATCGTGACGCCCCACGGCGAGGTCCTGCACAGCGAGCGCTACGATCACCTGCTCGCCGATGGCGATCTCTTGCTGGCCGACGTCGGTGCCGAAACCCCCGGGGGCTGGGCCGGCGACGTCACGCGCACCTGGCCGGTTTCGGGCCGCTTCTCGCCCACGCAGCGCGATCTCTACGAGGTGGTCCTCGAAGCACAACGGCGCGCCATCGCCGCGGTGACGCCGGGAACGCGCTATCGCAACGTCCACATCCTCGCCTGCCAGACCCTGGCGTCCGGGCTCGTCGATCTCGGCATCTTGCGGGGCAATCCCATCGAGCTTGCCGCCGATGGCGTGGTCGCGTTGCTCTTCCCGCACGGCATCGGGCACCTGCTGGGCCTGGACGTCCACGACATGGAGGACCTGGGCGATCGCGCCGGCTACGCCCCGGGTCGCGAGCGCGCCAAGGAATTTGGGTTACGCACATTACGTCTCGATCGCGACCTGATTCCAGGCATGGCGATAACCATCGAGCCCGGAATCTACTTGGCCCCGGCAATTCTCGACGATCCCGCACTGACGCGGGTCGCGGGCGATCGCCTCGACCGCCGGCGACTGGCGGCATTCGTCGATGTCCGCGGAATCCGGATAGAAGATGACGTTCTGGTCACCGAGAGCGGCCGGGAGGTGCTTACCGAGGCGATCCCCAAATCCGTCTCAGCCATCGAAGCTGCGGCCGGCGGCTGATTCGATTTCGATTCGATTTCGATTCGATTCATCTGGACTCGCGAGTCGCGAAAGTGCTGAAATAGTTTTTGGCTCGAATTAGTCTCGACGAAAGTCGCCTCTCGAAGAGACTGACCGATTTGTCTTCTAACTAACGGTCTCGCCGTACGGTCTGAACCTCGCTGGCACATCTCGAGGAGGCCCCGTGGAGAAGCTCGAACCGCAGCAGTTACCCGGTCTGATCCGCGACCTCCAGGCCGAACGGCGGGCGCCGAGACCCGCCGGGCGCCCCCAGGGGGAGCTGCACGAGATGGCGCGACGGCGCATCGAGGCTCCGCTCGAGATTCTGGACTGGGCGATGCGCGACCGGCGCTGGTCATTCACGCTCGCCGAGATTATGGCCGGCGCGGTCGGCCGCCCGCGCGAGCTGGCCGCCCGACTGATCGTCGCCATCGTGGATGAGCTGGAGGAAGAGGATGAGCTCCTCGCGGCCGAGGCCGGCGCCACGACATAGGAGATGTCCGCGTCATGTGTCTGGCATGTCGGCCAGACGTAACGCGCGTCGAGCATATTTTTTTTGCACGAGCCGCCGACTGGCTTTATATGATCGATCCATGAAAACAACCGGGCGGAAGACAGTGAAGGGGGAGAACGTTTCGGCACCAAAGGCGGTCAAAGCGACGTCGAGCAAGGCGGCTGCGGTCGACTCGCAGGCGGCGCCGACGCACGACGAGATCGCCAAACGATCTTACGAGCTCTACCTCCAGCGCGGCGCGGTCGACGGCTACGCCGGCCAGGACTGGGCTCGCGCCGAAGCCGAGCTCAAAAGCAGGTCATAAGATCGGGACCCTCTGAGGGTCCCGCGCCCCCAGCGACGAGCTCCGGCGGGCAAAGCCCGCCTCCGCTCACGCGATCATCGTCATCATCGTGGGGACCTTGACCTTATCTCTCAGCTGTAGCGGCTGAGGATCAGGCAGGCGTTGGTGCCACCGAACCCGAAGCTGTTGCTGAGCGTGTGCTGCACCCGCACTTCGCGGGCGGTGTTCGGCACGTAGTCGAGGTCGCACTCGGGATCGGGCGTCGTGTAGTTGATGGTCGGTGGGATTGCGCCGCGCGCCAGGACCAGCGCGCAGATGGCCGTCTCGACACCGCCGGCGGCGCCCAGCATGTGGCCGGTCATCGACTTGGTCGAGCTGACCATCAACTTGCGGGCCGAATCCCCGAAGACCTTCTTGATCGCCAGGGTCTCGGTGGCGTCGTTGATCTTGGTCGAGGTCCCGTGCGCGTTGACGTAGCCGATGTCGGCCGTCGTCAGCTTGGCATCCTTGAGCGCGAGCTTCATGCAGCGTTGCGCCCCCGCCCCTTCGGGCGCCGGCGAGGTGATGTGGTGCGCGTCGGCGTTGGCCCCATAGCCGCGCAGCTCGGCGTAGATCTTGGCGCCCCGCGCCCTGGCGTGTTCCAGCTCCTCGACGACCAGAACGCCCGCCCCTTCGGCGATGACGAAACCGTCGCGTTCGCGATCGAACGGACGCGAGGCCTCGGTGGGCGCCTGATTGCGCGTCGACAGCGCCCGCATCGCGTTGAAGCCGCCCACGCCCAGCGGCGTGACGGTCGCCTCGGTGCCACCACAGATCATGGCGTCGGCGTCCCCGCGCTCGATCACCCGAAAAGCGTCACCGATGGCGTGGGTGCCCGTCGAGCAGGCCGAGACCTGCGACAGATTCGGCCCCTTGGCGCCGAACTTGATCGACAGGTTCCCCGACGCCAGGTTGACGATGATCATCGGCACGAAGAAGGGGGAAAAGCCGTGGCGCGGGCCCTTCTCCCAGAGCGACTTGCAGGTCGCCTCGATGGTGGTGACGCCGCCCAGCCCCGCGCCGACGAAGCAGCCGACCCGCTCGGCGAACTCGCCGCTGATCTCGAGCCCAGAGTCCGCGACGGCCAACGATCCCGCCGCCACCGCGTACTGCAGGAAGGGATCGAGGGTCTTCGCCTCGCGCGCGGTCATCCACTTCGTGGGGTCGAATCCCTTCACCTCGCCCGCGAAGTGGGTCGCGAACGCGGTGTGATCGAAACGGGTGATGGGGCCGATCCCCGATCTACCCGCCAGCAGACCTTGCCAGGTCTCCTCCGTGCCGATGGCGATCGGCGTGATGAGCCCGATCCCGGTGATGACGACCCTTCGTGCCATTCGCGATCTTCTCCCGAGCGGCGACGGCCGCGTTGCTTACTTCGCGTGCGACTTGATGTAGTTGATGGCGTCCCCGACAGTCTTGATCTTCTCGGTGTCCTCGTCGGGGATCTCGATCTTGAACTGCTCTTCGAGCGCCAGCACCAGCTCGACGACGGCCAGCGAATCGGCCTTGAGGTCTTCGGCGAACGACGCTTCGGGCTTCACCTTGTCGGGCGAAACCTCGAGCTGCTCGATGATGATCTTCTTGACCCTGTCTTCAAAATCTTCGGCCATGGTCGGTCTGTCCTCTCGCTGACGGGTGTTTCGACGTGTGTTTCGGGCTGATGAGCGGCGTACCTTACATTAAAAGTCCGCCGTTGACGCGCAAGACTTGCCCGGTGACGTAAGCCGCGCCCGGACCGGAAAGATACGCGACTGCCGCCGCAACCTCATCTGGTTTTCCGACGCGCCCCAGCGGAATAGTTTTCAGGAGGTCCGCCCGACGCGCCTCCGGCAGCTCGCTGGCCGTCATGTCGGTCTCGATGTACCCCGGCGACACCGCGTTGACGGTGACGCCCCGCGAGGCGTACTCGCGCGCCAGGGTCTTGGTGAGGCCAATGATGCCCGCCTTGGCCGCCACGTAGGGCGCCTGTCCCGCCGACCCGGTCTCGGCGGTAACGGAGGTGATGTTGATGATGCGTCCCGCCTCCCGGGCCTTCATGAGCGCGCGCAGCGCGGCCCGGCAGCAGTAGAACGTGCCGTTCAGGTTGACGTCGATCGCCCGTTTCCAGTCCGCGTCCTTGCCGCCCAGCACCAACCCGTTGACCGCGACGCCGGCGTTGTTGACCAGGATGTGCAGCCCCCCTTCGGCGCCGATCACTTCCTTGAAGGCGGCATCGACGGCGACCGCATCGGCGACGTCGAACCGCTTGGTGACCGCCACGCCGCCGGCGGCGCCGACCGCGGCCGCGGCTTCGCTGGCGGCCGCTTCGTTGGCGGCGTAATTCAGCACCACCTTGGCGCCGAGGCGACCGAGCGCGATCCCGATGGCCCGGCCGATCCCGCGCGATCCGCCGGTCACCAGCGCGACCTTGCCGGTCAATTCACGTTGCTCACGCATGGGGCTGCTCTCTCGGGGTCAGATCGCCGCCGGCCAGATCCGCGATCGACAACGGATCGTTGGCCGCATGCACGGTGAGCGCCGGAGCAATCCGACGCACGAGGCCAGCCAGGACGTGCCCGTTGCCGACCTCGAGCGCGCCGGTCGCGCCCATCGCCACCAGGCGCTGGACCGATTCTTCCCAGCGCACGGCCGCGGTCACCTGTCGGGTCAGAAGATCTCGCACGCGGTTCCGGTCCTGGTTTGGCTCCGCCTCGACGTTGGTCACCACCGGCACCGCCGGTGTGGCAACCTCGACCCGCTCGAGCTCGTGCCGGAGCCGCTCGGCGGCCGGCTGCATGAGGGCGCAATGGAAGGGGGCGCTGACCGCCAGCGGAACCGCCCGCTTGGCGCCGCGGGACTTGACGGCCACACAAGCCCGCGCCACGGCCGCCTTGTGGCCGGCGATCACCACCTGCCCGCCGCCATTCAGATTGGCGGGGCTGACCACCTCGTCGCCGGCGACCTCGCGACAGACCGCCGCCACCTCCCCGGCGGGAAGGCCGATGATCGCCGCCATCGCCCCCAGGCCGGACGGCACCGCCTCCTGCATGAACTTGCCGCGCAGGTGGACCAGGCGGACGGCGTCGGCGAAATGCAGCGACCCCGCCGCCACCAGCGCGCTGTACTCTCCCAGCGAGTGCCCCGCGACCGCCATCGGCCGGAGCGGCGTGTGCGCCGAAAGGACCCGCCAGGCCGCGACGCTGGTGGCGAGGATCGCCGGCTGGGCGTTGGCGGTGAGCAGCAGCTCCGTCTCCGGACCCTCGAAGCAGATCTTCGACAGCGAAAAACCGAGAGCCGCGTCCGCCTCGGCAAAAACCGCGCGGGCCTCCGGGTACCGCTCACACAGGGCCCGACCCATCCCCACCCGTTGCGAGCCCTGGCCGGGGAAGAGAAACGCGACCGCGCGCGCGGGTGTCACGCTCACCACCTCACCGCCGCGGAGGCCCAGGTGAGACCGCCGCCCAGCGCCGCGAACAGCAGCAGATCGCCCTCCCGGATCTTGCCCATCTCGAGGGCCTCGTCGAGGGCGGTCGGGACCGAGGCCGACGAGGTATTCCCGTACCGGTCGACGTTGGTGAAAAAGCGCGTCATGGGGATCCCGACCCGATCCGAAACGCCCTCGAGGATCCGGATGTTCGCCTGGTGGGCCACCACCCAGGCGACGTCGTCGGGCGCGAGACCGTTGGCTTCCAGCGCGATGCGGGCGCCGGCCGCCATGTTGCGGACCGCGTGCTTGTAGACCTCGCGGCCGTTCATCTGGATGAAGCGGCGCTTGGTGGCCACATTCTCCACGGTGGCGGGCTCCCGGCTGCCGCCCACCGGCTGCAGCAAGATGTCGGTGAGGCCACCGTCCGCGAAGAGGTGTGTCGACAGAACGCCGCGCGAGCCGGCATCGGCGCGGTCGCCCGCGGTCATGAGCACCGCGCCCGCCCCGTCGCCGAAGAGGATGCAGGTTCCGCGATCGGTCCAGTCGGTGATGCGCGACAGCACCTCGACCCCGATCACGAGCACGTGCTTGAACTGACCCGCGCGCAGAAAGGCGTCGGCGATCGACATTCCGTAGAGAAACCCGGCACAGGCCGCCGACAGATCGAAGGCGCAGCCGCCGGGCCGCGCCCCCAGCTTCTTCTGGACGAAGGTCGCGGTCGACGGGAACGGGCAGTCGCCGGTGACGGTGCCGACGATGATGCAGTCGACCAGCGCCGGGTCGACGCCCGCCTTGCGGCAAGCTTGCCGACCGGCCTCCGTCGCGAGATCGCTGGCCGCCAGCGACGGCTCCAGGATGTGGCGCTCGCGGATACCGGTGCGCTCGACGATCCAGGCGTCGGAGGTGTCGACCATGCGGGAGAGATCGGCGTTGGTCAGGACTTTGGTGGGAACCGCTCGGCCGGTCCCCGCGATGCGGCTGCGGATCACGAAATGGCCTCTGCGCCCGATGCGCCGGGAGGCGCCCCTTCCCACACGAAGAGGTTCCGCGCGACGGCGGCCGCCAACTCCTTGCCGAGGCCGATCTGCGCAAAGCGATCGGCGACGTAGACGGCGTTCTTGATCGCCGGGACGGTCGATCCGCCATGGCAGATCAGCGCCACACCGTCGACGCCCAGGAGCGGCGCCCCGCCGTGCTCGGCGTAGTCGGTCCGCTTGCGGAGCCGCCGCAGCGCGCCCGTCATGAGCGCCGCGCCGACCTTGGCCAGGATCCCCGAGCGAGAGACCTCCTCGCGAACCATGCCGAGCATGGTCTCTGCCGCGCCTTCCACGCACTTGAGCACGACGTTGCCGGTGAACCCGTCGGTGACAACCACGTCGACTTCGCCCTTGAAGATGTCCCGCCCCTCGACGTACCCGAGGTAGCTGAAGTCTGAATTTCCCGCCGATTCGGCGCGCGCCAGGATCTGATGGGCCTCACGCGTGAGCGGCGTCCCCTTGTGCTCTTCGGATCCGTTCGACAAGAGGCCGACCTTGGGCCGGGTTTTGCCGTGCAAGAGGCGCGCGTACACAGCGCCCAGCACGCCGAACTGCGCCAGCACCGCCGGCTTGGGATCGACGTTGGCGCCCATGTCGAGTAGCGCGCACTCGCCGGCCCGGGTCGGGAAGGTGGTCACGATCGCCGGACGCTCGACGCCCGGAAGCCGACCGAGTACCAGCATCCCGCAGGCCATCATGGCGCCGGAGTTTCCGGCCGAGACGACCGCATCGGCCTCGCCGGCTTTGACCAGATCGAAGCAGACGCGCATGGACGATTTCTTCTTCTGCTTGACCGCCATCGAGGGCGCGTCGTGCATGGTGATCACGTCGGGCGCGTGGCGCACCACGATGGGCTCACTCTTGGCGCCCAGCGCGTCGAGCTCGGCGCGCAAGCGCGTCTCGTCGCCGACCAGGATCACCTCCATGCCGCGCGCACGCACGGCGGCCACGACGCCCTCCACCTCTACGCGAGGCGCGGCGTCGGACCCCATGGCATCGACGGCAATACGCGGCATGTTGGGCGGGACCTCAGCGACCTCGGTCGCCTCGATCCGACGGCCGGCGGGTCACGCCTGCTCTTCTTCTTTGGGTTCGATCACCAGCCGGTCGCGGTAGTAGCCGCAACCTGCGCACATCCGGTGCGTCAGCTTCGGCTCGCCGCAGCGGGGGCAAGGGACATGATTCGGCACCGGCAACTTCATGACCTGCGCGCGGCGGATCGCCGATCGGGATTTGGACTGTCTTCGCTTCGGAACGGCCATCGTACGTACCTTTCTACTGTTGGGTTGGCAGCTTGATCTTGGCGAGCGCCGCCAGGCGCCCGGTCGGCGCGGGCTCGGTCTTGCAGCCGCAGGCGACGAGGTTTCGGTTGCCGCCGCAGACGAGGCAGAGACCGAGGCACGCCTCCTGGCACAGCGGATTGATGGGAATCGCCAGCAAGATCTCGTCGCGAATCTGGTCCCCGACGTCGATCTCGCCGCCCTCCAATTTGACCAGATCCGGATCCTCGTCGTCCTCGGCGTCGTCCGCGTCTTCCGAAACGAAGGTCACCGCCAGCGGAAGGTCCAGCGCCAGGCGCGCTGGCTCCAGACAGCGTGCGCAAGTCGTCTCCATCTCACCGCGGAGATTGGCCCGCAGGAGGTAGTCGTCGCCGGTCTTCTCGAGCCGGCCCCGCAACCCGAGGCCGGACGGACCGGGCCGCGCCTCCAGATCGGGGCAAGCGGCGGCCACCCAATCGGCCGTCACGCTCACGTTTACCGGGAGCCCCTCGGGCCCGATCTCATTGATTTTAAAGCGCATTGTTGACGAAAAGCCCCCGGCCGGCTGGCCGAGGGTGAGTTACTATAGGAGGCACGCCCCTGGAGTCAAGCGTAGCGCTAACCCGCCCAATCTCCCAGTTTGATGGGAGCCCGGGCTACTTACTCGCGGAGCCAGCGGCGGCGCCGCCGCCGAACAGCAGCAGCGACTTGAGGTCCTGGTCGTTGAAGCTCAGCTGGGCGCCCAGGAAGTAGTCGAAGCCCCCGCCGGCACCGGCCTTGCCGCGGGTGTAGTTCAGGAGGTCGTCGGCGCCGCCGACCACATAGAACGTCTTGTTCCAGACATCCCAGGACACGGTGGTCTTCACGCGCGGGTACTGGCCCACGTTCGAGGCGGCGAAGTTGAAGACGTCGACCGAGAGGGTGAGGCGATCGTCGAGCATGAACAGATCGCCACCGAAGCCGCCGGTCGACTCCTTGATGCCGAATCGCCCGGCCACCGGGCCGACGCGCTTGCCGAGCATGAGCGAGAAGCGAAGCGAGTTGGTGGTGGTCACCGTTTCCTGGGTGCTGAACGGGGTCGCCGAACCCTGCGTCACCGTCTGCGTCGTGCTCGAGTAGCCGCGCGGATCCTCGATGAGCTCGATGAGATAGAACTTGTCGGGCCGCGGGATCAGCTGCACGGAGAGGTAGTTCTTCACGCCGTTGGAGATGAAGTTGTACTCGGTCCGCAGGCCCACGACCGTCTGGAGCTTGGTGATGCTGCGGACGAACCCGCTGGCGTTCTCCGTGAT
Source organism: uncultured Myxococcales bacterium (assembly GCA_937889515.1). Classification (GTDB taxonomy): domain Bacteria; phylum Myxococcota_A; class Polyangia; order Fen-1088; family Fen-1088; genus JADGRB01. The sequence continues at coordinate 14,206 of CALAOV010000193.1, read as the reverse complement.
GTCATCGATGTTGTTCGCGATCGAGTCGTCGGTGAGCAGCTTGCCGGCCGTCCCCTCGCCCTTCTCGAGGCGGCTGGTGACCGCCTCCATGTTCTTCATGGTCTTGTCGAGGTTGTCGAGCGTCGACTGCAGGCGATCGATCGAGCCCTGCACCTTCCCGCCGGTGCCGGCCACTTGCCCCTGGGTCTCGCCGATCAGCGACTTGATGGACTCGGTGATGTCCCGGACGTTCTTGATGGACGCCTTGACGTCGCCCGACTCGGCGGTGGTCACGCTCTCGACGTTGGCCGCGATGTTGTCGACGCGGTTGAGCAGCTGGCTGAGCGTGTCGGCGTTGCTCTCGATCAGCTTGTTGATGTTTTCGGCGATGTCGGTGACGGTGCCCGAGGTCAGCTTGTGCACGTCGTCCAGGATGTCGTGCAGGATCGGCATCAGTGTCCCGACCTCCGCCATGATGTCGCCGAGCGCGGTCGGCTCGCGCACGTTGACGACCTGATCGCCGTCCTTGAGCTGACGCATGGCCTTGGGCTGACCTTTCACCTCGGCCATGGGGGTACCCGGATCGATCTCCAGGTAGTACTCGCCCAGCAGCGAGGCCGACTTCTTGGAGACCACCGCGTTTTCGTACATCGTGATGCCGGGCAGCAGCTTGATGGTGACCTTGGCGCGGGCGGTGACGGGATCCAGCTCGCGCTTGTCGATCTCACCGACCGAGATGCCGGCGGTCTGCACGCGCGACTTCTCGAACAGGCCGGAGGCGTCGTGGAACAATCCCCAGACCTTGATGCCCTTCGACCCGGAGGTGTGCTCGCTGGTCGACCGGATCAGGAAGTAGCTGATCGCCGACACGATGACGACCAGGAGGCCGACGGTCACGGACGCCCAGCTCCGCCTCACGGATGCGCACCCGCGGCAGCCGCGGCTACCCCTGAGGTCTCGACGAACTCGCGGAGCTCGGGCAGCCGGCTGGCCAGCACCTCTTCCGATGTGCCGCTCACGATGATCTTGCCGCCCGCGAGCATGGAGATCCGATCGCCGATCCTGAACGTCGACGCCATGTCGTGCGAGATCACGACCGAGGTTACGCCGAAGTCGTCGGCGGTGCGGCTGATCATCTCGTCGACGTTCTTGGCGGCCACCGGATCGAGCCCGGTCGTCGGCTCGTCGTAGAGCAAGATCTCCGGCCGATCGATGAGCGCACGCGCCAGGCCGACGCGCTTGCGCTGGCCACCCGAAAGCTGCGGCGGGAATTTCTCCTCGATGCCGGTCACCCCGGCCAGATCGAGCCGCTTCAACAGGTCGCGGACCCGCTCCATGATCTCGCCGCGCGACAGGTGGTAGCGCTCGATCAGCGGAAAGGCGATGTTTTCGACCACGTTCATGGAATCGAACAGCGCCGCGTACTGGAACACCATCCCGAACTTCCGGCGCAGCCTTCCCATCTGCTGCGTCCCGAGCGGCACGATGTCCTCTCCGTCGACCCAGATCTGACCGGCGTCCGGCTTGAGCAGGCCCATGAGGTGCTTCATGAGGACCGACTTGCCCTGCCCGGAGCCACCGATCACGATGTTGGTCCGTCCGCGTTCGATGTCGAGGTCGACGCCGCGCAAGACGTGCTGAGGCCCGAAGGTCTTCTGTAGTCCGCGCACGCGAATCTGCCAGCGCTCGTCGCGCTTGCTGAAATCGCCTGATCCGCTGGGCGGCGCGGTCACGACTTGTAGGGCCACAGGATGTGAAAGATATCGATCAGGAAATAGTCGGACACCAGGACCGAGACAGAGCCTGCGACCACCGCCTGCGTGGTGGCAAGCCCCACCTCCTTGGCGCCGCCGCGCACGTTGAAGCCCTGGTAGCAGGCGGCGACGGAGAGGGTGACGCCGAAGACCGCGGATTTGACCGCGCCGATGATGTAGTCCTTGGGGTCCGTCCAGTAGGTGAACTGTTCGATGAACTGCCCCAGATCGATGTGCTCCAGGAAGATGGCGTAGAGATAGGCGCCGAACAGCCCCACGATGTTGAACACCATCGTCATGATCGGCATCATCAAGACGGTGGCCACTATCCGGGGCGTGATCAGATACTGAACGGGATCGACGGCGAAGGTGGTGAGCGCGTCGATCTGCTCGGTGATGCGCATCGAGCCGAGCTCGGTCGCCATCCCCGACCCTGCCCGCGCCGCGATCATGAGCGCCGTGAAGACGGGCGCCAGCTCTTGCGCCAAAGAGAGTCCGACGGTCGCGCCCACGAAACGCTCTTGATTGAAGATCCGCAGCGCGGCGATCGCCTGCTGTGCCGACACCGCGCCCGAAAAGAAACCGACCAGCACGATGATGGTCAGCGACCCCACGCCGACGAATTCCATCTGCTCGAGGAACAGCCGCAAGCGAAATGGCTTTCGAAACAGCGCCGCCAGCGCCAGCCAGAGCAGGAGGGCGTGCTCGCCGATATAGGAGAAGATTCCGCGAACCGGCGAGAGCGCGGCCTCGATGAGCGCCGCGCCCACGCCGAGCTGCGGCTCCGAAGGACCCTCGACAGAGGCGGTGCTCATGGCGCGGCCGTTGGATTCGGCATCGGGCGCGGCGGCGTGATCGCGGCGTCGCGCAGAACGCGCGGCACACGCTTCGAAATGCCGCATAGAATCTCGTAGCTCACGGTCCCGGCCCAGCGGGCGACGTCGTCGATCGTGATCGCCTCCGACCCGTCGCGGCCGATCAGGGTCACCGGGCCGGCCAAAGCCGCCTCCGGCAGGTCGGTCACGTCGATCATCAACATGTCCATGCAGACGGCGCCGACGATCGGAACCCGGCGCCCGCCCAGCAGCACCGTCGCATCGCGGACATGGCGCGGGTAGCCGTCGGCGTAGCCGACCGGCAGCGTCGCCACCCGCGAGGGACGCGGCGCCCGCCAGATCTCGCCATAGCTCACCCCCGTGCCCGCGGCGATCTCGTGCACCGCCATGACCCGCGTTCGGAGCGAGAGCGCGCCTTCTAGTCCGGGCAGCGGTACGGTTTCCGATGGCATCGCCCCATAGAGTGCCAGCCCCGGCCTCACCGCGTCGAGGCGCGCGTGCGGAAACCGCACGGAGGCGGCGCTGTTGGCGGCGTGGTTGACCAGATCCCGAAAGCCCGCCTGCCCAGCGCGGGTCAGACAGGACTCGAAACGGCCCAGGGCCTGGTGGCTGGTTCCAGGATCCGGCATGTCCGCCGATGCGAAGTGCGTGCAGAGACCCGCCAGACGCAGGGACGGCAGATCGCCAAAGCGCGCGAGCGTCGCCTCCAGGTCGCTGACCGGGATCCCCAGCCGGCTCATTCCGGTATCGATCTTGACGTGTACGTCGGCCCGACGGCCGCGGCGCGCGGCGGCCGCCGCGAACCGGTCGATATCGCCCCGATCGTAGACCACCGGCGTCAGCCGCTCGGCCAGAACATCGTCTTGGTGCCGGTTGTAGTAGGCGCCGAGCACGAGGATGGGGGAGCGAATGCCTGCCGCCCGTAGTTCGAATCCCTCTTCGACCAGGGAGACCGCCAGCGCGTTGCACAGCGGCTCGAGCGCCCGGGCCACCGGCACGGCGCCGTGTCCGTAGGCGTCCGCCTTGACGACACCGAAGATCCCGACGGCCGGACCGACCACTTGCCGGAACCGCACCAGGTTCCGCTGGACGGCGCCCAGATCGATCTCGGCCACCGTTGGACGAATGGAGGTTCGGATGTCGACTTCGGCAAATGGGACGAAGGTCCCTTCTGCCGCCGACCCGCTGACTTTGGGTTGGCTGGCCAAGCCCTGCAAAGTTTCGCCCGCGCACGGCACAGCGTCAACGTTTGCGCAGGCGATAGTCCGAGACGCCCCGCGACGGATGCCCGCTCGGCATCCCCCTACATGGCGTTTTCGACCAGCTGCTTGCTGACCAGCAAGGACCGCCCGCGCGGCGTGAGCAGCCCCTGACGTACCAGCTCCGAGACGGTGCGGGAGACCGTCTCGCGGCAGGCGCCGATCTGGTTGGCCAGCTCCTGCTGGGTCGGGCGGTTTCGAATGAGAAGTCCCTCCGGCCCCGCCGTCCCGTCCTGCCGGCCGATCGCGACCAGCCGGGACACGACGCGCTCCTGAACACCCGCCAGGGCCAACCCGGTGGCGAGCTGCTTCGAGCGCTCGAGGCGCGCGACCAGCTCGGCCCCGAGCGCGAGTGCGAGCTCCGGGGTCGCACGCAGGCACGCGAGGAACGCGTCGCGCGGAATCAACAACAGGGTCGAGGCCTCGACCGCTTCCCAATCATTGGCCAGCGGCGTCTCGGGCGCCAGCGCGCCGTCGGCGATCAGATCGCCCGCGCGAAACATCTCGACCGAAATCTCCCGCCCGTTGACCGCGCGGCAGACCGCCCGAATCTTCCCGCGGACCACCAGGATGGCCGCCTCGAGCCGTCCACCCTGGGTCGCGAGGGTGACGCCCCGATTCAGGGAGCGAAGGGTCGCATCACGCGCGAGTCCCCGCAGGGCCTCGATCGGTGCGCGCTGCAGCTGGGGGCATGCTCTGAGCGCCTCCAGACCGGGCACTTCGACCGGCAGGGCCGGCCTCATCAACTTACCGTAGGAATCGAAATCGAGTGTTGCGGTCGCGATGGCCATGCTCGCCTCCTTAGGCTTCGGACCGCAAGCCATCGCAACGGCAGTGCCAACGCCAGCAACCCGAAATCCCTACGGATTTTCGGGACGGTGGTGCCTGGGACGGGTGTGACGTGGCGCTCACGCCACACCGGCCGTGAAAAACTGGGCCCCTTTTGGGGCTGGCACCCGACCCGGTCGGTACTCTCGAGGCCGGCCGGGTCGGGCCAAGCCCCCAGCCTCAGGCCGCTTTCTTGGCCTTTTGCTTTTGGGCGCGCCTCGCCTCGCGATGTTTCTTGATCTCCGCTTTCGGCAGATCCTTGTGCTTGGAGCAGACCATTCCAAACACGGGCGCCGCCCGATTGGAGCAGCCGGGCACGGGACAGAGCTGGATCGGTCCCTTGCGGCGTTTGCGGCCGACGCGGACCGCGCCCAGCGCTTTGGCTGAACCGGCACCGCGCACGGTCGCTCCCGCCGGCGCGTGGCTCCCGAATGCCTGCAGCACGGCATCCCGTGCACGCGACACCGCGTCTTGCTCGATCAACGACGACAAACTATCTACGAACTGTTGAACGACATCCTGAATCTCAGACCTCTTTGGCATCATTTCCCCCTAGGTTGCGGCGCACACTAGCTGCGAACGATCGGCAGTGCAACGCAAAATGCTTGATTTCAGGGCTCTGCGTGTCAAAACGGCTCCCGCATGGGTCGTCTTCTAACCTTCGTTGCGGTGGCGCTCTGCCTGCTTGCCGGCATTCATTACTATTTGTGGGCGCGCCTGATCCGCGATCCGCAGCTGCCGGCGCCGTGGAACACGGTGGCTGCCTCGCTCCTGGTTCTACTCGCGACGAGTATTCCCGCCGCCCTGGTACTGGGCCATGGTCATCCAGGATTCGGGAGGATGCTGGTATGGCCGGCCTATATCTGGATGGGTGTCATGTTTCTGTTCCTGGTCGGGCTGACCTCCGCCGACCTCGGGCGCCTGTTGATGGCACTCGCGCGACGGGTTGTTGGCACCGGCGGTGTTCGTCCCGATCTCGCCGATCTCGCCGCGCGTCGCACCTTCCTGGCGCGAAGCGTCGCGTCGGGTGTGTCCCTGGTGGTTGCCGGTCTGACGGTGGCGGCGATCCGTTCGGCCCGTGGACCCATAGGTGTCCGCAGGGTCCGCGTGCGGCTCGATCGGCTGCCACGGGCTCAGGATGGGTTCACGATCGTCCAGATCACGGACGTTCACGTGGGGGCGACCATCGGCCGCGGGTTCATCGAGGACATTGTGCGCAGAACGAACGCGCTCGGGGCCGACCTGGTGGCAATTACCGGAGATCTCGTTGACGGGGGCGTCCCTCAACTGAGACATTTGGTCGAACCGCTGGCCAACCTGCGCGCCCGCCACGGCGTATTTTTCGTTACCGGCAACCACGAATATTTTTCAGATCCAGTCGGCTGGCTGAATGAGCTACCGAGACTCGGAATTCGCGTATTGCGAAACGAACGGATTTCCATTGGCAATGGGAACGGAAGCTTCGATCTAGCCGGAGTTGACGATCGCTCCGCTGTCCATTACGGCGGTCTGGACACGCGAGAGGCGTTGACGCAGGCGCTGGCCGGTCGCGATCCCCAGCGCGAGCTGATCCTCTTGGCGCACCAGCCCCGCATGCTCTTCGATGCAGACCCTTTCAACGTTGGGTTGCAGCTGTCCGGCCACACGCATGGCGGGCAGGTCTGGCCGTTCGGATATCTGGTCCGGCTCCAGCAGCCGTTCATCGCCGGGCTCCACCGCCGGGGCAATTCCCAGATCTACGTCAGCTGCGGAACAGGCTACTGGGGCCCCCCCATGCGCCTCGCCGCCCCCCCCGAAATCACCGAGATCCGCCTAGAAAGCGGCCTGCCCGCCTGACAGCCCCCTCTCGAACGTACATCCCAAGAGCCAAGCCCCCACAAGGCCGCTGCTTGATCGCGTGAGTCGCGGGGGGGTCAGGGGACCCTCCCAGGGTCCCCTACTTGATGTTCACGAAGCGTGTCCCGTTGGCGCCGCGCACGCGAAGCAGATGGCCGTTCCGCTGGCCGCTCCGGAGCGCGGCCACGGCCTCGTCGGCCGAAGAGACCGGCCGCCGATCGACCTCGACGATCGCGTCGCCCGGCCGCAGGCCAGCATGCTCGGCGGGGCTGCCGGCCAGGACGTCGGTGACGACGGCCCCTTTCGTGCCGCGCTCCATGCCCAGCGAAGCCGCGACATCGGGCGTGAGGGTCTGTAGCGCCATGCCGATCTTCCCTTGGCCGTCCGCCTGACCGTCGCCGGCCTGCCGGGCGTCCTCATCGGGGAGCTCGCCCAGCGCGACCTGCGTCTGAGCGGGCCGTCCGTCGCGAACGTAGTGCAGCAGCACCCGCGCCCCGATTGTCTGATTCGAAACGTAGTCGACCACGTCGCCGGCACCGACGATCTTCCGCTCGTTGACCTCGGTGATGACGTCGCCCGGGCGCATCCCGGCCTTTCCAGCCGGCCCTCCCGGTGTCAGCTCGGCCACGAACGCCCCCGCCATCGGCACCGCCTTGCCGAGCTTGGTCTTCTGCGCGTCGTCGAGATCCTTGACGTCGGTCAGCATCAACCCGAGGTAGGGGTAGCGAACCCGTCCGTCCTTGACCAGCCCCTGCGCGACGTGCCGGACCTCGTTGATCGGGATGGCGAACCCATAGGCGCCTCCGGCGCCGACCTGAATGAGCGTGTTGACGCCCACCACCTCGCCCTCGAGATTCACCAGCGGTCCCCCCGAGTTGCCGGGGTTGATCTTGGCGTCGGTCTGGATGTACCCGCGCACGCGCTTGCCGGACATCTGCACGTGTCGTCCCGGGCGGCCCTTGCCGCTCACGATCCCGGCGGTCACCGTCTGCTCGAGCCCGAGCGGGCTGCCGATGGCCACCACCCACTCGCCCACGTCCAGGCGATCCGAGTCGCCCAGCCGCGCCACCACCAGATTGGCCGGCGGGTGCTCGAGGCGAACCACGGCGACGTCGGTCTGAACGTCCTTGCCGACCACGTGCGCCGGGTATTCCTTGCCGTCGTTCATGGTGACGGTGACTTTGGTCGCGCCCTGAACGACGTGACGGTTGGTGATGATGTCGCCGTTGGTATCGATGATGAAGCCCGAGCCGACCCCGTGCTGGGGTCCCGGCTCGGGCATACCGCCGCCGCCGCCCGGTCCGAACTGGAAGAAGTGACGGAAGAACGGGGGCACCTCGTTGCCCCCGTCGTTCTCGTCACCGTCGTCGTTCGGCATGCGACCGTGCGGCGGCTCGCCGCGCGGCGAGCCGACCTCGACCTCGATCCGGACCACCGACGAGCCGAGCGCCTTGGCCACGTTCGAAAACGCGTGCGACAGAGCGCGCGCCTCGCTCGGCACCTCGGTCTTGGGCGTCACGGCCGCGCCCGCTGCGGCCGCGGGTGCGGTCGTCAGCAGCTTCATCGGCGCGCGGCCGGCCAGGCCGATGGCCGCGCCGAACACCGCCACGGTGAGAAGGACGCGCAGGTAAGTCCGGATCATGTCGTTCCTTTGTATCGAGTTGGATGAGCTGTCAAGTCGGCGGGGATGCCCGCGGCGGTCGAATTTTTGGGATCCGCACTGGATAACCGGCCCCGGACCATGAAAAATTCCGGCGGCGACCACCCATGAACCTGATTCGCCGCCTGCGCGAAGCGCCCGTGACCCTGGGCCTCATCGCCGTCAACTTGCTGGTCTACGTCATCATGGTCGCGATGTCGCGGCGGTTGGTGTCCTTCGACAGCGCGACGCTGACGGCGGCCGGTGCCTCGGGCGTCGGCCTCGCCGTCCCGCAGTGGCGCTGGCTCACGGCCGCGTTCGTACACGTCAACCTCCTTCATATCTTCATGAATCTATGGGTACTCGCCCAGATTGGGGTCATCTCCGAGCGGGCGCTCGGTCGAGGCCTCTTGGCTGCGACCTACGTGGTGACGGGCACACTCGGCAATGTCCTGTCGAGTGTGCTCGCCGCAAACAGCCCGAACCCTCCGATCTCGGCCGGGGCGTCGGGCGCCATCATGGGGCTCATCGGGATGGCGACGGTCTTCGCCTGGCTGTCGGGGCAACGCGCCGTGGCGCGCTCGCTGGCGTTCAACATTCTCTTCGTGCTCGGTGTCGGGCTGTCGCTCTCCGCGCGCGGCGTCGGCCTGGTCGACAACGCGGCCCACATTGGGGGCCTCTTGGCCGGCGCCGTGGTTGGGCTGGTTCGGGTCCGGATCCAGCGGCCGGCGCCGCGGTGGCTGGATGCGGTGCTCATCGGCGCGTCGATCGCGCTCACCGCGGTGGCCTTCGTGGTCGTCGAGACCTCGGGGACCTAGGACCCAGCAGGGACTCAGGACCTACGACGGACTAGAAAAGCAACGGCGTCCGTGGCCCCGGCCACTTGAGGCTTGGGTTACTTCTGGGATAGCCTGGCTGTGTCCATGGTGTCGGTGGGAACGAGGATCTGGGTTCGACGGCAGCCCTGCCGGAATGTGGGCCTGCTCTGGCTCGGTCTCTTGCCGCTGGCCTGTGGCAGCGTCACCAAGACCTCCGACGCTGGAAATGACGGCGCGACGGACGCCCCGATAGAGGTTGCCCCGCCCACCGTGGCTCAGGCGTGCAACCAGTTCGCGACCAGCGTCTGCGACGCGCTCAGCGCCTGCGGCGCGCTGGCGCTCCAGCTCTTCTACGGCGACAGCACCACCTGCGTGACACGGCAGACCTTGTCGTGCACCACCGATCAGATGGCGAGCGGGATCAGCCGCACCACGACCGACATCGTCACCTGCGCCAAGGCGGTGAGCGGCGCCTCGTGTTCCGACGTCCTGGCCCAGAACTTTCCCAGCGCCTGCCAGGTCACCCCCGGCACGGTGCCGAACGGCGGCGGCTGCGGGTCGAGCTGGCAGTGTCAAAGCACCCACTGCGAAAAACCCAGCGCCGCGTGTGGCACCTGCGCTGCGCGCCAACCGGCCTCCGGGTCTTGCACCACGGACGATGGCTGCAACGTGGGGATGGTCTGCGCCAACAAGAAATGCGTGGTCCCCGGCGGGCTCGGCAACAGCTGCGACGACAACAACCCCTGTCAGGGCAATCTTTACTGCGGCGCCGCCGGGGCCTGCGCGACGCTGGTCGAGCTGGGCGGCTCCTGCGCCGACAGTTCCAGCGCCTGCGATCTGGCGAACGGCGCCGGATGCAATCCCCTCAACAAGACTTGCGTCGCGGTCGCCATCGCGAAGGGGGGAGAGCCCTGCGGTATCCAGAACGGGACCCTCACGCTGTGCGTGGAGGGAGACGCGTGCCCAAACCTCACGGCCGCCAACCCGACCAGTGTCTGCGCCAGCCCGGCGGCCGACGGCGCGGCTTGCGGCACGGCGGCGCCCGGTCAGAACTGCGTCCCCCCCGCCACCTGTCAGATGAACCTCTGCCGCCTCCCCAGCGCCGACAGCTGTCAGTGAGCGGGCCTGCCCGCGGGCGAATTTGCCCTTAGATTGACGGCATGGCGATCGAGACGGTCAATCCGGCCACGGGCGAGCGGGTACGGACGTTCGAATCGGACAGCCCGACCGCGATCGAAGAGAAGCTCGCGCGCGCCACCTCGGCCTTCGCAAACTGGAGCCGGCGCCCGGTGGCGGAGCGAACGGCGGTGGTCGGACGCGCCGCCGAGATCCTGGAGACCGAGCGGGAGACCTTCGGCCGTCTCATGACGCTGGAGATGGGCAAGCCCATCGCGGCCGCCGAACAGGAGGCCGACAAGTGCGCCTCCGGCTGCCGCTACTACGCCGAGCATGGCGAAGAATTCCTGCGCCCGGAGATCGTCGCGGAGACGCCCGACGGCCGCGACGCGATCGCCTTCGAGCCGCTGGGCGCGGTGCTGGCGGTCATGCCCTGGAATTTCCCCTTCTGGCAGGTGATCCGCTTCGCGGCGCCCGCGCTGGTGGCCGGCAACGTCGGCCTCCTCAAGCACGCCTCGAACGTCCCCCAGTGCGCGCTCGCGATCGAGGATCTTTTCCGGCGCGCCGGCGCGCCCGCCGGAGCGTTCCAGACGCTGCTGATCGGATCGGACTCCGTCGGCGCGCTCATCGCCGACGATCGGGTCGCCGCCGTCACGGTCACCGGCAGCGAGGCCGCCGGGCGAAGCATCGGCGCGGCGGCCGGGGCGCACCTCAAGAAGAGCGTCCTCGAGCTGGGCGGCAGCGATCCCTTCCTGGTGCTCGCCAGCGCCGATCTAGACCAGGCGGTCGCGACGGCCGTGAAAGCGCGCGTCGTGAACAGCGGCCAGTCCTGCATCGCCGCCAAACGTTTCATCGTCGCGGACGCCATTTATGACCGGTTCGTCGAGCGGTTCGTGGCGGCGATGGCGGCGTTGCGCGTCGGGGATCCGATGGATCGCCAGACCGAGGTCGGACCGCTCGCGACGGTGGCGATCCTGGAGGAGGTCGCGGCGCAGGTCGATCGCTCGGTGGCGGCGGGGGCGCGGCTCCTCACCGGCGGCCGGCGCCTCGCCGGCCCCGGCAACTTCTACCCACCGACCGTGCTCTCGCAGGTGCCGGCGGCGGCGCCGGCCGCCCGCGAAGAGGTCTTCGGGCCGGTTGCCGCGGTGTTCCGGGTCGCCGGCCCCGACGAGGCGATCGCGCTGGCCAACGCCACCCACTTCGGCCTCGGCGCCGCCGCCTTCACGCGTGACCGCGCCGAAGCCGAGCGGCTGGCGCGGGAGCTCGAGGCCGGCAGCGTGTTCGTCAACGGCATGGTCGCCTCCGACGCCCGCTTCCCCTTCGGCGGCGTCAAGCGCTCGGGCCACGGGCGCGAGCTGGCCCGCTTCGGCCTGCACGAGTTCGTCAACATCAAGACGGTGCGAATGACGGGGCTCCCGAGCGAAGGTCGGACATCGCCCCGCCGCTGATCAGCTCGGCTCCTGCTGTTCGAGTCGATCGAGGCGCGCCAGCGCCGGCGCCCGCCAGGCGGTGAGAATCGTCACCACGATCGTGATCGTGCCGCCCATCACCACCGAAGGGACCGTGCCGAGGAGCTTGGCCGCCACGCCCGATTCGAAGGCGCCGATCTCGTTCGACGAGCCGATGAAGATCTGGTTGACCGCCGAGATGCGACCCAGCATCCCCGACGGGGCGAGCACCTGCATGAGGGTGCCGCGGAAGTAGACGCTCAGCATGTCGGCCGCACCGCTGGCTGCCAGCAATGCGAGCGAGAGCCAGAACCAGCGCGAAAGACCGAAGGCGATCGTAAACACGCCGAAGAGGCCGACCGCGGTCAGGAAGGTGCGCCCCGCGCGCCCCGGCGGCCGGCGCAGCGCCAAAAGTCCCGACATCAACACGGCGCCCACCGCGGGCGCGGCGCGCAGCGCACCCAGCCCCTGTGGCCCGACGTGCAGGATCTCTTGCGCGAAAATTGGCAGGATCGCGACAGCCCCTCCGAACAGCACCGCCAGTAGGTCCAGGGTGATCGCGCCCATGAAGATCGGCCGCGTCCAGAGAAACGCCAGGCCCGCCCGAACGCTGGCGACCAGCGTCTCGGACCGCACGATCGCGGGCCGCGGCGCGACGCGGATCTTGGCCACGGTGACGAGCGAGGTCGCCATCAGCGCCGCCGCTATCGCGTAGGAGGGGGTGGCGCCCAGCCAGGCGTAGAAGATGCCGCCCAGGGCCGGTCCGCTGACCGCCGCGACCTGCCAGATGCCGGTGCGCCAGGCGACCGCGCTCGGAAAGAGCGGCCGTGGCACCAGGTCGGCGCCGAGCGCGTTTCGAGCCGGGAGCAGGAAGCTGCGCGCGCCGCCGCAGATCACGATCACGCCGTAGATCGCCCAGCGGATCCCCCGGCCGGAATGGCCCCGTCCGATGAAGAAGAAGCTCGCCACCGCCAGCGCGATCGCGCAGGCGAACAGCACGAACAGCGCGCCCAGCGCGACGCGGCGGCGATCGAGCACATCGGCCAGGTGCCCGGCGGGCAGGGCGAACGCGATGAACGGCGCCGCTTCGGCCAGCCCCACCATCCCCAGCGCCAGCGGATCGTGGGTGACGGCGTACATCTGCCAGGCCACGACCACGCCCTGAATCTGGGCCCCCATCGCCATCGCCAGGATGCTGGCGACGAACCAGCGGAAGCTGGCGATGCGGAGCGGCGCGTAGGGATCGTGCGGGGCGGGAGCTGCGGCGGCAGGCGCTGAAGACATTCGGCCCTAGATTACGGTACAAAGTCGATCCCCACATCCAACCTGAGGACCGCGTGACGCTCGGAAAAAACTTTCGCCTGCCGTCGGACATCCGACCCAAGAGCTACGACGCCGATCTGCGGATCGACATGGCGGAGGGGCGCTTCGATGGCCAGCTCATCATCACCTTAGGGTTGACGGCGGCCCGCCGGGAGATCGTGCTGCACGCCGTGGATCTCGAGGTGACGTCGGCCCAGATCGGCCCAATTGGCCAGATCGGATCGCCCGGCTCGCCCGGATCGCCCGGCTCGCCCGGCTCGGCGGGAACCTTATCGACGGCGGCCACCGCCGATCCCGTCAGCCAGACCGTCACCCTGACGTTCGCCGAGGAGCTACCGGCCGGGCCGGCCAAGTTGACGATCGGGTACCGCGGCGCCTTCAGCCCGGGCCTGCGGGGCCTCTACCGCGCCGGTCCGCTGGCCGTCACGCAGTTCGAGGCCGCCGACGCGCGCCGGCTCTTCCCTTGCTTCGACGAGCCGGCATTCAAGGCGATCTGGCGGCTCTCGGTCGGCGGCGTGCCCGATGGCGCGGTCGCGCTCGGCAACGGCGTCGCCACCCGCGACGAGCCCGACGGCCCGGGCACCCGGCGCGTCACGTTTGCGCCGACGCCCCCGCTCTCCTCTTACCTGGTCGCGCTCATCGTCGGTCCGATCGTGCCCAGCCCGGTGGTGCGGGTCCGCGAGGTGCCGCTTTGCACCTGGACCACCGAGGACAAGCGCCATCTGGTCGCTTTCGCGCAAGAGACGGCCGCGGCGGTGCTACCGCGGCTAGAGGACTACTTCGGCCTGCCCTATCCCTTCGGCAAGCTCGATCAGATCGGCGTCCCCGACTTCGAGGCGGGGGCGATGGAGAACGCCGGCGCGATCACCTTTCGCGAGGTGGCGCTGCTGGCCGACCCGGCCACCGCGCCGCTGGCGGTTCAAAAGCGCGTCGCCGAGGTGATCACCCACGAGCTCGCCCACCAGTGGTTCGGCAATCTGGTGACGATGGAATGGTGGGACGATCTGTGGCTCAACGAAGCGTTTGCCACCTGGATGGCCTACAAGATCGTCGACGACTGGCGCCCGAGCTGGCGAATCTGGATGGACTTCGAGGGCGGCAAGGGCGTCGCGCTGGCCCTGGACGCGCTGGTCTCGGCCCACCCGATTCGCGCCGAGATCAAGAACGCCGAAGAGGCCGGCGAATCGTTCGACGCCATCACCTACGAAAAGGGCGGCGCGGTCCTGCGCATGCTGGAGGGATTTCTGGGCGCGGATCACTTCCGCGACGGCATCCGCCTCTACATGCGCCGGCACCGGGAGGCGAACGCGACCGCCGACGACCTGTGGGGCGCGCTCGAGGAGGCTTCGGGACAGCCGATCGTCGAGATG
>CALAOV010000192.1 GCA_937889515.1 uncultured Myxococcales bacterium | reverse complement strand
AGGCCGGCCAGGACGGTGGTCTGGTACGAGCCGCGCAGCGAATCGAGCAGGACGCCGATCCTGGGCCGCCGATCCTGCGCGGTTCGGCGCGCGTGGGGCGCCTGGCGTTCGTCGACACGCGCGGTTCGCATCGAGCCACTCTGATCGCGCCAGCGCATCATCGCCGCACTGCCCCGATCGCCCCCCGGACCATCTGCGCATTCGTACCACGGGGAGCGGCCCGAGGAAAAAGTGGGGCCGCGTCGGTTCCGGCTGGCGCCTCTGGCATACGGGGCGAGTCGGCGTATTCTTGCGCCATGATGTCGCGGCAAGACCTGGCGCGGACAGCCGGCGCCCGACCGGCATGAGGCCACTTGCCGTCCCGGCGCCCGGCTCGCGCAGCGCGAAGCTGATCTGGAGCGCGTCGCTGATCGCGGTGATGCTGGTGACCGGCCTCATGGTCGCGCAGCGGACCCGCCGCCAGATCCGCAGCGAAGAGGTGGAGATTCTTCAGGGGGTGCGCAAGGTCTGCAAGCTGTCGACGGTGGAGCTGACGCTGGCGGACTACGCGAAGAAGACCGTCCCCAAGACGATCGACCTGCCGTTCACTCAGGAGCCGGTCGCCTATCTGTTCTATTCGGGCATCGTGTCGGCGGGCTTCGACGTCTGCGAAGCGCCGGCGGAGATGTCGGTCAACCATGCGACCCGCCAGGTCCGCGTCACGTTGCCGCCGCCGCGGATCCTGTCGATCGACGTCCTGCGCTTCGAGACGGTCAACGAGGAGTCGGGGTTCTTGAACGCGATCGCGCCGGCCGATCGCAACCGCTGGTACACCGAGGCGCGCGCGGCGCTCGAGCACGGCGCGCTGGCGGGGGGTGCGCTCGAGCGGGCGCAGGCGCACGCGCGCGAGCTGTTCGCCAGCTTCGTCGAGCGGCACGGCTATACCCTGGTGTTCGGGATCGCCGAGGCGGATCGGTGACGCGCGGGCGCCGGTCGTCGCGCTGGTTGTCGCTGTCGTTTCTGCTGCCGCTCTTGTCGTTCGTGGCGCTGGTTGGCAGGCCGGCCGCGGCGCGGGCCAAGCACCCCTCGCCCGGCGGGCAGAAGGCCGGCGAGAAGACCGGGCAGAAGACCGGCACCGGCCCCTGTACCGACGGCGACGAGACGGCGCTCTGGTGGTCGCCCCAGGCACCGGTGGCCGGCGGCGCGGTCAAGGTGCTGGCGGTCGGCGAGGGCGTGGCGGCGGGCGAGCTGGCGGTCGCCGATCCCGACGGCCGGCGCCGTGCGCTCACGGTCGTACGCCACCCCGGCCTGCCGGGGAGCCTGGCGGCCGAGCTCGGGGCGTTGCACGCGGGCGTCTACCGACTGACCTTCACCCGCGGCGATCACACGGCCTGCCGCGAGATCGAGGTCGCCGCCCATGCGGGGAAGCCCTCGACCGCCGTGGGGACGTCGGTCTGGGTGGCGCGGCATGCCTGGGACCGCCGCTACGAGAATTTTTTCTCGGCCTGGATCGATCTGCTGTTCGACGCGCCGGTCGACCAGTCGCTCGATTTTCGTCCGCTGCACCAGGCGCTCCGCGATCCGGCCCGGAACTTCCTGGGTAACTTCCTCTCCCTGCGCGAGGACGATCCCAAGAACAAGGCCGCCATCGCCGCCACGCCGGACTGCGCCGACCTGCCGTATTTCCTGCGCGCGTACTTCGCCTGGAAGCTGGGGCTGCCGTTCGGGTTCCGCGACTGCGATCGCGGCACCGATACCCGGCCGCCCCGCTGCACGGGCTTTTACAGCAACGAGGATCCCCCCACCGGCCATGACCTGTTGCCCGCGATGCGCAGCTTCTTGCGGCAGATGGCCAACCACGTCCAGTCGGGGAGCGCGCGCACGGCGCTCGACGACGACGCGACCGACTACTACCCAGTCGCGCTCGATCGCAAGGCGTTGCGCCCCGGCACGATCTACGCCGACCCCTACGGCCACGTCATGATGATCGTGAAGTGGGTCGACCAGACGCCCGAGCGCGGCGGCCTGCTGCTGGCCGTCGACGGGCAGCCCGACACCTCGATCGGACGCAAGCGATTCTGGGAAGGGACTTTCCTCTTCACCAACGACACCAAGAGCGCGGGCCCGGGGTTCAAGGCCTTCCGTCCGGTGGCCCGCGGGGCCGACGGCCATCTGGAGGCGCTGGCCAACCGCGCCATCGGGGGGGCGGGCGATCCGGCGCACGCCGCCTTCTCCGACGAGCAGGCCAAGCTGACGCCGGACGCCTTCTACGCGCGGATGGGCAAGCTCATCAACCCGCGGGGCCTCGAGGCGGAAAAGGCCTACCGCGAGACGCTGGATGCGCTCTGCGAGCAGCTCACGGTGCGGGTCGGCTCGGTCGACAACGGCGAGAAGTTCGAGAAAGAAAAGGGTCCGGTCGTGATCCCGATGCCCGACGGCGCCAAGATCTTCGAGACCACCGGCCCCTGGGAGGACTACGCGACCCCGTCGCGCGACATGCGCCTCCTCATCGCGATGAACGTGCTGCTGGCGATCCCCGATCGGATCGTCAAGCACCCGGAGCTGTTCAATCTGGGCGGGCGCAAACCGGAGACGGTCCGCGACGAGATCGCCAAGCTGCATGCCAGCCTGATCGGCACCCGCGGGATCACCTACACCCGCAGCGACGGGACGCCCTGGAAGCTGACCGTCGCGGATCTGCTGGCGCGCCGGGCGGCGCTGGAGATCGCCTTCAACCCGAACGACTGCGTCGAGACGCGCTGGGGCGCCGCCGAGGGGACGCCCGAATACGCGACCTGCGCCCGCCACGTGCCCGCCGACCAGCGCGCGAGGATGGCCGAAGTCCGGGTCTGGTTCCACGAAGCCAGGCGTCCGGCTCGCTAGCGAGCGCGGAGCGCGTCGGCTCCTTCCCGGCGTGACGGTGTCCGGACATCGCGGCGGACAGCTGCGGACACCGGCGCCTCCGAGCCAACGCCCGTACCCGCCCGCGGATCGCCGCGGTTTTCGGCGGCTGGTTCCGCGCCGGCCGCTGGTACGTACCTTGCTGTTGCCTAGGTTCGAACGACAGCCAAAACGGACAGGAGACTCAGTCATGAACGCCAAGACCATCAGCCTGGTTGCTTCGATCCTTCTCTCGAGCCTGGGGTGCAGCACGTTGCCTCGGCCGGACGTGGTGAGCGCCGGAGCGCTCGCGGGCAACCGCGTCGCGCTCGCGAGCGGGCCGGCCCTGGTTCACATCAGCACGAACGGCAGCGGCACCGCGCGGCTCTACCTGGCGGACGACGACGGCATCGGAAGCGCCCTCTGCCCGAGCGCAGCCGCCGAGAACGCCGTTCCGATCCGCATCCTCGACGGCGAGAGCAACGTGAGCGATCTGCCGGTTCCGGCCGGCAAGCGGGTGTGCGCGGTGTTCGATGCGCGCGAGCTCAGCGTCAACTGGCTCTGGGAGGACTACTCGGTGCGAACCGAGAGCCCGGCCCGCGTCTCTTCGCCCGCGCCCCTGCTGATCGCCAAGCGCTGAACAATCTCATCCTCGAAGGACGGGCCGCTCCGGCGGTCCGCGGGTGAGCCGAACAGGTCCCCGATCATCACTGTGTGAGGTGGCACAATCGCCGATCGTGACGCTTCGGAGCCCAGCCGCGTTCGTTCTGCTGGTGGTCCTCGCCGGTCTCGGCTGTGCGGTCAGCGAGCCGCTGGACGTCCCATCGGCGGGCGCCTCGGGCGCGGACGCCACGTCGTCCGCCGGCGGCGCGGGCAGCGGAGGCAACGGAGGCTCGCCGGGTGTCGCGGGATCGCCGGGGACCGCGGGCACGGTGGGCGCCGCGGGGAACACCGGCGGCGCGGGCGCCGGTGTCGGCGGGGTCGCAGGTCGCGGCGGTTCGATCGGCATCGCCGGAAATCCCAGCTCGGCGGGCACCAGTGGCAGGGCGGGCACCACCGGGACGGTGGGCACGATCGGCGCCGCGGGCACGGGCGGCGTGAGCCAGGCCGACGGCGGAACCGTGACCTTCACCGAAGTCTACACCCAGGTGATCTCCCAGAACTGCTTCGGCAGCGGCTGCCACAACCCCGCAGGTGGCGACCGCCCGAGCTTCGCCTCGCAGACGGGCTGCTACACCTACTTCAAGAACCAGGGTCAGCTCTACCCCGAGCAGGATCCGAACAACTCCTACCTCTATTTCATCATGCACGGAGATCCGACGGCCTCGCCGCCGTCGCCGCCCTACATGCCGCCGTCCCCCAATCCCCACGTCTCCGCCGACGATCTCGCCCTCGTCGCCGCCTGGATCGCCGACGGCGCGCTCAACGACTGACGGTCACCTACTTCTTGTCGGTCTTCGCGGGACCGTAGAAGTGCTCGACCCGTCTTCGGACCAGCTCGGGCTCCAGCGCGGGATCGAAGGACCCGACCCGCTGGGCGATGAGATCGGCCCAGGGGAGCTCGGCGGTCTCCTTCTCCTTGCGGCGGACGATCTCGGAGACGCTGCCGATGTGGCGGGCCGGCACGCCACCCACCGCCGAATCGGGGGGCACATCCTTCGTCACCACGGCGCCGGCCGCGACCAGAGCGTTCGGACCAATGGTCACGCCCGGCATGATGATGGCCCGATGGCCGATGAAGACGTTGTCTCGAATGTCGATCTTGCCGACGGCGTCCAGCTTGACGCCGAAGGCTCGGTTCAGGACCTCGACCGATCCGTCGTGGCCGATGAGCGTGCAGTTCGCGAGCAGGACGTTGTTGCCGATCCGGACGTAAGCCGGATCCAGAATCTCGGTTCCGTAGACGATGCCGACGTCACGCCCGATGGCCTGGAGCCGACCGCTCCGGCGCAAGATGTCGGCGTATTCGACCGGGGTCGGGGCGCCAAAACGCAGGAACAGCGAGGTGAAACGCCCGCGGCGCAACGCCATCGACCGGAGCAGCTTCCGAACCAGGCCCGACATCGACCGTCAGCTCGCCTGCAGGGCGGGGGCGGGACCCGCGTCCAGTCGCCCGATCAGATATCGCCCCAGCTGCTGGCCGGGACTCTCGATGAGATGGTAGGTGACCGTCGAGAGCAGCAAGGTGCCGGCGACCGCGGCGAGGTAGAGGCTGGCGAACCGCAGCGGTGAGTGCGGCGGCAGGCCCAGTCCGTCTAGCCCCCGCATGAGCGGGCCCGATAGCTTGTCCAGCACGAAGAAGTGGGTCAGGTAGGCGCTGTAGCTGACCTTGCCGCAGTATCGCAGCAGGGGGTTGACGATCGCCTTCGTCGGGTAGCGCGAGAGCCCGAGCGCGAAGGCCATCCAGGCGACGGAGAAGACCAGATAGGCGACCGGGATGCGGTCGGCCAGCAGCGACAGGGCGACGAGGCCGAGGGAGGCGAGGGCGAGCAGGGGGCGTCCAGCGAGCTTTGCGCCGCCGATTCCGCCATCGGCTGTATCTGCCCGAGCTGCCCGAGCCCTCTTCACCAGGAAGAAAAGAATGAACCCCAGCAAGAACACCGGCGCTTGCCGGGGAAACCAGTAGTAGGTGAAAAGACCGATGGAGACAGCCTGGGTCGGATCGGCGCCCGTCAGCCACCGCTTGGCCAGAACGCTGACCGCGCAGGAGAGCGGCGCCACGATCAGAAATGACACCACGGCGCGCTTGAGGCTGTCGATCCAGAGGAAGCAGAGCGGCAGCAACAGATAGAAGTTCATCTCGACGGCGATCGACCAGCCGCCCGGCACGACCGAATTGATGGAGGTCGGATGCCATCCGTGCAGGAACACCAGCGTCGCCAGGATCTGGGGCGTCCCCACCGCCGGGTTCTCGGGCGTCGCGCCGAGGCCGTGGAAGCCCGTGTAGAAGGCGGCCGCCAGCCAAAAGAGCGGCGCAATCCGAAACAAACGTCGCACGAAAAATGCAGCCGTCGGCCGCCGGTCCCGGCCGCGCCGGGCGTGCATCGACGACAGAAGGGTGAAGGCCGACAGGACGAAGAACAGCTGGACGCCGTAGTTTCCGTTGGCCGAGATCCGGCCCAGCCAGCCGGGGGGCGACGAGCGACCGCCCACGTGGATGGCAATCACGGCCAGCACCGCGCAACCGCGGAGGGCGTCGATGAAGGGATAGTGCTCCGGGTCGCTCTGTGCGCGTCGAACCGACGCGGGAGCCGCGGTGGTCGCGTCGCGCCGTTTCGCGCCGTCCATCTCGCACGGTGGTTATCACCGGAATCGGGGGGAATCAAGGTGACCTTCTGTAGCAAAACCGACCACCGACGGTGTACGCTGCCTGCCGATGAAGGTGGGTATCCCGAAGGAGATCTACCCGCACGAGCGCCGGGTGGCCGCCGTGCCCGAGACCGTGCACAAGATCCGGAAGCTCGGCTACGAGGTCGTGATCGAGGCGGGCGCGGGCGATGCCGCCGCGTTCACCGATGCCACCTACGCCGAGGCGGGTGCCACCATCGTGCCGAACGCCGTCGCGCTCTATGAGGCGGCCGATATCGTGCTCAAGGTGCGGCAGCCGATCGCCACCGCGGCCGGCGCGCACGAGGTCGATCTCCTCAAGGCGGGCGCGACGATCATCAGCTTCATCTGGCCGGCGCAGAACAAGGAGCTGCTCGAGCGGCTGGCCGCGCGCAAGGTGACGGTCCTCGCGATGGACGCCATGCCGCGCATTACCCGCGCGCAGCGGATGGACGCGCTGTCCGCGATGGCCAACATCGCCGGTTACCGCGCCGTCATCGAGGCCGCCGAGAACTTCGGGCGGTTCTTCCCGGGCCAGGTGACGGCGGCGGGCCGGGTCAAGCCGGCGCAGGTTTTCATCGTGGGCGCCGGCGTGGCGGGGCTGGCCGCGATCGCGGCGGCCAAGTCGCTGGGCGCGCAGGTCCGCGCCTTCGACACCCGGCCCGCGGTGCGCGAGCAGGTCGAGAGCCTGGGCGGCACCTTCGTCGAGTTCACCTTCAACGAGACGGGCGATGGGGGTGGCGGCTACGCCAAGGAGATGAGCGAGGCCTATCTGGCCGCCGAGCAGGCGATGATCGCCCTGCACGCCAAGCAGTCCGACATCGTGATCTCGACGGCCCTCATCCCGGGCAAGGTGGCGCCGCCGCTCATCACCTCGGGCGCGGTGGTCGCGATGGCGCACGGGTCGGTGATCGTCGACATGGCGGCGGAGCAGGGTGGGAACTGTGCGCTCACCGAGCGCGACAAGGTGGTCGAGAAGTTCGGCGTCACCATCATCGGCCTCACCGATCTGCCGAGCCGGATGGCGCGCCAATCTAGCGAGCTGTATGCGACCGTCGTCTTCAACCTGCTCAAGGAGGTCTCGGCGCCCGAGCCGACGCCCGGGATCGCCATCAAGATGGAAGACGAGATCCACCGCGGCGTGCTGGTCCTCAAGGGCGGCGAGCTGATGTGGCCGCCGCCCAAGCCACCGGCGCCGCGCGCGGGCGGACCGACCGGGGCGCACAAGGTGCTGGAGGCAAAACCGGCGCACCCGCCGGCCCCCGCGGCCAAGGGCGGGGGCCGCTTGCTCGGCGTGCTGGTGTCGATCGCCCTCGGCGCGGCGGTCATCTTCGGCCCGCCGCAACTGATCCAGCACCTGACCGTCTTCTTGCTGGCCTGCGTGGTCGGGTACCACGTGATCTGGAACGTCACGCCCGCCCTGCACACCCCGCTCATGAGCGTCACCAACGCCATCAGCGGCATCATCGTGATCGGCGGGATGCTGGCGCTGTTCGGCGGCGGGACGGGATCGCTGGCCCTGGGTGCGGTGGCGATCCTGGTGGCGTCGATCAACGTCGCCGGGGGATTCCTGGTCACGCAGCGGATGCTGCGGATGTTCCGGAAATAGCGACGCGATGATCGTCACCTTTCGTTCGCTCGCGTATCTGGCCGCCAGCCTGCTCTTCATCCTCAGCTTGCGCGGTCTGTCGACGCAGCAGACCGCGCGCCAGGGGAACCGATACGGCATCATCGGCATGCTGGTGGCGGTGCTGGTGACCGCCGTGGCGTTGCTGATCCCGGGCGACGGCGCGGGCGCGGCCGCGCCCGACAAGACCGTGGTGGGGATCCTGGGCGCGGCCCTGGGTCTCGGCTGCGTCGTGGGCGCGTTACTTGCCTCGCGGGTGGCGATGACGTCGATGCCGGAGCTGGTCGCGATCCTGCACAGCTTCGTGGGCGCGGCGGCGGTGCTGGTCGGCATCGCGACCTATCTGCAGCCCGCCGGCACGATGGACGCCGCCGACCGGAGCGCGCACCTGGGCGAGATCTACGTCGGCATCCTGGTCGGCGCGATCACCTTCAGCGGCTCGCTGATCGCCTTCGGCAAGCTGCGCGGCAAGATCGGCAGCAAACCGCTGCTGCTCCCGGGACGGCACCTCTTGAACGCCCTGGCGCTGGCGGCCTGCGTGGCGCTGGGGGTGATCTTCCTGAACGCGGACGTCGCCTGGCCGGAGCCGGGGGGGAGCCTCCTCGCCGCCGGAATGCCGGCGCTGCTGGCGATGACCGGGCTGGCGCTGTTGCTCGGCATGCACCTGGTGATGGCGATCGGCGGCGGCGACATGCCGGTGGTGGTCTCGCTGCTCAACAGCTATTCGGGCTGGTCGGCGGCGGCGGCCGGCTTCATGCTGTCGAACGATCTGCTGATCATCACGGGCGCGCTGGTCGGCAGCTCGGGCGCGATCCTCAGCATCATCATGTGCCGGGCGATGAACCGCTCGATCTGGAACGTGATCCTCGGCGGGTTCGGCGCCGACAGCGGCGCCAAGCCCAAATCCGGAGCCGGCGGCGACGTGCCCGCGGGCAAGGTCAACGAGACCACCGTCGACCAGGTGGCCGAGCTGCTGCTCGCCGCGCGCAGCGTGATCATCGTGCCGGGCTACGGGATGGCGGTCGCGCAGGCCCAGCACCCGGTCAAGGAGATCTCGTCCCTGCTCATCGAAAAGGGGATCAAGGTCCGCTACGCCATTCACCCGGTCGCCGGCAGGTTGCCGGGTCACATGAACGTGCTGCTGGCCGAGGCCGACGTCTCGTACGACATCGTCAAGGAGATGGACGAGGTCAACGAGGACTTCCCGTCGACGGACGTGGTGATGGTGATCGGCGCAAACGACATCGTCAACCCGTCTGCCGAGGACGATCCGGGCAGCCCCATCTACGGCATGCCGGTGCTGCAGGTCTGGAAGGCGGCGCGCACCGTGATGCTCAAGCGCGGGATGGCGGCCGGCTACGCCGGCGTCGACAACCCCCTCTGCTACCTCGACAACACCCTCATGCTGTTCGGCGACGCCAAACAGAGCGTCACCAAGCTGCTCACCGCGCTACGGGCCTGAGCGCTCCACGGCGCGTCAGCCGCTCGATCTCGGTGCGCGCGCGGCCGGCGGCGCTGTGCTGGGGTGCCAGGGTCACAAAGGTCCGGAACGCCGCCACGGCGTCGGCGTCGCGCCGGAGCGCTTCGAACGCGAATGCCTGCGCCAGCCGCGCCTCCGGTTGTTGGGGATCCGCCGCCAACGCCGCCGTCAGATCTCCCTCGGCCTCGCGCGCGCGGCCGAGCGTCATGAGCGCCAGGCCGCGGTTGGCGCGCGCGCGCGGGTCGGCGATGCCGGCGTAGGCCTCGACCGCGGACGCCGCGTCGCCGCTGCGGAGCGCCAGATCGCCGCGCGCGATGGCCGCCGCGGTTCGCGCATCGGGATCGAGGCAATCGTCGGCGTTCGCCGCCGCCGCATAGGCCGCGCGCGCGCCCGCTTCGTCGCCCAGCTCGAAGGCAACGTCGCCGAGACGCTTTTGCCAGTCGCAGTCGCGGACCGTCGATCCGGCCGGGCGCGCGGCCAGCGGTCGCGCCGTGACGCCCGTCCCGGGCGCGTAGGCGAAGGCCACGGGTTGCTCGGCGCGCGCGATCAGCGCCGCGAACTCCGGGCGTCGCGACGCGAACATCAGCGCCTCTGCGTCGCGGTAGACCAGTGCCCAGCGCTCCGGCGCGAACAGGGCCGCCCGCGGGTTGAGGTCCGGATAGCTGACCAGGGCCGTCGTCACGCCGAAACGCGCCAGGAAGGCCTCCCAGTCGGTGGGCGACAGATCGTCGCGGCGCAAGATGGCGTGAAACGCTTCGGGATAGCCGTTGATTCGCGGATCCTGGAAGACCCGGTAGCGGGGCCAGCCCTGCCAGGTCAGGTACGAGCCGACCTCGAGATCGTTGTACATCCGCTCCCGAAGACCGCTCTCGTCGGCGAACCGGATCGCGGCAAGCGGAAGCAGATCGGGTTCGAGGCCGAGGTCGACGAAGCGATCGCCGTGACGGAGGGCGGCGAGTCGCGGCATCAGCGTCAGTCCGGCCAGCGCGGCGACCACGGCGACCCTCGCGTACGGGCCGGGGGGCAACCGGCGGGCTGCGCGCGCGCCGAGATCGGTGAGCGCGACGGCGATGAGCGGGCCGCCCAGGAGCGCCAGCTCGGCGACGAAGCGGATCCGTCGCGCGCCCAGCAGCCCCAGCGCGATCACCGGCAGCGCGTGGCGGAGACGCCGACTCGGAAGGGTTAGCGCGAGGACGACGCCGGCGACGACGAAGAAGAACGGTCCGTCGACGGGCCAGCTGGCCGCTCGATATTCTTGTAGCGGCCGCAGCCAGGGCATCCGCCAATGGTTGGCGATGTAGCCGAGGGCGCCGGCGCCCGAGGGCGTGGCGAAGACGAACGGCAACAGGGCGGCGGCCAGGAGGGCGGCGCGACGACCGTCGCCAGCGCGGCCGTCGAGGCGCGCGCCGGCCGCGTAGAGCGCGAGGACGGACGGGGCCAGAAAGAAACAGGAGTTCGCGTTGGCCCAGACCAGCGCCAACGGCACCAGCGCGTAGAGCGCCCGGGACCGGCCGATCTCGGCGCGTTCGACGGCGAGCAGCAGATAGGCCAGGCCCAGGAAGGTGACCAGGTGCGGCCGTTCGACGAAGCGGGGCTCCGCCGCCCAGGCCGCCAGCGCCAGCGCGGCGGCGGCGGCGGCCGGATGCGCGCCCCGGCGCATCGCGACCCGAAACAGCAGCGCGAACGTGACCACCACGAAGGCCGTCTTGAGCAGGACGGTGGCCGCGATCCCGCCCGCGCGATAGGCCAGCGCGACAATGATCTGAAAAATCCAGGCCAGGTTGACGTCGCGGGCGTCGGGGAAGGTGAACGAGAGCAGGTTCGCCCGCGGCACCGCGTGGTGCGACAGGATGATCTCGCCCAGGCGGAGATTGAAGAAGAGATCGGTCTCGTCCATCGGCACCAAACAGCGTCCCGCGACGAAGAGCAGCAGGGCCGCCAGCGCGGCGATCTCCGTGGCCCGGGTGGTCGCGCGGGCGCTCGGTGCGGCGGCGAGGTCGTTCATGGGGACGCCATTCCGTAGATCCGGGCCGCCGGCGAGGCGTAGCGCAACGAGAACACAGCGGGGTGGGCATCGGCCCAGGCGCGCTCGAGTGGGAAGCCCTCGTCGTCGGCGGCAATGCCGCGCCGGACGATCGGATACATCGCGGCGACGAACAGCACGTCGGTGTTCGCCGCCCGCAGGTTCCTCATCCAGGTCGCGAAGTCGGCGCCGTCGCGATAGGGGGCCGGCTCCGCCGAGCTCGCGCCGGAGCCTGTGTCGTCCTTGGCCGGCCCCGCTCGCCGTCCAAAATCGTGGAGAAGATCGCCCGGTCCACCGGCCACGTTGACGTAGGTCACGCGATTGCTGAGATTCCTCCCCGAGAGCGGAAAAGCCAGGTTCGCCCCGGCATAGGCTACGGAGGCCTGCTGGACGTGGGTGCCCAACCAGGACCAGGCGCCGTCGATCTCGTCGCCGAGGGCGTAGCCGGGATCGCGGGCGCGATAGTGTCCGAGACCGACGGCGAGGGCGGCGGCGCCGGCGACGAGCAGGGTGAGCGTACCGGCGACGGCCGTCGGGCGCCGGACCGACGGCGGAAGCCGGCGCCAGACCACGGCGAGGGCGGCACCCAGCAGTCCGATGGGAACGAGCGCCAGCCGTTCGGGCGTCGGAAATTCCAGCAGCTCCCCGCTCAGCGCGACGGCCAGGGCACCCCAGCCGAGCCAGGCCGGTGGCCGCGCCGCCGCGCGACCGAGCGCGATCGCCGCGATCCCGAACGCGGCGAACAGGAATCGACTCTCCTGATAGGGAACGGCGATCCAGAAGAGCGCGCCCAGCGCCGCCGCTAGGGCGAGCTCGATCGGCGGCCGGGCCCGGAGCAGAGACAGCGTCCCCGCGACCGAGAAGCCGATGCCGGCCGCGGCCAGCATCCGGCCCAGCGCGCGCAGATCACCGACCGGCAGGTGATAGTCCCAGGCCCGCATCGCGGCGCGGCCGTAGAGGCCGGGGAGGCCCGGCGCGCTCACCGGATAAAAGGGGTTGCCGGTGACGATCGCGTTTCGCGCGTACCAGAATCCACCGGTTGCGAGCAGGACCACCCCGATGACGACGAGATCGCGCAGCCCCGGGCGTCGGTGCCGAACGGCGGCCAGCGCGGCGGCGGTGGCGAACGGAACGACCAGCAACGCGCCGACGTACTTCGCGCCCAGCGCCAGGCCGAGCGCGGCGGCACAGGTGAGGCAATCGCCGGTCGCGGGCGCGCGCCGGAGCCTCAGGGCGAAGGGCAACGACGCCAGCAGGAGCGCCGCCATCCCCAGATCGGTCATGGCGGTCGGCGCCTGTTGCCAGATCTCTGGCACCAGGAAGAACGCCAGCCCGGCAGCGAGCGCAGCCTCGCGCCGCCCACCCGCCTCGCGCACCGTCGCCGCGACGGCCAGCACGGCCAGCGCCGCGAACGGTATCTGACCCGAGCCCGCCAGGTAGTCCGAACCAAGTGGCGCCAGCAGGAACAGGAACCAGAGCTCGACGTTCGAGGGGGCGTAGGCGGGCGCGGGATCGCCGAAGACCGCCGGGACGATCTCCAGGCGGCGATCCCGGAGCCAGGTCACCGGCGCGTGCAGGTGGTAGGAGAGGGTGTCGTAGAGGAACACGCTCTTGTGAAGACCGGCCCAAAGGCGCAGGGCCAGTGCGGCCGCAATCGCGCAGCCGAGCGCGACATCGGCGATGCTCCAGACCTCGTGCGGCGCAGCGTCGGTCCCACGAACCGGTCGGCGAACCGACGCCCGTCGTGTCCAACCGGCGATCGCCAGCGCGGCGGCCGCCAGCGCGCAGGCGGTGTTCGGCGCGTCGAGCTTGCGGCAGGCGCCCAGCGCCGCTTCGACGAAGACCAGAATCGCGAAGGCCCAGAGCGCCGCGCGCAGCGCGTGGGTCGCGCGCGATTCCGAGGGCGATCCGCCGAGCCGAGCCAGGCCGAGGCCGGCGGTGAGCATCGCGACGACCCCGGCGCCGAGGAGGATCACGCGGGCACGCGCGGCGGGGTTCGAGCACGCGGGTCGCACGCGGCCGCTGCCGTGGCAGCGCACAGCGCGCTCCCGGCCAGCGCCGGGAAGCCGGCGAAGGGCGCCGGCAGCGCCACGGCGATCCAGGCGACGCTCAGGGCGAGGGCGGCCCGCGGAGCGAGGCCACCGCCGGCGAAACGCTCGGCCGCGTCGGCCACGATCGGCAGCGCGACGACCAACCCCATGACCCACCCCGCGGGCGAGGCGACCACGCAGGCGACGGCCGCCGCGTAGAGCAGCATCTCCTCCGCCAACTCGTCGTCGCCTGGGCGCGCGTGCCGACGGCGGGTCGCCCAGCAGAGCCCCAGGATGGCGAGCGCGAACGGGAACAGGTTGGTGGCGAGCGTGGGGGACTCGGGCGCCAGCAGCCGCGGGACGCTGGCCGCGGCCGGGACCTCCCAGATCGTGGTCCGGTAGCTGCTCCCGTCCAGGCGGGCGGTGCCGTCGTCGCGCGCGCCGGCGGGAAAGCGCTCCGCCGGCAGCAGCATGTCGTCGGTGCCGCCTTCGCCGTAGAGGGCCGCGCGCGGGAGCACCGAGCAGACGTACTCGCGTAGCCGGGCCGGTCCGGCGACCGCCATCGTCAATCCGAAGATCGCCGCCGTGGCGCCCAGGGCGGCGCGCGCGAGACGCGCCCGGCCGCCCGCCCACAGCACCGGCAGCAGGGCGAGGAGCGCCGGTTTGATCGTCGCGGCCAGCGCCAGCGCCGCCCCCGCCAGGACGAATCGCGCCCGCGTCCGCCAGGCGACCGCCAGCAGGAGCAGAACCAGCAGATCGATCTGGCCGCGCTCGAGGTGTCGGTAGAGGGGGAAGAAGAGCGCGCTGGCCAGGAAGAACCAGGTCCGCCCGCGCCGACCGGATGACAGCAGCCCGGCGCCGATCCAGGCCGCGAGCATCCCGGCCGTGAAGAGCACCTTGGCGATGCGATAGGGAAGCGCGGCGAGCGGACGGAACAGCTCGGCGACGAGCGGCGGGTACAAGAACCGGCTGTGGCGAAAGATCGCGATGCCGTCCCAGAGCGTGGGCGCGGCGCTGGAGCCGACCTGATTGAGGTAGGGATCGAGACCCAGGCGGCGGGCGCTCCCGGCGATCCAGTAGGCCGCGAAGTCCTGCTGGAGCGAGCGCGAGGTCAGCCAGGCGGAGGCGGCGACGACCGTCGCGACCGATCCGATCGAAACGATGACCGCCAGCGCCGCGGGCCGCCGTTTCAAGGCCTCAGCGCGTGAGGCCGAAGGCGCCCAGCGCCGCCTCGTCGCCCCGTTCGAACGCCGCTTCGGCGTCGAGGCTGGTCTGGTCGCGGCCCAGGGTGGCGATGGCCACCGTCTGCCCGCCCCGCCGGTAGGCGACCGTCGCGTCGCGGGCCGCCAGGCTGCCCGCGATCTCGACGCGATCCCAGCTCTCGGCGTGCCCGACGTAGTTGATCGTGACGTCGTACTGCGTGGTCCAGAAGAAGGGGGGCGAAGAGAACGCCACGTCGCGCCCGAGGATGTTGAGCGCCGCCGTGCGCCCCATCCGCTGGGCGACGGCCCAGTGTTCGATGCGCACCGACTCTCCGGTCGGCGCGTAGGGGAAGCGGGCGACGTCGCCGGCCGCGAACACACCGGCCGCGCTGGTGCGAAGCCGATCGTCCACCACGATGCCCCGGTCGATCGTGAGGCCGGCGGCCTGCGCGATCTCGAGCGACGGTCGGACCCCGACGCCCAGCACCACCAGATCGGCCGGCAGGCGCTCGCCGCTGGCCAGCGTGACCGATTGGGCATCGATGCCGGTCACCGATTGGTCGAGGTGAAAATGGACGTCGTGCTCGGCGTGGACGCCGCGCAGGAAGTCGCCCAGCTCGGGACCGAGCGTCCGCCCGAACGGGATCTTCTCGGGGGCCACGACGTGGACCTCCAGGCCGCGGGCGCGCAGCGAGGCGGTCGCCTCCATGCCGATGAAGCTGGCGCCGATCACGACCACCCGTTTGACCCGCGTGGCGCGGGCGATGATGTCGCGGCTGTCGGCCAGCGTGCGCAGCGTGTGGACGTGCGCCAGCTCGGCGCCGGGCAGCGGCGGGCGCACCGGGTCGGCTCCGGTGGTCAGCAGCAGCGCGTCCCAGGCCACCTCCCGCCCGTCGGCCAGCGTGAGACGGTGGGCGGCCGGATCGATCGCGGTGACCCGCGTCCCCAGCGCCAGCGCGATCTTCTGCTCGCCGAAGAACGACGGCGGTCGAAGCGGCAACCATTCCTCGGGGGCCGTCCCGGCCAGGTAGTCCTTCGACAGGTTCGGACGGTCGACCGGCAGCTCCTCGTCGGCGCCGAAGAGCAGGATCTCGCCGTCGTAGCCTTCGCGGCGCAGGGACTCGGCGGCCGATTCGCCGGCCGCTCCGGCGCCCACGATCGCGATCGTGCGTAAGGCCGACGTCCGCCGCAGCGAGACCGGATCGCCCCGACGGGCTCCCACCCGTATCCGCCCGTCCGATCTCTCGACGTCGTAACAGGGGAGGGGATTGAGCGCCGGGGCCCGCAGGGCGGCGCCGGTGCGCAGGTCGAAACAGGCGTGGTGCCAGGGGCAGCGGATGCTGTCGCCGATCACGCGTCCTTCCGCCAGCGGGCCGCCGTAGTGGGTGCAGGTGGCGCTCACCGCGTGGAGCTCGTCACCGTTCCGCACCAGCAGCACGGCTTCGCCGCGCGCGTGTCCGAGCAGCGAGGCGCCCGCGCCCACGTCTTCCTCGGCGACACCGGCCTCGAGATCGGGCCCGGTAAGCTTGGTCTCTCCACCCATCTTCGTAGATGGATAGAGTTGCAGGACCGGGCCGAGGTTACAAGGCCCCCGCGAGCCGCGTCGAGGTCTGGGTACTACCAACTCCGTCGGGCTTGTGTAAGATGCGCCCCATGGTGCAGCTCCGAAAAAGGACGCCCGGGTCCGGAGTCGTGTTGTCCGTCTTGGCCGCCGTCATGTTGGTCGTCGTCGCGGTCCCGTCGTCCCCGGCGCGCGCCGCCGATGACACCGAGGCGCCGCGCGCCGTGAAGGAGTATTCGCCTCAGGCGGAGGACCAGGATCGGCCCCGCGACAAGTCGCTCCTCGAAAAGACGCCTGCCGACGCCGCCGTGGCCAGCAAGGCACAGTCGGCAGAGGCC
Source organism: uncultured Myxococcales bacterium (assembly GCA_937889515.1). GTDB lineage: Bacteria > Myxococcota_A > Polyangia > Fen-1088 > Fen-1088 > JADGRB01. The sequence continues at coordinate 3,358 of CALAOV010000192.1, read as the reverse complement.
CCCGCGTTCTACCAGCGCTGGCAGTTCTGGGCGATCACCGGCGCGATCGTGGTGGGCGCCGTGGCCGCCATCTGGGGGGGCGAGACGCTCTATCACTCCTTGCACGGCGGCGACGTTCGGCCCTGCAACTCGTCTTTCATCGCCTGTGCGGGACAGGGGGAGCCGCAATGAAGCGCGCGCTCCTCGCCTCCTGTGCGGTGGCCCTGCTCGGTGCGGCCGGCTGCGACAGCTACCACTACTACGACATGAGCCTGGTGCTCGGTTCGACCTTCACGACGGCGCTCGTCGGTGAGGCCCAGCTGTGCAAGGTCAACATTTCGGGGGCCGACTCGCACGAGTTCAACCTGACGAACTGCGGGGTGAACTCGAACGACTCGAACATCCCCGACGTCGGGACCTTCGAGTTCGCCACCTTCGCGGATTCCGGAACCCTGACGTTCACCGTCGACGCCTATAACGGAATCACGCCGACCCCCAACTGTCTGTACGGCTCGGGTATGACCAGCCAGCCCGCCAGCAGCCAGATCACGCAGATGGGCACCATCACGCTGCAGGTGACGGGCACCGGCTGTCCCAACTCGGGCCAGTAGGCGCCGCAGCAATCGGGTCGGTTCGGTCGCCGGGGTCAGGGCGCCTCGTCGTAGCGTTCGGCGCGGCCGAAGATGTCGTCGTGGTAGCGGATGAAGTAGTAGAGCGAGATGGCCCCGAACACGACGCCGGTTCCGAAGGAGATGTTGGCGGCGAGCGCGAAGTTTCGCTTCTGATCGAGATCGTTCATCGCCAGCTGTCGCGTGTTGCCGTTCGGCTGGAGCTGCGACAGCTCGCCCAGAAAACCGCCGGCGGCGAAGGCGGCCACCGCCAGCGCCGCCGAGCCGTAGGCGGCGGTGGGCGGCCAGGTGCGCCGCCGCGGCAGGTTGTCGGGGGTCAGGCGGATCTGCAGCTCTTGTCCCGGCAAGACCTCCACCCGGGAGGCCCAGGGGAAGTGGCCGTCGGCCTCGACGCGAACATTGTGCTTGCCGGCCAGCAGGGTCCCCGAGATGAGCGGCGTGACTCCGAGATAGGCGTTGTCGATCGAGACGCGGGCGCCGTCGGGCTGGGAGGCGACCTGGATCTTGCCCGGGTCGACGTGGGGGCGGAACAGCTCGCCCGACGCCTCCTGTACGGCCTTGATGAGATCCTCGACACCACCTTCGACCAATCGGAAGACGCGGCTCTCGACCTTTCCGTCTTCGACGTTGTCGAGGTTCAAGTTGAAGCGGAACTGCTTGCCGCGCGTGCCCACGCTGCCGGCGACGATGCGCCGGACGCCCAGCGAGACCCCGGCGCGGCCCAGGCAAGAGATGTCGTCCAGGCAGTCCTGCGCGCGCCGCTCGTTCTCGACGCCGAGCCGCGCTCGAAACTCTTCCTTCCCGGCGATCTCGAAGCCGCCGTGCTGCGCGACGTAGGCGATCAGGACCTCGGTCAGATTGTCGGCCAGCTCGGCATCCTTCTCCGAGGTCCCCAGCACGAGGACCGCGATCTTCTCGGCGGCCCGCGCCGGGCGCGGCACGGCCGTGAGGACTAGGGCCGCGAGCGCCGCGGCGACGGAGATCTGGCGACGGGCGTTCATGGCGTGGGCTCCGCACAGGTAGACGATCCCGAGGTGCCGGCCTGACAGACCTTCGACTGACACTGGTTGTCGGCCTGGCAGGGCTCCCCACCGGCCACGAGCGGGAGGCAGATCGAAGCGCTGGTCGAGCAATACGACTGGCCGGCGGTCCAGCGATCGGCGTTGCAGTCGGCGTCGGTCTGGCAGAGCGTGGTGCAGAGACCTGGCGTGGGCGGTGTCACCGTGGAATTCTCTCCGCGGCAGGTCAGATCACCGACGCAGTTGGTGTCGCCGAAGCAGGGGAGCGAGAAAAATCCCGGGTAGCAAGCGGGCTCAGACTTGCCGGTGCCGTCGACGAAGGGGATGCAGGCCTGGTTGATCCCCGCGCGCGGCAGACAGGACCCCGCGGCGCCGCACGGCCGCTGGCAGTTCCCCTTCTCCGTCGGGCTGCTTGGCGACGTCTGGAAGACACAGACCGTCCCGACGTCGAGCAGGCAGTCGTCGTTGCCGTGGTCGGCTCGGCAGGCCGTGCCCCGGTAGGCCTGGGGCATCTCGCAACGTCCATTGCCCGAGCCCGGATCTACGATGCAGACGAACATTCCCTGATCGCTGTCGAAGATCGAGCAGTCGGCGTCGCGGCTGCACGGGATGGTGCAGAGGTTGAACCCGGAGGTCGGGGTGGGATCCCCGTCGTTCAGGCACTTGCCGACCAGACAATCGATGTCGGTGGCGCAGGGAAAACCGAGCAGACCCGGGATGCAGATGGCCGGGTTGGCCGGGCCGGAGACCTTCTGGTAGCAGAAGGAGTTGGGCGGGCAGCGTCCCTGCGAGTCGCAGTTGGGGACGCAGATGTCGGGCGCGTGCGCCGCCGCGGGCACCTCCAGCGGCAGGCAGGACTGGCCCGGCAAACAGGCCGAATCGCCGCTCTGGCAGCCCTTTTGGAGGCAGTAGAGATTGTCGGCGTGCAGCGTGGTGTTCTCGGCGTAGAGCTGCTGGAGAAACGTCGCCGCGCAGGTCGAGCGCACCGGGTCCTTGCAGTCGCCGTCGACCTTGCAGGTCGTCATGTTGGTGCAGACGCCCTCTTGTGAGGTGACGTCGGTGCGTAGGCAGTCGAGCCCCTGCCCGCAGTCGGTCGAATCCATCGGCTTCGAGGGGTCGCAGAACTTGAGCTTGGCGTCGCCCTGCACGCAGACCGCATCCTCGGCGGGCAGCGACATCGGCGTGTCTCCGCAGGTCGAGGCGCAGAAGTCGGTGCCGGCCAGCACGCTGGCCGGATAACAGATCATCGGTTGTCCGGCCTGGTCGACGCCGCAGCCGGGATCCTTGGCCGAGGGATCGCAGGTAAAGACGCGGGCCTCGAAGCTGGCCTCGTCGACACGACAACCGGCGGTCGCCAGCGCGATCACGACGATGCCGATGGCGCCCCAGATCGCGGCATCGGTCCTGCCCTGCGCGCGCCTCACTTGATCATGCTCTTGACGAAGGGCGCGTCGGGCGCGTTCGGCGCCAGCTCGAGGTACTGCTTGTAGTTGTCGCTCGCGTCGTGCGCGCGACTGGCCCGCATGTAGCACTTGCCGAGGAACTTGTAGACCGCCGGCAAGCGGGGGCCCATCTTTTTGGCCTCTTCGCCGCGCGCACAGGCCTCGGCGACTTCGCCTTGGCCGAGCAGCTTGTCGGCCTCGGCCAGCACTTCGCGTGGCCCGCGTGCTACGGGCTCGGCGGCGGCCGCGGCGCCGGCGGCGGCCGCCGCGGCGGCGGTGGCGGCCGTGG
>CALAOV010000191.1 GCA_937889515.1 uncultured Myxococcales bacterium | reverse complement strand
TCTAGTTCAGAACCCTGGGAGGGTTCCGAACCTCCCGCGATGGGCTTCGGTGGGCAAAGCCCACCTACGCCCGACGCGAATCGTCCGACCGTTGTTCCTTGCCTCACCGCTTCCCAGCCGGTGAAGGCCAGTGCTTGTCGTGGGGCTCGTTCTCGCTTACCGCTGCGGGGCAGCCTCGGATTTACACCGAGTTCCCTTTGAGTCGGGGCCGAGGCCCCGACACCAGCATTAGGACGCAACCTATTGTAGCGCATGGTCGCTGTCAACTAAATATCGTAGGTCAAGTGACTGATACCCACAACATGCGGTGTATCAGTAGCTTACGCTGGGAAACCCGCGGGCTGGGCGGGCGAAGAGATATCCCTGCAGGGCGTCCGCGCCCAGCGAGACGATGCAATCCCGCTCCGCCGCGGTCTCGATGCCTTCCGCGACCAGCTTGATGCCGAGGTCCTTGGAGAGCGCGGCGATCGCGCTGACCAGCTTTCGTTTGACGGCCGACGACTCGATCCCCCGCACCAGGGACATGTCGGCCTTCACCACGTCGGGCTCGAGCGCCGCGAAGCTGGAGAGCCCGGCGTATCCCGCGCCGAGATCGTCCACCGCGATCCGATAGCCGATGGCGCGCAGGCGCTCGACCCGCGTGCGCAGCCCGCGAATCTGATCGAGCGCCGCGCGTTCGGTGATCTCGAGAACGATCCGCTTCGCGAACGGCGCCAGACCCGCGTCGCTCACGAACAGCTCCTCGTCGGCCAGATCATTGGGATGCAGGTTGACGAAAACCATCGCCGATTCCGGTGCGCTGGGAATCAGCGTCACGATCAACCCACGGATGGTGCGCCCCAGCTCCTCGGTCCGTCCCAGACGCTCGGCGACGTCGAAGAGATCGACCGGGCTCCGCAGCGTCGGCTCTTCGGTCCGCACCAGCGTCTCGTAGGCGATGATGGTTTGATCCTGCCACGACACGATCGGCTGGCTGGCGATCCAGAGCTTCTCGATCGCGGAGGCGAAGCGCGCCTCCAGGCCCGCGCGGTCGCTGGTGCTCTTACCTTCCAGCTCGCCCGCCGCCTCCCGCCGCACGACCGCCAGACGGTGCCAGCGCACGGCCCGCCTCACCACGTCGAGCAACTCGTCCTGCGGGACCGGTTTGACGAGGTAGCGGTAGGCGCCATATTCGACGGCGTCGATCGCGCTCTGCAGGTCCGGATTGCCGGTTAAAAACACGAAGGGGATATCCAGGTCTCTGGCGCGAATCGCGCGCAGCAACGCCCGTCCGTCGACGTCCGGCATGTCCAGATCGCTGAGGATGGCGTCGAAGGTGTGCGCGTTGGCCAGCTCCATGGCTTCCTGTCCACCGTGGGCGACGGTGACGCGAAAGCCGTTACGCGTGAAGAGACGCTCCGACATCCGGACCACCGCCGGCTCGTCGTCGACCACCAGCAGGGACGGCATCTCCGAACCGTCCGCTCCAGTCTGAAACCCACCGGCCGGATGTTCGTTGCCTGCCATTCCGTGCATCGGTTGATCGTCGCTCAAACCGCCGATGCAAACAAGCAACAATGCGCCAAACACGGCGCAAACCACGTCAGCTCAGCCGCAAGAACACTGGTTTCGAAACTCGCAGTTGTTTCCAGCGACGGTTACAGTGAACAACTGTCCGCGCAGCTGCCGGCCGGCTGATTCCCCGTCATTGCATGGTAGTGGGCGGTGATCTGCGCGGCGCTCAGCAGGACGTTGTAGATCGCGACCTTGCCGATGGCGCCCGGAAACCAGGTGTCCGTGGCCATCGTTCCGATGTTCAGGGGGCTGCCATTGGCCGCCGGCAGGACATCGTACTGGCTCATGCATCCGGTCTGACCGTGGGAAGAATGGTTCCACTCGACGCCGTTGACCCAGATGTTGATGGATCCCGGATAGGTGGTGGCGCCCGTGCAGTCCGCAGGTTGGCTCTTGGTCGTGTACTCGCCGACCACGTGGTACCACTGCCCGGCCTGGATGAGGCCGCAGGTCGGTTGCCAGTCGGCCGCGGATCCCAGGCCCGCGCCGGAATTGAACACGTAGGCGGAGATCCGGTTGCAGCGGCTCTCGGAGTTGGTGGTGCTGTACATGCGCGCCTCCCACTCGCAGGTCGGCGAGTAGTCGGCGCACTTCCCCATCCAATCGACATAGCCGCCCCCGCCATCGTTGGTGAACTGGAGCGCGTCGGGCTTGATCCACCCTTCCCAGGTCAGGTTTCCGGTGGTGGGGATCGACAGCGATGCCTTCGACGGAACCGTGACGTACTGGGTTGATCCGTTGAAGTCGGCGACCGAATCCCCGTTCGGCGCCGTGGTGGCTGCCGTCGTGCCCCCTTTGTAGGTGCCGGTGTTGTTGTTGCCGGTCAGATCGGGCTCGGTCCCAGAGCCCTTGCTCATCGCCCAGTACGCCACCGGGTGATCGCAAAGGACCAGCTGATCGTAGGTGGTCGACGCGGAGCAGCCGGTCGATCCGGCGGCCCCGCCCGCGACGCCGCTCGTCCCGCCATTTCCCGCCGATCCGGTCGTCCCGGCCGTTCCGGTCGTCCCGCCGCGTCCCGCGGTGCCTGTGGTGCCGGCGGTTCCGGTCGTGCCGGCGGCTCCGGTCGTACCCGCAGCACCGGTCGTACCCGCAACGCCGGTCGTGCCCCCGGCGCCGGTCGTACCCGCAACGCCGGTCGTGCCCCCGGCGCCGGTCGCGCCCGCGGTACCCGACGTCCCGCCGTGTCCGGCTGCCCCTGTAGTGCCGGCTGCCCCTGTAGTGCCGGCTGCCCCGCTCGTCCCGGCGGTGCCGGTCGTCCCGCCCGAGCCTCCGCCGCAGGATTCAAACCACGGAAGCGCCAGCATCAGCGTCAGCGCGGCGCCAGCCCAGTGCCGGAGTCAAGGTCCCGCCCGAGCTCCCGCCGCAGGATTCAAACCACGGAAGCGCCATCATCAGCGTCAGCGCGGCGCCAGCCCAGTGCCGGAGTGAAGGTCTCGTCGGCACGGTCCGTGAGGATACAACGATCGGCCGGCGAGATGGATACGCGGAAAAGGTCGGCTAGGTCTTGGGTGGCTCGTCGCGGACCGGAGCCCGCTGGTTCAGGAGTAGCCAGTAGAGGCCGAGCTGCCGGGCTGCGTCGACGAATTGCCCGAAGTCGACGGGTTTACGCACGTAGCTGTTGGCGCCGAGATCGTAGCTCCGCAAGATGTCCTGGTCTTGCCCCGAGGAGGTCAGGACCACGACCGGCAGATACTTGGTGCGCTCGTCTGCGCGGAGCCGGCGCAATACTTCGAGACCATCCAGCCGCGGAAGATTGAGATCGAGGAGAACGATCTCGGGCAGCCCGGGCGCGCGGCCGGCATGGACGCCCGTCTCGAACAGATAATCCAGCGCCTCGACGCCGTCCCGAGCGACGACGATGTCATTTTTTATTTTGCTCTTCGCAAACGCGCGCAGAGCGAGCTCGGCGTCGTCTGGATTGTCCTCCACGAGCAGGATTGTATGTGTTGACATGCTCTCGCCAATCCTCGCCAAATCGTGCCCCAAATCAAATTCAATCACCGGTCCCAGTTTCGAAACTGAAACTCAATTGACTTCCAAACCCGCGACGTTCACCCCGCGAAATTCATCCCCTGCCCAACCAATATTGACCACGAAAATCGACGCTGGCAAGATGCGGCATGCCCGGACGCGTCCGTTGGGTCGAGCGTCGCATCTTAGCTCCGATTGTTGGGTTGGTCGTCCTCGGAATTGCGGGTGCGGCGCGCGCCCAGGATGCCGATTCGGGCGACGCGCCGCGGGCGCCAGCGATCCACGCATTCGTCAGTCAGGGCGCCGTCAAGACGACGGGCAACGAATACCTGGTCGACAACTCGAAGCGGGGCAGCTTCGCGTTCAGCGAGGCGGGCATCAACTTCACCAGCCAGCTGACCGACAAGCTGCGGGTCGGCATCCAGCTCTTTGCATATCAGCTGGGATCGCTCGGGAACTACCAGGAGAAGGCCGACTTTTACTACCTCGACTACCATCTGAAAGATTCGTTCGGTATTCGGGCGGGCCGCGTGAAGCTCGCTTATGGCCTGTACAACGACGTCAGCGACATCGACGCGGCCCGTGCGCAGGTTCTGCTGCCGACCTCGATCTACCCGCCCAACAACCGCAACAATCTACTGGCGGTGAACGGGGCCGAGATCTACGGCTATGTGAGCCTGCGCCGCGCGGGCGCGCTCGAGTATCGCGTTTTTGGCGGCACGGTCTCGTTGGTTATTCCTAGCCAGGTCGGCTCCCCCACGCCCATTTCGAACGCCCAGGTTCCGTACCTCGCAGGGGCCCGCCTGATGTGGGAGGCGCCGGTCCCGGGGCTCCGGTTCGGATTCAGCGCCGTCACCCTCAAGCTGGAGGAGAACGCCGTCCTGCCGACGCCGCCCGCGCTCAGCGCCGCGGCGGTGCTCTACGCGGACGTGTTCTCGGTCGAGTATGCGGCGCACGATCTGCTCCTCGCGGCCGAATACGCTCAGCAGCGGGTCATCACGACCGACAACATGCCGAGCTTGCTGCCCCTCTCCACCATCGTCAGCGACGGTGGTTACGTCCTGGGCGCTTACCACCTGACCCGCTGGCTGGAGCCGGCGGCCTACTACTCTCTTTATTACACCAACGTCTCGGACCGGAGCGGGCGCGAACACATGCAACACGATCTCGCCGGAACGATCCGCTTCGACCTCAACAACTTCTGGATCGTGAAGCTCGAAGCGCACTTCATGCACGGTACGGCCATCGTGGCCGACACCACGCAGGCGACCGATCCCGCCAACTGGGGTCTCTTCCTCATCAAGACCACCGCTTACTTCTAGGCCCACGGTGCGCGCACCCCGACCTCACGTCGTCGTTCTCTTGGCCCTGGTCGGCCTCTGCGCGCGTTCCGGTTCCGTCGCGGCCGACCCGCATGGGGCGTTTCGCCTGATCGTCAACCCCGCCAATCCCGTGAGCGGCCTCGATCGCAGCTTCGTCGCGGAGGCGTTTCTCAAGAAGACCACCCGCTGGCCGAACGACGAGCTGATCCGGCCGGTCGATCTGGAGGCAGATTCGCCGGTGCGGCGCCGTTTCTCCGACGAGGTCCTCAAGAGGTCGGTGGCGGCGGTCAAGAGCTACTGGCAGCAGCTGGTCTTCTCGGGGCGCGGTCTACCGCCGCCAGAGCTCGACAACGAGGACCAGATCGTCCGGTTCGTCCTCAAGAACCTCGGCGCCATCGGCTACGTTTCGGGAAGCACGGACATCGAAGGCGCGAAGGTCATCTCGGTTAGGTAAAGGTAAAGGTAAAGGATAACGACTTGCGCCTCTCGTTCCGCGCCAAGCTCATCGCCATCGTCGGAACGGCTGCGTCGGCGCTGCTGATTCTGATCGCCGCCAGCTCGGCCATCTCGGCGCGCGCCGAGCAGGAGCTGGCGACCATCCAGGAACGCCACCTGCCCAGGCTGCAGCTCGGCCCCCGTCTGGAAGGGGACTTCGAGCAGCTCAAGCGGGCGCTGCAGGATGCGGTCGCGGCGCGCGATCCCGAGGCCGTGGCCGGTACGCGCGCGATCGAAATCAGGTTTCTCGAGCACCTCGACGCCGCCGGCGGCGCGGTCACGCTGGGACAGGCGGCCGTCCTGCGCAGCGCCATGGACGACTACTACGCCGCGGCCATCGACGTGTCGCGCCGCCTCATCGCGGGCGAAACCGGGGAGCGGTTGGTCGATGCGATGGGCGCCATGCAGGCCAAACAGGCGCGCGCCGCGGATCTCCTCTCCGCCGTGACCACCTTCAACCCCGCCGAGCTGGCGGCCGCCTTTTCCGCCGCCCGGCGAGCCGAAGTCGCCGGTGGGCGCATCCGCCTGCTGCTCAGCCTGATCTGCCTGCTGGGCGTAGTTCTCCTCTCCTGGTGGATTGGCCGCGGCGTGATTCGCTCGCTGGCCAACGTGGCGGTCGGCCTCCGGCGGTTCGGCGACGGTGATTTCAGCCGGCCGATTCCGGTTACCTCGCAGGACGAGATGGCCGATCTGGCTCGGCAGGCGAACCAGATGGCGGAGAGCCTGCAGCGGCTCGGGGAGGAGCGTGATCGAAACGACTGGGTGCGGGAAGCGCTGGCGGGCCTCGGACAAGAAGTGCGGGGCGAGCTCGATCCCGCCGACCTGGCTACCCGCGCGGTCGGGTTTCTGGCCCGGTACCTGGAGGCGGCCGCCGGCGCGTTCTACTACCTCGATCGCGATCAGACGCTGGCCCTGTGCGGGCAATACGGCGGCGCGGGCGCGGCCGGCCCCAGTCAGGCCACCGGCAGGGGCGCCGCGCCGCGCTTCCGGATCGGCGAGGGGCTGGTCGGGCAGGCGGCGCTGGTCGACGAGATCACGGTGGTGCGCGATCTCCCCGCCGACTACCTGCGGATTCGATCGGGTCTCGGCGACGGGGTGCCGCGGGCGATCGTTTTTCTTCCGCTGCGACACCTCGGACGCGTGCGCGGCGTGATCGAGCTGGCGCTGTTCGCGCCCTGGTCCGAGCGGTCGGCCGAGGCACTGCTCACCGTGCGGGAGAGCCTGGTGATCGCGATGGAGGTGGCGCTGGCCCGGGTCGCCACCCGCGATCTGCTGGCCGAGACCCAGCGTCAGGCCGAGCGGCTCACGCAACAGGAGGAGGAGCTGCGCGCGACCAACGAGGAGCTGCAGACCCAGCAAGAAGAGCTGCGCCAGAGCAACCAGGAGCTGACCGACCAGGCCGAGGAGCTGGAGGCGCAGCGCCGAGCGCTCGAGCAGAACAACGCCGAGCTGGAAGAGGTGCGCCAGGGGCTGGAGCAGAAGGCGACCGAGCTGACCACCGTCAGCTCCTACAAGTCGCAGTTCCTGGCCAACATGTCGCACGAGCTGCGCACGCCGCTCAACAGCATGTTGCTGCTTTCGAATCTGCTGGCCGAGAACGACAGCGGGACGCTCACGGCCAAGCAGGTCGAGTTCGCCGGCACCATCCACAAGGCCGGCAAGGATCTGCTGGTGCTCATCAACCAGGTCCTCGACCTCTCCAAGATCGAATCCGGAAAACACGACGTCGACGTCGCGCGCGTGCCGCTCGGCGACCTCGCGGATCACGCGCGCCGCATCTTCGGTCCGTTGGCGGCCGACAAGGGCCTGCGTTTCATGGTCGAAATCGAGCCCGGCCTGCCAGAGACGCTGTCGACCGACCGCCAGCGCGTCGAGCAGATCCTGAACAACCTCCTCGGCAACGCGATCAAGTTCACCGCGGCGGGAGAGGTCGCGCTGCGCATCGGGCGCGCGCTGCTCCGGAGCGAGCCGGCCGTCGCCTTCGCCGTCTCGGACACCGGCCTCGGCGTGGCGCCGGAGCATCGGGAGCGAATCTTCGCCCCCTTCGAGCAGGTCGACGGCGCCATCGATCGCCGCTACGGCGGCACCGGTCTCGGTCTCAGCATCTCGCGCGAGCTGGCCAACCTGCTCGGCGGTGAGCTCCAGCTCCACAGCACGCTCGGCCGGGGAAGCACCTTCGTCTGCTCGTTGCCACTCGAAACCGCCAAGCCCGGCGCGCCGACGCCGGGCGACGGGTTGGAGCCGCCCAGGACGGCCGTCGCGTCGTCCGGTCGGACTTCCGATCGGACTTCCGATCGGACTTCCGATCGAACTTCCGATGGGACTTCCGCCCCACCGCGGGACGGACCCGGCGGACCGCTGCTCACCGTCCCACGCGGCGCGCGCGCCGCCCGCACCAACGAGTCGCTGCTGCTGGTCATCGAGGACGATCCGACCGTCGCCGAGGAGCTCGCCCAGATCATCCGCGGGCAGGGTCTCGAATGCCTGATCGCCCCCGACGGGACCAGTGGTCTGCGGCTGGCCAGCGAGCGCCGGCCGGCCGGCATCGTGCTCGACGTCAAGCTGCCGGACGTGGACGGCTGGGCGGTCATGGCCGCGCTCCGGGCGCATCCGGTGACCGCGCGCATTCCGATCCACGTCGTCTCGGCCGCCAACGCGGCGGAGCGCGCGCTGGCGCTGGGCGCCGTGGGCTGCCTGACCAAGCCGGCTTCCCCGCGCGATCTGCTGCGGGTGGTCGAATCGTTGACGGCGCGGCGGAGCGCAGACGGCCCCTGCCGCGTGCTGGTCGTCGAGGACGATCCGCTCACCGGCGACACGCTGGACAAGGCGCTGACCACGGAGCAGATCGAGGTTCGCTGCGTGCAGAACGGCACCGAGGCGCTGCAGGCGCTGTCGGCCGAGCGTTTCAACTGCCTGATCCTGGACCTCTCTCTGCCCGATATGGACGGGCTCGATCTGTTGCGGAAGCTGCGGGAACGCTACGGCGCCGGCATGCCGGCGGTCCTCATCTACACGGCGCGCGCCTTGAGCCCGGACGAGACGAAGGTGCTCGAGGCCCACACCGAAGCGGTGGTGTTGAAGGAGGGATCGTCGACCGAGCGTCTCATGGACGAGGTGCGGTTGTTCACGCAGCGGCTCAAGGAGGGGCTCGGACCCCGGCGGCCGGCCCTCTCACGTTTGCACCCGGCCGACCTAAATTTGGGGGGCAAGGAGATCTTGATCGCCGATCACGACATGCGGACCGCCTATGCGCTGTCGGCCACGCTGCGCGCCAAAGGAGTCGACGTGCTGGTGGCCGGGACCGGGCCCGAGGCGGTCGACCTGCTGAACAAGCGGCCCGGGGTGGATGCCCTGCTGATCGAGGTCGCGATCCCGGAGCTGGATGGCGAGCAAACCATCGCGCAGATCCGGCGGGATCCGCGTTTCCGGACCCTCCCGATCGTGGTGCTCACGGGTCGGGCGATGAGCGGCGGCGCGGAGCGGTGCCTGGCGGCCGGGGCCAATCACCACCTCGGCAAGCCGGTCGACGCCGAGCAGCTGATGGGCCTCCTGCACCTATATTTCACCAAGGGATAGAAGCATGCAGGCTGACCCCGGCCACCGGGCCCCCGAAATCCAGCAGGTCCTGGAGGCGATCCGCGCGAGGTACGGCTACGACTTCTCGGGCTACGCGCCGGCCTCGATGGCGCGGCGGGTGTTGGGCGCGCTCGCGAAGTCGGGCCTGGCCAGCGCCGGGGAGCTGGAAGACAAGCTCCGCGCCGATCCCGCTTTCTTCGCCCGCGTGCTCGACGATCTGACCGTGCGCGTGAGCGAGCTGTACCGGGACCCGGATTTCTATCGAGCGTTCCGCGAACGGGTCACGCCCCTCTTGCAGGGCAGGCCGCGCTTGCACATCTGGCTGGCCGGATGCGCGGGCGGCGAGGAGGCGTATTCCCTCGCCATTCTGCTTCAGGAGGCAGATCTCTACGACCGGGCCCAGATCTACGCGACCGATCTGAGCGCCCGCGCGCTCGAGCAGGCCCAGCAGGGGGTCTACCCGGTCTCGTCGCTCACCACGTTTGCCGAGAACTATCGCCGGTCGGGCGGCCAGGGCGATCTGTCGGGGACCTACACGCTGGCCTACGATCGGATCGCCTTCCGCGAGTCTCTCCGCCGCAACATCTCGTTTTTTCGCCACGACCTGGTGGGCGATCGGGTCTTCGCCGAGGTGCAGGTGATCTTCTGCCGCAACGTCCTCATCTACTTCGGGCCCGAGCTCAAGCAGCAGGTGATTGCCAAATTCACGCAGAGTCTATCGGCGGGCGGCTTCCTCTGTCTGGGCGGCAGCGAGCGGCTCTCCCCTTCGGCGTCCAGGCACTACACCGACTTCGCCGCCGACGAACGCATCTACCGTCGAGGCCTGCCGTCATGAGCGAGACCAGCGCCAAGCCCAAGATCCTGCTGGTGGACGACGTCGAGGCCAATCTGGTGGCGCTCGAAGCGCTGCTGGCAAACCTCGACTGCGACGTGGTCCGCACCACCTCGGGCAACGAGGCGCTGCGCCTGCTCCTCAAGCACGAGTTCGCCGTGATGCTGCTCGACGTGCAGATGCCGGAGATGGACGGGTACGAGGTGGCCTACTTCGCGCGCGACAATCCCGCCACCCGGCAGGTCCCCATCATCTTCGTGACCGCGCTGCACGAGACCAAGGAGCACGTCCTGCGCGGCTACGACAGCGGCGCCTTCGATCTGCTGTTCAAGCCGATCGATCCCTACATCCTGCGCAGCAAGGTCCAGATCTTCATCGAGCTGTTCTTGAGCCGCCAAAGACTTCAAGAAGAGATCGACGCGCACAAGCGAACCCTGGCCGAGGTGGAGGCCTTCAACTATTCCGTCTCCCACGATCTGCGCGCGCCGCTGCGGCCGCTCGACGGCTTCAGCGAGGCGCTGCTGGAGGACTACGGCGACAAGCTGGACGACAAGGCCAAGGACTACCTCAACCGGATCCGGTCCGCCGCCCAGCGCATGGGCCGCCTCATCGAGGATCTGCTGGAGCTCTCCCGCATCGGCCGGGTCCCGGTCCAGCGCCAACCCGTCGATATGTCGGCGCTGGTCGCGTCGATCGTCGCCGAGCTGCGCGGCAACGATCCGGCCCGCGAGGTCGAGCTGGTCTGCCCGCCCCAGGCCAAGGTGGCGGGGGACCCGCGGCTGCTCCGGATCGCGTTCGAGAACCTGCTGCGGAACGCCTGGAAGTTCACCCGCAAGCACCCGCGCGCCCGCATCGAGTTCGGCCAGACGCCCGCTGCGGAGGCGACCTTCTTCATCCGCGACGACGGGGTGGGATTCGATCCCGCCTACGCGGGCCGGCTCTTCCGGCCGTTCCAACGGCTCCATCCCTCGGACGCCTTCGAGGGCACCGGGATCGGCCTGGCCATCGTCGACCGCATCATCCGGCGCCACGGCGGGCGGATCTGGGCCGAGTCGGCGCCCGAGGCGGGCGCGACCTTCTACTTCACGCTCTCGGGTTAGCGTCCGGGCACCGGATCGCCGCAGTTTACCTGGACGCTACCCGACGCCGCGCAGTCGGGCGACGGGTCGCCATCGGAGACGGCGACCACGATGGTGACCAACCCGGGCAGGAGGCAGGTGAACGTGGGCCTGGGCGAAGAGGCGTCGTCGAGCGCGCCCGACCCGACGGTCCAGCGATAAGCTAGCGGCGACGGCCCGCGGTCCGGATCGTCGCCGCCGGCGGACAGCGCGATGCCGTTGCCGACCACGGCCGAGGCCGGGTTGGCGCCGATGCTCTCCAGGTTGGGGCAGAGGTTGATCTTGCCGTTGACCGAGAGGCTGCCGGTCGTCGCCTCGACGTGGCAGGTCAAGTGAACGATGACCGCGCCAGTGGTTCCCGCCGTCACGCCGAAGGTGGCCGACCCGCCGCAGCCGGTCGTCCCGTGGCAGGGCGCAAAAGCAGCCGATCACGGGCCCAAAACT
>CALAOV010000190.1 GCA_937889515.1 uncultured Myxococcales bacterium | reverse complement strand
GAGATTGGTCAGTGACTGGAGTTCAGACGTGTGCTCTTCCGATCTGCCAGCGTCCAGTACTGGCCGCTCATCGCCGAGCGGTTCGGGCTCGATCTGACGGTGGTGAACTCCACGATCGACCCGCGCTTCGCCTTCATGCCGCTCGACGCCGACGGCAAGATCCGGATGGACTGCTCGAGCCCCTACGCCATGGCCAATCTGATTGGCCTCAAGGATCGGTACGCCGTGGCCTTCGGCAACGACACCGACGCCGATCGCCACGGCATCGTGACACCGATCGGGGGCCTCATGAACCCCAACCACTATCTGGCGGTGGCGATCGAATACCTCTTCACGCACCGCCCCGGCTGGCCGGCCGGCGCCGCGATCGGCAAGACGCTGGTCTCGAGCACGCTCATCGACCGCGTCGTCGCGAGCTTGGGCCGCAAGCTCTACGAGGTGCCGGTGGGCTTCAAGTGGTTCGTCGACGGCCTGCTCGACGGAAGCCTCGGCTTTGGCGGCGAGGAGAGCGCCGGCGGCAGCTTCCTGCGCCGCGACGGCCGGGTCCACACCACCGACAAGGACGGCATCCTGCTCGATCTGCTGGCGGCCGAGATCACGGCGGTCACCGGCCAGGATCCCGGTGCCCATTATCAGCGGTTGCGCACCCGCTTTGGAACGCCGTACTACACCCGCATCGACGCGCCGGCCACGCCGGCCGAGAAAGACGCGCTCAAGCGGCTGGCGCCCGAAGCCGTGAAAGCCGCCACGCTGGCCGGCGATCCGATCGTCGCCAAGCTGACCCGGGCGCCCAGCAACAACGCCTCGATCGGCGGTCTCAAGGTCGCCAGCGCCGAGGGCTGGTTCGCGGCGCGGCCCTCCGGCACGGAGAACGTCTACAAGATCTACGCCGAGAGCATGAAGAGCGCCGAGCACCTGGCGGCGATCCTGGCCGAGGCCCGGAAGATCGTCGCCGACGCGCTCGGCGGCGGCGCCGCCTGAGCGCTAAAGGCCCTTTGAGGGTCCTTTTCTTAGCAGGTCCGCCTCGCGCAGCGTGACCGCGATGGTCCGGAGCGCACCCGAGAGCGGCGAGGTGCGCCGCCAGGCGACACCGATGGTGCGGAAGGCGTTCTGGTCGGCTAGCGGGCGGAGGGTGATGGCGGCCCGCCGGCTCTCGGTCGGTAGGGCCATCTGTGGGAGCAGCGTTACCCCGGCGCCCGAAGAGACCATCTGGGTGAGGGTGGACAGACTGGTGGCGCGGAAGTCGAGCTCTTCGGCCCGTGCCCCGGCGCAGAGCGCCAGCGCCTGATCGCGCAGGCAATGGCCGTCGTCGAGCAAGAGGACGCGGGCGCCGCGCAGATCGCTGGCCGTGACCGGCGTGGTGCGCCTGGCGAGAGGGTGGGTGTTGGGCGCGGCCAGCACGAACGGATCGCGGCCGATCACCTCGCGATCGAGATTGGTGGGGGCCGCCTCGAGCGCCAGCAAGGCGGCGTCGAGCTCGCCGGCGTGGAGGGCGACGACCAGGGTATCGGTCTTCTCCTCCAGCCAGCGGACCACCAGGCGGGGGTGGGCGCGCCGCAGGGCGCGGACCACACCCGGCAGCAGATAGGGCGACACCGTTGGGATCACGCCGATGCGCAGCGTCCCGACCAGCGGATCGCCCAGGTGGCGGGCGGCGTCGACCAGATCGTCGGTCTCGGTGAGCACCCGCCGCGCCCGCGCCACCAGCGCCGCGCCTGCGGCGGTAGGGCGGACCTGGCGGCGATCCCGCTCGAAGAGGCGGACCTCCAGGGCCTCCTCGAGCTGGGCGATCTGAGCCGACAGCGACGGCTGCGACACCCCACAGGCGACGGCGGCCCGGCGAAAGCTGGCCGCCTCCGCGACGGCCACGGCGTACTGAAGCTGTCGGGTGGTGAACGGGTGGGGCGCTCGGCGCACGATAGGATAAAGCTATCACGAGTATAGAAACGATGTCTTGGAGCTATCCACGGGCGCGACCCATCTTTGAGCCCGAGGAGAGTGAAAACATGCTGACCATCGGTGATCGGTTTCCCAAGTTCAGTCAAAAGGCGGTCGTGAGCCTGGAAAAGGGGGAGGAGTTCCAGGAGCTCACGAGCGAGGATCACCCGGGCAAGTGGAAGGTGGTCTTCTTCTGGCCCAAGGACTTCACCTTCGTCTGCCCGACGGAGATCGCCGCCTTCGGCGCGCGCAATCGTGACTTCCAGGATCGCGACGCCCAGGTGCTGGGGGTGAGCACCGACAACGAGTTCGTTCACCTGGCCTGGCGGAAGAGCCATCCGGATCTGAAGGCCTTGCCATTCCCGATGCTGTCCGACCTCAGGCGCGACCTCGCGCAGGCGCTCGGCATCTTGCACCCGAGCGAAGGGGTCGCCATGCGCGCCACCTTCATCGTCGATCCGGAAGGGATCATCCGGTTCGTGTCGGTGACCGATCTCGACGTGGGTCGCAACGTCGACGAGGTGCTGCGGGTCCTCGACGCGCTCCAGACCGACGAGCTCTGCCCCTGCAACTGGCAAAAGGGCGAACCGACCCTGGAGGTGGTCTGACATGGGCGCGCTGGACGCGCTCCGGGAGACCATCCCGGAGCCGGCGCGCGATCTGCGCCTCAACCTGCAGTCGGTGCTGACGGAAGGCACCCTGACGCCGGCGCAGCGCTGGGGGGTCGCGGTCGCGTCCGCCGTCGCCTCGCGCAACGCCGGCCTGCGCGAGGCAGTGCTGGCGGATGCGCGCGCGGCGGTCGACGCCGCCGTGGTCGACGACGGCATCGCCGCCGCCGCGCTGATGGGGATGAACAACGTCTACTATCGCTTCCGCCACCTCATCGACAAGTCGAGCTACGGAGAGAAGCCGGCGCGACTGCGGATGAACCGGATCGCCAGGCCGGCCGGCCCGAAGGTCGACTTCGAGCTCTACTGCCTGGCGGTCAGCGCGGTGAACGGCTGCGGCGCCTGCCTGCAGGCCCACGACAAGGTGGTCCTGGCGGGCGGCCTCTCCGAGGATCAGGTGCACGATGCCGTCCGCCTGGCGGCGACGATCCACGGCGTCGCGGTGGCGCTCGGCTAGTGATACCCCTCGCCGGTCGCGGCGGTGAGCTTCCCCCGGAACGTCCGGTAGAGATGGAGGAACGTTCCCACCACCAGCGCCAAGGCCACCAGCCACCAGGCCAGGGCGACCCGCAGGGCGTAAGAGCCGGTTGCCGACGTGGTGAGGGTCAAAGACCGCGTCGGATCGTCCGACGACGGTAGCAGGACCGGGTACAGAGCGAAGGCCGCGCCGCCCAGCATGCAGATCAAGTAAGCCCCGGAGGCCAGGAAGGCGCGTTGCTCACGCCCGCGGCGGGCGGCCAGCTCCATGGCAACCAGGCTGGCGGCGACGGCGGCCGGCAACAGCAGGCCGGCCGGATGATCGCGAAAGTTGTCGCTCACGGAAGGGCGAACGATGAGCGTCGCGACGAGGCTGGCGAAGGTGAGCAGCGGCAGCAGGCGGGTGCCGAGGTGGCCGATCCGCCGGGCTCGGACATTCACCTCACCGGTGGTGCGCAGGGCCAGGTAGTGGGCGCCGTGGGTCCCGAGGGCCACCAGCGCGACGACGCCGCACAGGACGGTGTACCAATCGAGGACGCCCGGATCTCGGCCGGGACGGAAGTTGGTCCACAGCGGTAGGAAGAAATATCCGTCGGCGTCGAGAGGGACGCCGCGCACGACGTTACCCAGAGCGGCCCCCAGGATCACCGTCAGCAGTAGGCTGGAGATCATGAAGATCGTGTCGCAGGCGTCGCCGATGAGATCGTCGCCGAAGTGGCCGCGCAGCTCGAGCCCCAGGGCGCGGCCGATGAGCAGCCAGAGCACCAGCATGAGCGGCAGATAGAATCCGCTGAAGCTGGAGGCGTAGAGCTGGGGGAAGGCGAAGTAGAGCGTGCCGCCGGCGGCGAGCAGCCAGACCTCGTTGGCGTCCCACACGGGGCCGATGGTCCGGCGGACCAGCGCGCGCTCGTCGCGCGAGGTCGCCACCAGCTTGTAGATCGCGCCGATGCCCAGATCGAATCCGTCGAGGACGACGTAGGCGACCAGCATGAGGGCGACCAGCAGGAACCAGAGGGTGGGCATCTTCTCCTCAGCTCTCCGCTCCGGCGGGTTCACCGCTCGCCGGCGGGGGTAGAGCATGTTCGGACACCTCGGCCGGGCCGCGCACGATCGTTCGGGTCATGAGGAGCACGAACGCGATCGCGAGCAGCACGTAAAGGCCCATGAAGCCGATCAGCGAAAAGAGCCCGTTCCCCGCCGACACGCGGTGCGAGGTCCCCGCCGCCGTGCGCATGAGGCCGTAGACCAACCAGGGCTGGCGGCCGATCTCGGCGGTGATCCAGCCGGCGGTGTTCGCGATGTAGGGCAGGGGAACGGCGAGCACGAGCGCCCAGAGCAGAGGCCGGCTCTGGGTGAGGCGCCCGCGAACCAGCCAGAGCAGCGCCAGGCCCATCAGCGCCACGAAGATGGTCCCGAGGCCCACCATCAAGTGGTAGCTGTAGTAGAGCAGGCCGATGTTGTCGGGCCGCTCGTCGGCCGGGAAAGCGTCGAGGCCTTTGACCTCCGCGTTCCAGTGGCGGTAGCTGAGCACGCTCAACACGGAGGGCACCTCCACTGTGTTGTCGATCCGCCCCTCGTCGGTGTTGGGCTGGCCGATCAGCACCAGCGGCGCGTTGGGCTGGGTCACGAATAGTCCCTCCATGGCGGCCAGGGTGGCGGGCTGGTTCTCCGTGACCAGCTGTCCCTGACGATCGCCGCTCGGGAAGAGCTGCCAGAGGCTGGCGATGGCGGCGGCAAGCACGCCGGTGCGGAGCAAGGCAGCGGATATTCGCTGGTCGTCGTCGGGCTTGGCCCGCAGGAGATAGTAGGCGCCCAGACCCGCCACCGCGAACGCGCCGGTGACGGCGGCACCGCCCATCGTGTGCAGGTATTGCCAGAAAGCCCATCGATTCAGAAGCAAGGCCGACAGGCTCACCAGCTGGACCGATCCGTCGGCCGCGGCGGTGTACCCCACCGGGTGCTGCATCCAGGCGTCGGTCGCCACGATGAAGTAGCCGGACAGCCACGATCCGAGGAACACCGCCACCGCGGAGAGCAGGTGCGCGCGTGGCGAGAGGCGCCTTTCGCCGAAGAGAAAGAGCCCCAGAAACGTCGACTCCAGGAAAAAGGCGAACATCCCCTCCATCGCCAGCGTCTGCCCGATGACGCCGCCGGCGAAGCGCGAGAAGCGCGCCCAGTTGGTGCCGAACTGAAATTCCATGGGGACGCCCGTCACCACGCCGAAGACGAAGTTGATCGCGAACAGGCGCCCCAGCAGGCGCGCGGCCTCGGCGTAGCCGCGCTCCGGGTGTCGGATCGCCAGCAGCTTGCAGATGACGATCAGCGGGGCCAGCCCCATCGTCAGCTGCGGAAACAGATAGTGGAACGTTGCCGTGAACGCGAAGTGGAGGCGGTGAACGACGAGCGCGCTGTCCAAAGGGGTCTCCCGCCAGGAGACTGATGCAAGCGACCGGCAAATGCACGCGCCGTCGCGCGATGACGTCTAGTCCGGGCGGGGCTTCGCCGTCATCAGATCGTGCTCGACCAGATGTGCCCCGTCATGTTGGCGCACAGCTGCATGGCGATCGTCAGGGACGAGGCGTCGTAGGTGCACTGCTCTTCGTGGCTCGGATCGGTGGCGGGCGATTGGCAGCAGCCCAGCAGGCCGGCCGTCGGGCAGCCGGTCCCGGAGACGCCGTCCTCGAGCGGCCCCGCGCAGGTCTGCTGCTCGGCGGCCACCCCCGACGGTTGCACCAGGATCTGGGTGCAGAGCTCGCCGGTCTCGTAACACGAAAAGGTCACCGCGCCGGACGAGCCGCCGCCGCTTCCGCCCGTTCCACCGCCGCCCGTTCCACCGGCTGCGCTGCCGCCCGATCCCGACCCGCCGCCGTCGCCGCCCGTCGACGAGCTGCCACATCCGTTGCCGGCCAGCGCAACGACCAGAGCCAGGAGCGGGACGGCGTGAGTCACTCGGCGCATGGGATCGTTGCCTCGTTAGAGATCCGACGAGGTCAGGTGCTGCTCGAGGAGATCGGCCAGCAGCGAGGCGCGCTCGGCGTCGAGTCCCTGCGCGGTGGTCCGACGGAAGCTGACCACCCGTTGCTTTTCCTCGAGGTAGTTGCAGATGTCGCCCAGGACCCGGCGCGCATCGTCGATCTCGCCGACGGCGTCGAGCAGGACCTTGCCCTTGAGATTCGCGCTCATCTCCCCGAGCACCTTCATGAGCCGCCCGAGCTCGAGGACCCAGCTCTGGAAGTCATTTTCGAGGCGCGTGTAGGCCTCGGCGTCGCCCGCGATGAAGCTCTCGGCCAGGTCCAGCTCGGGCTGGGTCAGGGCGCCCCCTTTTCTCAGCTTGCCGATCATCGCCAGGATCGGTCCGGCCACGCTGGCCTGATAGCTCTCCCGCAGCTGGTCGGCCAGCTCCGTGAGCGGATGCGTGAGCGCCTCGAACGAGCCGACATTGTCGAGGGTCGCCTTGGCGTGCGCCTCCTGGAGCTTCCGGATCAACGAGCCCGCGTCAGCCATCCCAGCCTCCCGTGCCGATCATCTTATCATCGCCTGGGACCTGCGTTCGTGATGGATCCTTCATGACCTCACGAACGCGATCAGCGATGTGTAGTCCCGTGTGTCCGCAGCCTTCAGCGCCGCAATGTACCGCGTCCTGGCCTGGCCTGGTTTGGCGAGAGTGTTACGACCCCAGGTGAAGAGCGTCTGGCCGTGTTTGAAGAGCAGGACCTCCGTCATGAGGCGGGCGTGTCTCCCGTTCCCGTTCGCGAAGGGATGGATTGCGACGAGGCGGTGATGGAAACGGGCGCCGAGCTCGTCCCAACCGTAGGTGCCTTGCGCGATCCAATGTTGGACGTCGGCGCAGAGCTGACCGACTTTGACGGGAATCTGCGGCCAGGGCACGCCCAGGTTCTTATCGGACGTGCGGTAGCGACCGGCCCACTTCCAGACTTGGTTGAACATGCGGCGATGGAGACCTCGGACGAACGCGTCGTTCAGAACCTCCGGGCGTTTTCGCGCCAAGGCCCACGTCTCCGCGTCGGTGATGTTCGCCTGCTCGAACGCGTCGAGCTCTCCTTGCGTCGCGATGGCCGGAATGAGTCCAGCCGCTTCGTCGGGATCGAGTGGAGTCGCCCCCGGCGGGGCGGGGATCTTCACGGCTCGTCCCAAAGGTGACTGAGCTTGGACTTGAGCTCCGCAGCCAGCTCCGCGACCTGAAGGCGATGAAGATTGGAGGGTGGCGTTTGTTCTTCGAGGCGCATCGAGTGGGCGACGCGCTCGAGTCGACGTTCGGCGACCAGACGTGCCCGCTCGTCGACCGCGGCTTCCAACGATCGCTCCGGGACGATCGCGTAGGCCACCCGGCAGCCGAGCGCTCGCGCCGCGCGATCCAGAGAGGCCAGGGTCAGAGCCTTCCGGGCTTCGTTCCCTTCCTGCTGCAACACGGTCTGCTTGCTGATCCCGAGTCGGTGACCAAGTTGCTCCGCGGACATTCCGAGGCTCTCGCGCACGGCCTTGAGCCATCCCCCATGGGGAATGATCGCCTGTCCGAGGGCCGGGCGCAGCTTCGCCAGCCGGGCGTCGAGCTGGGCGCGCTGACGGTGGAGGCGCTTGGGGATCTGTCTCATCGAAACAAGGTAGTTTATATACTGCTATAAATCAATATAAAGACAGTTTTTAACGTGTCTATACTCGGGGTCCGGGCCATGTCCAGCTTGCCGCGTCCGGGCCGCGCGGGGTTCTAGAGATTGCCCGCTCCGGCGCTGGCGTCGTCGGCGTCGTCCTTGCGGCGCTCGCAGCTCCAGTGGATGCCGTCGATGTCCCAGCCGGCCGGGCCGCAGGCGCTGCCGGAGGCCTCGGCGGAGTCGCTGGCGCCTTTGGCCAGCTCCAGCTGGGCCGAGCGCTCGCCTGGACTTTCGCCCCCGCCGCGACAGTGCACCGACCAGGACAGCGTGCACCCGACGGGGAACCCGCAGGTGTTGCGCAGCTCGAAGCGGAGCCCTTCGTTGCCGGTCCGGCTTTGACGGAACGCCGGACAGCCGCGGATGGTCCGCTCTCGCCGGACAGATCGGTTCCCTTTTGGTGCTGCCGCCGCGCCGGACCCGAACAGGATCCCCGCCAGGGCGAGCAGCACCGCGATGCGCGGTGCCTGCATGTGACCCTCCTGCGACCGGGTCGCGCCGACAGGCGCTCCGATCGTTCAAGGACAGGACAACCGCTGCGGGGCAGAGGTTCCGCGATTTCTTCTGGCGACGGCGAACCGACGTCGACCGCGGCCATCGACGTTCGACCGGATGAGTGCCGCTCGGCGGCGCTCAGAACCGCCGCGCCTGCGCCCCGGTGCTGGGCATCGCGATCTGCGTGACCACTTGCTCGAAGCGGAACTGGAACAGCGCTCCCGCCAGGCGAACGTGCAGCCAGACGTATCCAGCGCGCAGGTCGATCGGAAGGTAGACGAGGCCGGCGGTCCCCTGTCCCGGGTCGAGCGTGTTCCGGCGGAGCGCCTGGTCGGACCAGAGCTGTCGCCGGAGCCCGATCGTCTCCTGCGCGCTGTTGCGAGCGGCCGCGTCGCTCCCCATGAGGTCGGCCGTCGCGGCGGTGCGCAGTCCGGTGGAGGCGTGGGCGTGGCCCCCCGCGACCGAGGCGACGTCCCCCACCGCCGACAGGAGCACCAGGGTTCCGAGCAGCGCCTGGCTGTTGGCCGCCTCGGCCGCCCCGCGCGACTGCGCCACGTCCAGGGCCGCCAGCATCTGCTCTGGGTCGATGATCCCGTGGGTCGGCGCGCAGGAGGCGACCGTCTCGTCGACGCAGCTGGTGAAGGTGACGTCCTCGGGGCCGACCTCGATTCGCGCGTCGGTCCCGTTTTCAATCTCCAGCCGCAGGCCGACGGTCCGGCCGTCTTGGTGCTCGAAGGCGGTGGCCACGTGCAGGCCGCTCTTCTCCGCCTGGACCGAGGCCCGTCCCCCCACCCACACGACGTCCGCCGACCTCGGATTCAGGCGCACGATCGGAGCGGGCGTGGCGCACCCCACGAGCGGCAGGGAGAAGGCGATCACGAACAGGGAAATGGCCGCGCCAGGTGACAGTCGCATGCGCGGGGCACGTCGCAACCGGCGTGCCATCGTCGCCGGTGCGATCCGGCGCTGGGTGCGGGGAGTTACACCCGCCGCCGGGGCCGCGCCGCGCCCGGGTGAGTCGTCCGCGACACAGTGAGGCCCGGGCTGCGCAGCTCCGTTACTGCTTTTCGCTGAGGCCGACGGTGGGCGCTTCGGGAACGCCCTCGAAGAAGTCGACGATGCCGGTGGTCAGGTCCAGCTCCGCGCCGACGACCAGCAGGTTGTCCTCGTCCGCGAGGCGCTCGATGACGTCGGAGCCGTGGCGCAGGTGGTTGACGGAAGCACGCACGTTGGCCCGCATCGACTCGTGGCGGAGGCGCTCCGGATCGCGCGCCAGCTCGGTCCGGGCCAGCGCCTCGATGGCGGGCCGCACCCGGTTGACGATCGACCGCATGTTGCCGTGCTGGGCCCCCCCGGGCGCCGCGATCGCCTCCAGCGTCGCGTCGATGGCGCCGCAGGCGGTGTGGCCCATGACGACCACCAGGCGGGTACCGAATCGCTCGGCGGCGAACTCGACGCTGCCGATCTGCGAGGGGGCCACGATGTTGCCCGCCACGCGAATCACGAACAGATCGCCCAGGCCCTGGTCGAAGACGATCTCCGCGGGCGCGCGGCTGTCCGAGCAGCCGATCACGATGGCGACCGGCGACTGCGAGGCCATGTCGCGGCGGCTGTGGCTCATGAGCGCGTCGACGCTGCGCACGTTCTGGGCGTAGCGGGCGTTCCCCTCGCGCAACCGCACGAGCGCCTCGTGGGCGGTGATGGCCGGAGCGGGCGTCGTCATGGCTCGCGTATACCGCGGCGGGGCGGATCGATCTACCCCATCGGCGTTGACGCCTCGATCCTTTGGATCGAGACTCGGGGCGTGGTCGGTTCGAATCGCGGCGGGCGGTGGCGGTGGATCTCCCTCGTGGTCGCGACCGGATCTCTGGCGCTCGGGTGCGGCGGGGGCTCGGCCGGCGGATCCCACGACGCCGCCATGCCGATCGTCGGCGATCCGGATCGGGGAAAGGACGCCGCGGCGACGATCGACGTCGCCCGCGGGCTCGATGCCGGCGCATTGGCGGATGCCTCGACCGGCCCGGATGGCTCCGCCGACGGCTCCCCCGGCGACGGCTATCCGCCCCCGACGCCGGTCCCCACGCAGCCTTGCCGTCTGCTGGGCATCGGCGCTCCCACCTCGATGGATCTCAGCCCGGACGGAACGCTGGCCGTCTTCGGGAGCAGCGCGGGCGGGGTGACTTTGATTCCAATGGCATCGTTCGTGGCGCGCCGAACCATCACGGCCCACGCCGCCAGCGTGACGGCGGTGGCGTTTTCATCAGACTCCGCGACGGTTGTCTCCGGGGACGCGGAAGGGAACATCTCGCTGTGGTCGGTCGCGGACGGCGGCGCGCTCTGGACCGCCCCGCCGGTCGGGGGCCCCGTCCAGACGCTGGCGTTCTCGCCGTCGGGCACCCTGTGGGCCCTGACGCCGGCGGGCCTGGTTGCCGTCAACGGACGCGACGGCACGCACGCCGCGGCGACCGCCGGCACGTCGGCCACCATCGCGGCGCTCTCCCCCGACGGTCGCACGATCGCGCTCGGCGATCCGGACGGCGGCTTCCGGGTGTTGCGGGCCTCCGACCTTTCGACGCTGGCGGCGGTGGCGGGTGCGCACCCGGGCGGCGTGACGGCCCTCCGCATTTCCGCCAATGGCCAGCGGATGGTCACCGGGGGCGCCGACGGGACGACCGCGCTCTGGGATCTGCAGGGGAGCCTCATCGCGCGCGTCCCGCTTCCGGGCGCGCCGGTCACCTCGGTCGATCTCGACGCCGACGGCTCGATCCTGGTGGCGGCGGCGGCCACGTCGGAGTACGCGGGCGCCTTCAAGCCGGACGGGACGGTCCTGACCGAGGCCATCACCTTCCCGATCTACGCGCGGCTTTCGCTCGACGGCGGGTACGTGGTCACGATGACCAACGCCTTTCGAGCGGATCGCGTCCCGATCGACACGAACGATCTGACGAACACCCTGGTCTGGCAGGACTACTTCCAATCGGTCGCATTTTCGCCGGACGGCCGCTATCTGGCCGAGGGCGTGGACGACGACGTCCGCCTGTGGGACACCGAGACCGGCGAAATGGTGCGAATCCTCGACACCACGGCGCCGCCGCTCTACACGCCGCCCCCCGCGATCGCATTTTCACCCGACGGGGCGACGCTGGCGCTCAACGACGGCAACTACGGCACCTATCTGCTGGACGTGGCGGACAGCGCGCTCGTCGCCAGCTACCCGATCGGCAGGTCGCAACGCTCGCTGGTCTATTCTCCCGACGGCCAGTGGTTGGCGACCACGGGTCCATCGGCGATCGTGCTGTTGCGGGTCTCCGACGGCAGCAGCGGCCCGACCACCTTCGTGGGCAGCACCGGCCAGACGCCGACCGCAGTCGCCTTCTCCTCCGACGGAGCGACGCTGGCCGTCGGCGACGCGGGGGGAATGGTTTCCCTCTGGTCGTTCCCGGCGGGCGCGCTCATCGAGCGGTTTGCCGCGCTGTCCACGCGGATCCAGCAGATCGCCTTCAGCGCCGACGGCACGCGGCTGGCCGTCGCGGATCCGAGCGGTGTTCAGGTCCTGTTCACGCCGAGCGGCACCAAGATCGCGAGCCTGGCGACCGCGGGGTCGCCGTCGTTCTCGTTCTCGGCCGACGGCATGTTCGTGGCGAACGTCGCGCCCGGACCGGGCGTCCCGGGCCCCTACGGGGGCACGGTCCACTACCCGCAGCTCACCCTGTGGTCGCCGGCCACCGGCATGCCGCTCCTGGGGCTGGTCCCGCAGAGCCCAGGCGACAGCACCCTCTACTACAACGGAGAGATCGTCGACTTCGCGCCCAGCGGCCACCGGGTGCTGGCGGCCGACTTCGTGGGCCGGATCTTCTGCGTCCCGTGAGCGTCGGCGGTGAGACGCCGCTGGTCGCGGCGGACGTCTACTTGAACGTGTCGTAGGCGAGGCGCGCGAGCTGGGCGATCACCCGCTCACGCGTCGCCAGATCGGCGGGCGACGCGTGGACGAAGACCGCGATCGCGACGCGGTGGCCGTTCGGCAGCGTGATGAGGCCGACGTCGTTGGTCGCGTCGGTCTTGCCGTCGCGGGTGTCGGACATCCCGGTCTTGTGGGCGACGGGGGTGCCGGCGGGCAGCGCCCCCTTGATGCGGTTCGGACCGGTCACGACGCGCAGGAGCAGATCATCGAGCCGCTGGGCGCTGGCGGGCGTGAGGCCGGTCTGTCGGCGCGCGATCTTGGCGAGGAGAGCCACCATCGCGGTCGGCGTGGCCGAATTGTCGACCGGGCCGGCGCCCATCTCCTTCTCGGAGTAGCGGATGGTGATGCCGTCGAGGCCGAGCTTCTTGATCCGCGCGTCGACCAGGCGCGGTCCTCCCAGCAGGGCCAGCAGCTTGTCGGTGGCGACGTTGTCGCTGTGGGTGATCATCGCTTCCAGCAGCTCACCGACGGTGCGCTTGGCCGGGACGGTCATCGTTCCCGTCGGGCCGCCGCGGGCGTCGGCTGCGTCGAGGGCGATCACGCGATCGAGATCGAGGGTCTTGGCGTCGACCTGGTGCAGGACCTCGATCGCGATCGGGACCTTGAAGACGCTCTGGGTGGGAAAGGTCTCGCCCTCGTGCAGACCGAGCGTCCGGCCGGTCGTCAGATCCAAGGCCGCGAATCCGACCTGTCCACGCGCCGGCGCGGCGAGATCGGCGGGGGAGGGCGCGAGGGCCAGGAGAAGCAGGGCCAGCGGCGGTATCGACGTCATGGGTCCAGCATCGTCACTCGCGAGCGGGCCTAAGGGGCGGGTGGCAAATCCATCGTGCACGCCCAGAGAATATGAATACCAAATATGTGCGCCGCGAAGCAGAGAATCCAGAGGACGATTGGTCCGGAGGCCCCGTCAAAGCTGAGCCATTTGCCAACGCCGAATCTGACATTGCCAAAGGACGCACGGCAGACGAGCACCACTGAAAACGAGGCGCCGCCTGCCCAGGGGATTCCGATAAATGCCGCCGGATGATTGATGACGAGTGGGATCAGTTTTCCGCTGTAGACCAAGACACCAAACATCGCGAGAACTCCGATTTGGAGAGACGCGACTATCGACAGCGTGATGGCAATCCGTACCCACCTCGGGGGTAGCTCGTTGTCCTCCCTTACGTGTCCCGGTGCGAAAGTCGCGATCGCGTCAGACGAAGGATCCACGATACCGAAAACGTAGCCGGTGACGATTCTTCCCTAGGAACCTCGGTCGCTTCCACGTGAACGGGGCAAGACCAGACGTCCATCCACCAGAGGTCTTGTCCGTTGTCCTCGAGGAATGCACAGCCGACGCAAGTTCCCAAAATCCCACCTGCAAACGCCCGTCCCGCCTGTCAGGCTTCGCCTCCACACCACCGGCGGGAGGGTCACCATGAAGATCGGAATCATTGGTTCGGGCGTCGTCGCGCAGACGCTCGGGAGCAAGCTGGTCGAGCAGGAGCACGACGTGGTCCTCGGGACCCGCGATCCGAAGAAGCTCGACGAGAAGAAGATGTTCGCGTCGACGCTGCGGGAATGGCAGGAGCAGATCAAGAACCGCGCGAGGATCGCGACCTTCGCCGAGGCCGCCGCGCACGGCGAGGTCCTGATCAACGCCACGTCGGGACAGATCTCCGTCGACGCGCTCAAGTTGGCGGCCGCCGACAAGGTCGGCCCCAAGATCCTGATCGACGCCGCCAACGAGCTCGATCACAGCAAGGGGATGCCGCCCGGTGCGCTGGCCAGCCAGGAGCGCTGCCTGGCCGAGAAGATCCAGGCCACCTTCCCGAACCTGAAGGTCGTCAAGACGCTGAACACGATCGGCGCGCCCGTAATGGTCAACCCGAAGGCCGTCGGCGGCGGCGATCACACGGTCTTCGTGAGCGGCAACGATCCCGACGCCAAGGCGCAGGTCACCAAGCTGCTGAAGTCGTTCGGCTGGAGCGACGTCCTCGACCTCGGCGACATCGGCTCGGCGCGCGGCCCGGAGATGTACATGGCGATGTGGATTCGCCTGTGGGGCGCGACCCACACCGGG
>CALAOV010000189.1 GCA_937889515.1 uncultured Myxococcales bacterium | reverse complement strand
AGATTGGTCAGTGACTGGAGTTCAGACGTGTGCTCTTCCGATCTGGGGCGGTCGGACCTTCCGGCGCGGCGGGCTCGGGCAGCGGCGGCATCTCCTCGCGCGCCGCGATCTCGTGCGACGCCTCGAAGCCCAGGTTGGCGCCCACGGCATTGGCCTGCAGCCGCTGGCCGGTCACCACGCGGACCGGCTCTTTGAGACCGGGACCGCTGACCAGCACCGATCCCTCGTGCATCGTGACGGTGAGCGACTGCGATCGCCGATCCCAACCGGCGGCGAACCGCGTGCCGGTGACCTGGATCCGGTAGCCGCCGGCACGGACCTGCCAGTGGGTGCGCGCGCGATGAACCACCGAGACCTCGAGCGTGCCGTCTTCGATCGCCAGCGTGGCACCCTGCCCGTCCAGCGCGTCGACGTGGGCCGCCGCGCTCGGCGGCAGCGTGACGGCCGAACCGTCGGAGAAGCTCAGCTCGAGCGAACGCGCGGCCGGCGCCACCAAAGACGCGCCCACCCGTCCATTGCCCGCCGTGCCCGCCACCGCGAATGAAAGCGGGTGGGGTCGCAAGATCAGGATCGCCGCGGCCGCCGCGCACAGGCCCATCCCGCCCAGCGCAAAGGACCAGCGCAGCGCTCGGGGCCGCGCCCGCCGGCTCTCGAGGTGGGCCAGGCGCGCCTGGATCTCGGGCACCAGCTGTTGGCGCCGCGCTTCGGCGGCCACGGTGCGGCCGACGTTGGCCAGGACTGACTCGAGCTCCGCGTTCATTTCAGACACTCCCTCTAATCACGATTCGCCCCAACGCCCACCGCGCGCCAGCCGCTCGTTGAGAGCGGGGTGCGCCCCCGCCGCCTCGACGAACCGTCGTTCCGCGCGCGCCAGCCGGCGTTTGATCGTCGCCAGCGACACGCTGCAGGCCGACGCGACCTCCGTGAGCTGCATCTCCGAGATGAACCGCAGCGAGAACGCGATGCGTTCGTCGACCGGGAAGGAGGCCAGGATACTGTAGGTGGCGCGCACCTGTTCGCGCGTCTCACCCTGCGGCCCGGCCACGGGCACCTCGGGGACGTCTTCCGGCGCCACGAAACGGATCCAGCGCCAACGCCGCCGCCGGCGAATGCGCCCGCGCGCCGTGAACACGGCCAGCGTCGCGATCCAACTCCGCAACGCCGAGGCGTCCTTGAGGTTACGGACGCCTTCCAGCACCGCGACGAAGACATCCTGGATCACGTCCGCGATCTCCGCGTCGATGCCGAGCGCGCCGGCGACCAGGCGCTCGACCAGCGGCTCGTAGCGTTCGACCAGGATCATCCGCGCGCGGCCGTCGCCGCGGCGCAGGGCCGCCACGAGCTCGGCGTCGTCGGCAAACGCCGGTACGGGCGCGGGGGCAGGCGGATTCTTCGGCGCGTCGGTCGCCGCCGGAGCGGGCGACCGTGGGGCGCCGTCGGCGCGCAGGCCGGTGGGAGACGGCACGGTATTCAGTTTACACGTCGCCTCCCCCCTTGTCCCCGCGGGATCGACCGCCCGCCTTGTTCCAGCGCGGCGCGTCACCCGGATCGTCGCGGGATCGCGGGACGTCCGGGCGGAGCGATCATTGCCGACTCGGGTCAACATCTTCTACCGGGGAGTGAGTGTCCGCGGAGCCGCACAGCGGGTCACCGTCAACCGCGTACTATATGAACGTGGAGCGTGCCCTCTACGCCGCCGGGCCGGTGGCGGTCGCCGCCATTGTTCTGACCGTCGGCTGCGACGTGCGGATCAGCCCGTTTCGCGCCACGATGACCGACGGCGGTTCGGTCCACACCGACGGCCCGGCCCGCACCGACGGCTCGGCGCCCGACGGGACCGACGGTGGGTTACCCATCCCCTGTCCCGACGAGCTGGTGGGCTTCGCGACCACCAACGGCGGTACCGTCGGCGGCGGGAGCGTGGGATCGGTGACACCCCTGGTCGTGAACGCGTCGGACCCGGATGCCTTCACGCAGCTCAGCGCCTATGCGAACGAGAAGATGCCGGGCCCGCTGGTGATCGAGGTGGTCGGGATGATCGCCTTCCCGGCCCCAGACGACAGCGGATCGATCGAGACGCAGATCCGGGTCTCGTCGAACAAGACCATCCTCGGAAGCGGCGCCAGCTCGGGGTTGACGGGCGGCGGCCTGAACCTGACCGACAGCAGCAACGTCATCCTCCAAAACCTGGTGATCTCCAAGGCCCACGGCACCGACGCCATCAGCCTGAACGCCTCGAAGAACATCTGGATCGATCACTGCGATCTGTCGAGCGAGCGCAACGCCGACGCCGATAGCTACGACGGCCTCGTCGACATCACCCACGCGTCCGACTTCGTCACCATCTCCTGGACCCGCTACCACGACCACAACGACACGGGAATCATCGGGCACTCCGACAGCAATGGCGTGGAGGACACGGGGACCTTCCACATCACCTATCACCACGACCTCTTCACCGACGTCACGGCGGGTCCCCGGGTTCGCTTCGGCTCGGTCCACGTCTTCAACGTCTATTTCGAGCAGGTGGTGAACTATGCGGTCGCCTCGACGATGGGCGCCCAGGTCCTGGTCGACGACACCTACTTCAAGAACATCCCGGCGCCCGGTACACCGCTCACCACCATGCTCTCGGACTCCGCGGCGCCCGGCACGTTCTGGCTCTCGAACAACGTCGCCGACGCCACCGACGGCGCGAACAACCTGACCACCCTGGCCACGCAATGGGCGCCCCCCTATCCCTATACGCCCGACTCCGTGGCCAGCGTTCCCGCACTGGTGGCCGCCTGCGCGGGAACCGGCAAGATGTCGGGCGCCCCCAGGGACTGAGGACGGCCCGTCAGAGCCGTTCGGCGACCAGCGCGAAGTTGGTCTTGACCGGGCGCAACCCCCAGATCTCGGCCGCGTACTGGCGGATGGTGTCGTCGCTGGAGAACCGGCTGGCGCCGGCGATGTTGTGCAGGACGCGCCGGGACCAGTCGATCGGATCGCGGTAGGCCGCCGCCGCGCGGGCTTCAGCGGCCAGGTAGGCGTCGAAGTCGGCGCAGACCATGAACGGATCGTGGTACCGCAGATTGTCGACCACCGGCCGGTAGCGATCGCGATCCCCCAGGCTGAAGAAGCCGGAGGCGATCAGGCCCAGCGCCTCTTCCAGCATTGGGCTGCGCGCGATCTCGGCGCTCGGGTCGTAACCGGCGGCCCAGCGGGCGGCGACCTCGTCGGTGTTCATGCCGAAAAGGAAGAAGTTGTCGTGCCCGACGGCGTCGCGGATCTCGACGTTGGCGCCGTCGAGCGTACCCAGCGTCAGCGCGCCGTTGAGCGCGAACTTCATGTTGCTGGTGCCGGAGGCCTCCTTGCCGGCGGTCGAGATCTGGACCGACAGATCGGCGGCCGGGATGATCGCCTGCGCCAGCGAGACGCCGTAATTGGGGACGAACGCCATCGCCAGCCGCCCCTTCACGGCCGGATCGGTGTTGATCACCGCCGCCACGTCGTTGAGCAGCCGGATGTGCAGCTTGGCCATCAGGTAGCCGGGCGCGGCCTTGCCGGCGAAGAGGTAGACGCGCGGCACCGAAGCCGCGCCCTGGTCTCGCTTGAGCGCCAGGTAGTGCGAGATGATCTGCAGGCAGGCCAGGAGCTGGCGCTTGTACTCGTGGATCCGTTTGATCTGCGCGACGAACAGGGCGTCCGGGGGGAGCTCGATGCCGAGACGCCGGTGGATGAGGCCGACCAGGTCGCGCTTGTTGGCCTGCTTGGCGGCGTAGAGCCCCTCCAGGAGATCCTCGTCGTCGGCAAAGTTGACCAGCGTCTGCAGGCGCGACAGCTCCGGCGCGTCGATCCACGCGGAGCCGAGACGGCTCGAGAGCAGGCGGGTCAGGCGCGGGTTCGAGTGCAGCAGCCAGCGCCGGGGGGTCACGCCGTTGGTCTTGTTGTTGAAGCGCTCCGGCCACAGCTCGTGAAAATCGGGCATCAGCTGGCTCGCCACCAGATCGGAGTGCATCTTGGCGACGCCGTTGATGCTGTGGGCGCCCACGGTGGCCAGGTGGGCCATCCGCACCTGCTTGCGCGGCGACTCCTCGATGATCGACATCCGGGCCAGGCGCTGGTCGTCGCCCGGCCAGCGCAGCTGCACCTGCCAGAGGAAGCGCTGGTTGATCTCGCAGATGATCTGGAGATGCCGCGGCAGCAGGCGCTCGAACAGCGCGACCGGCCAGCGCTCGAGCGCCTCGGGCAGGAGCGTGTGGTTGGTGTAGCCGATGGTCCGCTCGGTGATGGACCAGGCGGCGTCCCACTCGAGCCCCTCGTCGTCGACCAGCACCCGCATGAGCTCGGCCACCGCGATCGACGGGTGGGTGTCGTTGAGCTGGATCGCGAACTTGTCCGGAAACGCCTCGAAGGTGGCGTGGCGCGCCTTGAAGCGGCGAAGGATGTCGGCGATCGAGCAGGCCACGAAGAAGTACTGCTGCTTGAGGCGCAGCTCCTTCCCCTCCTCGCTCTGGTCGTTGGGGTACAGGACCTTGGAGATGTTCTCGGTATCGATCTTCTCCTCGACCGCGCGCCGGAAGTCGCCCTCGTTGAAGAACTGCAGGTCGAAGTCGCGGGTGGCGCGCGCCGCCCACAGGCGCAGCGTGTTGGCGGTGTCGTTGCGGTGGCCCACGATGAACGAGTCGTAGGGCAGCCCGATCACGGCGCGGGTGTCGACCCAGCTGGCACGCATCCGGCCGTCGCGGTCGGGCTGGAACAGGACCCGGCCGCCGAAGCGGACGGTCTGCGCGTCCTCGTGGCGCGGCAGCTCCCAGGCGTTGCCGAGCTGTAGCCAGTTGTCGTGCTGCTCGACCTGGCGGCCGCCCTCGATCTTCTGCTCGAACATGCCGAAGTCGTAGCGGATGCCGTAGCCGATGGCCGGCAGCTCCAGGGTCGCGAGCGAGTCCATGAAGCAGGCCGCGAGGCGCCCGAGGCCGCCGTTGCCGAGGCCCGGGTCCCCCTCGCACTCCAGGATCTCGCCCAGGTCGAAGCCGTGATCGGCGGCCAGCTCGACGGCCGCGTCGTAGAGATCCATGTTCATGAGGCAGAGGCCCAGGCTGCGGCCGGTCAGGAACTCCGACGAGAAGTAGCAGACCCGTTTGACGTCCTCTTCCAGGTGGGTCCGCTGCGTCGCCAGCCAGCGGTGCACCAGCCGGTCGCGCACGGTGTGCGCGAAGGCGTGATAAAAATCGAGCGGTTGGGCGTCGCGCAGCTCCTTGGCGCAGGTGTGCACCAGGTGATCGGCGACCGCGGCGCGAAAGTCGCCCGCCTGTAGGCTGGCCCGCCGGCCCTGGCCACCTCTCTCCCGAGGCCCTCGCTCGGCCCCCCCCTCGCCCACCGGTCGAGGTGAAGCGGCAATCGTCATCCCGCTCAGCACACCACGCCCCCGGCGGCGGTCGAGTTTCATTCGTGTCTGAGTTGTGTAAACGACCCTCCGGGCGCTACCCGCGGGCGGGCCGGTGCGCCGCGGAACTTACGGCGAATTTTCCGGACCGAAAGCTGCCGGAAACAGTAGCGGCCGTATGCTGGGCCTCGGGATGGCCCCTATGGCACGCGCGGACGCCCCGGAGCTGGGGTACCAGGTTCACGACAGCGGCGATCGGTCGCTGGACGGAATCTTTCGCCTGATCGGCTTCGGCGAGCGGGAGGAGCCGCTCGAAGAGGTGCTGACCGCCATGTGCGGCGACGTGGCGTCCATCGCACGGGCCGACATCGCGAGCATCTATGTCCGCGAAGGCCAGGGCGACAGCGAGCACTTCACCATGCGGGGCAACGTCGGCTTTCCGCGCGAGGCGCTGGGGCGGGTGCAGCTCGGTCGCGGCGAGGGGATCACCGGCTTCGCGGCCGACCGGCTGCGGCCCGTTTCGGTCGCGATCGCCGACCGCGACGAGCACTTCAAGTACATCCCGGGCCTCGGCGAGGAGCGCTTCCCGGTGCTGCTGGCGGTGCCGGTGCTTCGGGGCGGCGCGGCGGCGGGCGTGCTGGTGTTGCAACGGCGCGCCAACGCGGCCTTCACGCCGGAAGAGGTGGTGCTGGCGACCGCGCTGGCCGCCGTCATCAACCACGCGCTCGAGCGCGGCGAAGAGCGCGAGCGAAAGCGGGCGCAGGACGCCGATCGGCGCACGGTGCGCCTGGCCGGTCTGTCGATCGTCGGCGGCACCGCGATGGGTCGCGCCGAGGTCCTGCCGACGCTGGCCGCGCTGGCCCGCACCGAGTCGACCGGCGCCGCTTCGCCGGTGGCGACGAACCTGGAGGCAACCCTGCACCGCCTCCGGGCCGTCCTCCGGCGCGCCGCCGAGACCACCCCCGGCTCGGCCGCGCGCGAAATCGTTTCCCTCTCGCTGATCCTGGACGATGAGCGCTTTCGCGGACGGCTGGCCGAGGCCTGCGCCGGCCCCGCGCCGATCAAGGCGCTGTCGGAGCTGGCACGCGCCTACGCCCGCGTCCCCTTCAGCGCCGCCTCCGGCGATGAGGCGACCGCGGAGCTGCTGGGCGCCCGCGCCGCGGAGATCGAAGACCTGTGCGTGCTGGCCCACGCCGCCACCGCCGGCACCCGGCCGCTGGTGCGCACCGGCGCGATCCTGGTCAGCGAGGACCTCCGGCTGTTCTCGACCGCGCACGCGATCGCGGCGGGCGCCTCGGCCTTCGTGGTCGACGGCGACGTGCATGCCGACGGGGGCCCGGCGGCGCTGGTGCGGGCCGCCGGCCGGCCACTGCTCGGATCGGCCAGCGGCGTCTTCTCCTGGCTCCATCCGGGCGATCTGGTGGTGGTCGACGCCGACGCGGGGGTGGTCCGGGTCAACCCGCCGGCGACGACCGTGGCCAGCTTCCGCAACGCCGCCCGCTGAGGGCGTTCAACGCCCGACGTAGGCGACGCGCCAGATCGAATTCGAACCGTCGTCGGTAACCATGAGCGCGCCGTCCTTCGCGACGGCCACGCCGACCGGGCGCCCCCAGACGTCGCCGCTGGCCGTCACGAAGCCGGTCAGGAAGTCTTCGTACTCGCCGCTGGCGCGATCGCGCCCGTGCAGCGGAACCCGGATCACCTCGTAGCCGGCCCGCACCGTCTTGTTCCAGGAGCCGTGCTCCGCCGCGAAGATGTCGCCGCGATAGCCGGCCGGAAACTGGGTCCCGTCGTAGAACAGCATCTCCAGCGAGGCATCGTGGGGCTCGAGGAGCACGTCCGGCACCAGCACCTTGGCGGCCAGCTCGGGATGCTTTCCCGCGTGCCGCGGATCCGGGTGCGACCCGATGTAGAACCAGGGCCAGCCGTAAAAACCACCCGGCTCGACGTGGGTGATGTAGTCGGGCACCAGATTGTCGCCCAGCCGATCGCGCTCGTTGACCGACACCCATAGCTCGCCGCTGCGCGGATGAACGGCGATCCCCACCGCGTTGCGGATCCCCCAGGCGTAGACCCGCCCGTTCTTGCCGTCGGTGTCGAACTCGAGCACGTCGGCGCGCTGGGCCTCCTCCGGGTTGTTGTCGGTGTCGTCGTTGTTCGAGTGCGACCCGACCGAGACCAGCAGCTTCTTGCCGTCGCGGGAGAAGGCCAGATCGCGCGTCCAGTGCCCGCCCCCGCGCAAGCGGCCGCCGCCCGGGATCGTCGCGACCACGGTCTCCGCCGCGCCGCGCGCCTTCAGATCGCCGCTGCGATAGGGAAAGCGCACCACCCCGTCGGTGTTGGCGACGTAGACCCAGCGCGGATCATTGCCCGCCGGATAAAACGCGATACCGAACGGCTGTCGCAGGCCCTGGGCGAAGAGCTCCGTCCGCAGGGCGCGCCCGTCGGGTCCGACCCCGCGAAACAGGCGCACTGCGCCGCCCTCGCTCTCGGCGACGAACAGATCGCCGTTCGGCGCGGGCCGAATCAGCCGCGGGTTCGTGAGGCCGTCCGCGTAGAGCTGGACCTTGAAGCCGGCCGGCGCCTCGGGCCAAGCGTCCTTGGGACGCGGGACCTGGCGGGGACCGTTGTCGACCGATTCGGCGGCGTTGGGCGGCGGCAGATCGCGGACCGTGATCTTGTGCGAAACGCCCGGATGCTCGGTTCGATAGTCGGAGAAGGGCGACTTGGCGGCCGGCGCCGCCCGGGCGAGCAGGACGGATACGGACGCCACCACCGACGCTGTCGCGACCCCAGCGATGAGACGCGACGACCGCTTTGATAAGGAGTAACCTCTTGGCCTTCGCATTCGATGGCCCAACATACCAACGTCAAGATGCGTGGCCCGCGTTTTTTCGCCCTGGGCCTGGCCGTGGCGGGCGCCCTGGCCGCCCCCACCGCGCGCGCCGCCGATGCCCCGCGCGCCGCCGATCCCCCGCGCGCGGAGCCGACCATCGCCGTGCCGGGCGCCGAGGGCGACTACCTGCGCCTGCTCCACCGGGATATCCATTTTCGCTGGGCGGTGCAGTTCATCGAGGAGGTCGCCGCCAAACGCCCCCGGACCGATCCGCTCAACAATCTCAAGCTCCAGGCGGAGGTGCTGTTCACCGTCCGCTGGGACGGCAGCCCCGCCGAGGTGACGCTGAGCGAGAGCTCCGGCAACATCGACTTCGATCACATGGCCCTCGTCGCGGTGAAGGGCGACCGCCCCTTCCCAGTCCCGCCGATCGACGTCTACGGCGACGACGGCGTGGCCCACTTTCGCTGGATTTTCGCCCGAGACTTCAGGCTCTGCTCGGGCGGCGAGGTCCGGCGGGTCGAGGCCTCGCTGGCGGAGGCGCTGCCGCGTCTTTTCGTCCAGGGGCGTATGAAGGAGGCGCTCCTGCGGGTGGCCCGTTACACCCGCGGCGGCGACGCCAACGCGATGTCGACCTTCGCGCGCGCCTGGCTGTCGCGCCCCTTCCCGGACCCCAGCCTCGACGCGCGCGCCGCGGCCGCGCTGGCCCGCGCGGGGGATACGCGTCAGACCGATCGGCTGCGCCCGGCGCTCGGCCGCGCCGAGACCGCGACCGTCGCCGCGCCGGCATTGGCGGCGCTCAAGGTCGATCTCTGCCCGCTCATCAAACCGCGCCTGCGGATGACCGATCCGGAAGGGATGGCGCTGGCCGCCCGGATCCTGGTGGCGGCGGGAACGGAGCTGCCGCCGGCCTCGCCCTGTGTGGCGGCCCTGACCGATCTGGTGAAGAGCGACGGGGTGGCCGCCCCACTGCGCGCCACGCTGTTGCGAACATTGGCGGTGGTGAGCCCGGCCGGGGTCCGCCGCCTGGCGCTGGGCGCCCTGGGCGACTCGGATCCGCACATGCGGGCGGCCGGGGCCGAGACCTTCGCCCGGCCCGGCGGTGGCCGGCCCACCCTCTACCGCCTGCAGCCGCTCATCAAGGACGCCTCGACCGAGGTGCGCGCGGCGGCGGCGGCGGGGATGATCCGCGCCTGCGGCGATCTGGCAGACGAATACGTGCTGCCGCTCTTCAAGGCGCGCGAGTCGGAGCCGCTGGCCGCGATGGCCCCCGAGCTGGGAAAACAAACGTCGGCGGGATCGCTGGACCTGCTGGCCAAGATGCAGAAGCGCAACAACCCCGAGCTGAGGGTTCCGGTGCTGGCCGCGCTGGCGGCGCGGACCGACGCGGCCGGGCGGGCGCTCTACCAGCCGGCGGCGGCGGCGGTGAAGAAGGATCCCTACGCCTCGTCGGAGGCGCGCCGCATCGTCTACGCGACCGCCGACGTCAACGAGCTGGTTCCCCTCATGAAGGATCCCGCGCTGGGCCTGCAGGCCTTCAAGTCGCTGCTGCGCGCGCAGCGGCACGCCGAGGCGATGGACTGGCTGGTCGGCTCGTTCGATCGTTTGCCACCCGAGACCTTGATCGACGCGTTCGGCGCCTGGCTGGCCAACCCGCCCACGCACACCGCCAGCAAGCCCTGACCCCCCTCGCCGACGCCGGCGAAGACGACAACGACAGCGATGAGCTTCCCGCTGCTCTATCAGATCAACCCGCGGATCCTCCTCGGGGAGACCGCCCGCGGACGAGAGGCAACGCTCGACGATCTCCCGGACGCGTTCTTGGACGGCGCCGCGGCGTGCGGGTTCGACTGGATCTGGCCGCTGGGCGTCTGGCAGACGGGCGAGGCCGGGCGGCTCGCCGCGCACACGCCAGCGAACCTGCCAGGGTATCGGGCCGATCTGCCGGATCTGCGCAGCGACGACATCGGAAGCTCGCCGTTCGCGATCACCGCTTACGACGTCCATTCCGCGCTGGGCGGCGACCCGGCGCTGGCCCGTCTGCGCGATCGGTTGAGCCGCCGCGGCCAGCGCCTGTTGCTCGACTTCGTCCCGAACCACGTGGCGGTCGATCACCCCTGGACGCAGAGTCACCCCGAATACTTCGTCGGCGGCAGCGAGGAAGACCTCCAGCGCGAGCCGCAGAACTACGCCGCGATCGCCACCGCCGGCGGCCGGCGGATCTTCGCCCACGGACGCGATCCGAACTTCCCCGGCTGGGGCGACACCCTGCAGCTCGACTACCGGCACCACGGGCTGCGCGAGGCGATGACCGCCGAGCTCGGGCGCGTCGCCGACCGTTGCGACGGCGTCCGCTGTGACATGGCGATGCTGCTCGAGCCGGACGTGATCGAACGAACCTGGGGAGATCGCGCCCGCCCCGGCGACGGAACGCCGCCCGTCGACGAGCCGTTCTGGCCCGCCGCGATCGCCCGCGTTCGCGAGCGCCACCCGGGCTTTCTGTTCATCGCCGAGGTCTACTGGGATCTCGAATGGCGCCTGCAACAAGAGGGCTTCGATCTCACGTACGACAAGAGCCTCTACGATCGGCTTCGCGCCGGAGTGGCGGGTCCGGTGCGCGACCACCTGGCGGCCGATCCCGCCTTCCGCGATCGATCGCTGCGCTTCCTGGAGAATCACGACGAGGCCCGCGCGGCGGCCGCGTTTCCGCCCGAGCGACACCGGGCCGCGGCGGTGCTGGCCTTCCTCGCGCCGGGCGGGCACCTGCTGCACGAAGGTCAGCTCGAGGGACGCCGCGCTCACACCTCGATCCAGCTTTCGCGTCGGGCGACCGAGGCCTCCGACGAGACGCTGCGCGCCTTTTATGATCGCCTGCTCGCCTGCCTGCGGCGGCCCGAGGTGCGCGGCGACGGAAGCCACTGGCGTCTCGTTCCCTGCCAGTCCGCGCGGCAAGGCGATGCAACCTGGGAGAGCTTCATCGTCTCGACCTGGGAAGCGGCCGCGGGGAAGTTGCTCGTGGTGGTGAACTTCGGCCCCGACCCCGCGCGCTGTTTCGCGCCGCTCGATCCGGCTGGTCTCGACGGCCGCACGCTCCGCCTCACCGATCTTCTCTCCGACACCCGCATCGAACAGGGCGGCGCCACGCTGGCCCGCGAGGGTCTCTATCTGGAGCTGCCGCCCTGGGGCGCCCAGGTCTGGGAGCTGCCCTAGCTCGGTCGGGGGCTCGCGCGCAGGCGCGCCAGGTCCTCGATCAATCGGACGGCCAGCGCGGTCCAGCCGGTCTGATGGCTGGCCCCGAGACCGCGGCCGGTCTCGCCGTGAAAATATTCGTGGAACAGCACCAGGCCTTTCCAGTGTGGGTCCGCGCTCCAGCGGGCGTCGGCACCGAAGCAAGGCCGGCGGCCTTCCCCGTCGGCCAGAAAGATCCCCGCCAGCCGCGCCGCCAGCTCGTGCGCCACTTCCTTCAAGGTCAGCCACCGACCGGATCCGGCGGGACACTCGACCCGCAGATCGTCGCCGTAGAAGTGGTGGTAGCGCTCGAGCGCCTCGACGAGCAGGTAGTTGATAGGCATCCAGATGGGACCCCGCCAGTTGGAGTTGCCGCCGAAGATGGCGCTCCGCGATTCGGCCGGCTCGTAGTCGACCTCCAGGGTCTGTCCCCCGAACTCGAACTTGTACGGGATCTGCCCGTGGATCTTCGACATCGAACGGATGCCATGTGGCGAGAAGAACTCGGCCTCGTCGAGCATCGTGGCCAGCACCCGCACCAGGTGCTCGCGCGGGGGGACGGCCAGCAAGACGTGTCCCCGCTCGCCGAAGGTCACCTGTCCCGCCAGGTCGCGACGGTTGTCGAGAAACCAGCGCATGCGCTTCCGAAAGGTCGGCAACCGATCGATGATCTCGTCCTCCAGCACCTCGGCCGCGAGGAGGGGCAGGAGGCCGACCACCGATCGCACGCGGACCGCGGCCTCGGTCCCGTCGATGTGTAGCCGGTCGTAGTAGAAGCTGTCCGTTTCGTTCCACAGGCCCGTGCCGCCGAAGTTGTTGATGGCGTCCGAGATGTGGACGAAGTGCTCGAAGAACTTCGAGGCCATGTCCTCGTAGGCCGGATCGGCGCCCGCCAGCTCCAGCGCGATCGACAGCATCGTCAAGCAGTAGGACGCCATCCAGGCGGTCCCGTCGGCTTGCTCGAGATAGTCGCCCGTCGGCAGCGGCCGCGAGCGATCGAACACGCCGACGTTGTCGAGGCCCAGAAACCCGCCCGAAAACAGGTTCCGCCCCGACATGTCCTTGCGGTTGACCCACCAGGTGAAGTTGAGCGCCAGCTTCTGGAACATCCGTTCGAGAAACAGCCGGTCGCGCTGGCCGGCGGCGTCGACGGCGATCTTGTAGACGCGCCAGGCGGCCCAGGCGTGGACGGGCGGGTTCACGTCGCTGAACGAATACTCGTAGGCCGGGAGCTGCCCGTTCGGGTTCATGTACCACTCGCGCGTCAGCAGCAAGAGCTGCTCCTTGGCGAACTCGGGATCGATGCGCGAAAACGGGATCATGTGGAACGCCAGATCCCAGGAGGCGTACCAGGGGTACTCCCACTTGTCCGGCATCGAGATGACGTCGCGGTTGTAGAGCTGGCGCCAGTCGGCGTTGCGACCGGTGAGGCGACTTTCGGGCGGCGGTGGCTGCGTCGGATCGCCCTCCAGCCAGGCGCTCACGTCGTAGTGGTAGAACTGCTTGGTCCAGAGCAGGCCCGCGTAGGCTTGGCGTACCACCAGCCGCTCGTCGGGCAGCAGCGGCCCGGTCTTGCGCAGATAGAAATCGTCGGCCTCGGCGCGGCGCGCTTCGATGACCGAATCGAAGTCGGTGAAGAGCGACGACGCGGCCGGCGCCGCGGGTACGCCGGCGGTCTCGTCGATCGCGGCCAACCGGAGCCGCACCCGCACCTCGCCCCCCGCGGGGACGTCCAGCCGATACAGCGCCGCCGCCTTGGTCCCACAGTGCGCCGGGTTCACGCTGTCGGCACGGCCGCCGACCACATAGTCATGAAAGGCGTCTTTGCGGTACGGCGTCGGATTGGGGACCTGGTACAAGCGCTCGAGGTTGGTCTCGTTCTCGGTGAAGACGAGCTCGGGCACCACGCCCCCGGCGGCCTCCACCACGAATCGAAACCGACCGAGTGAGGGGTGCCGGACGTCGATCTCGCCGGCGCCCGCCGCGGCCAGCGAGGGACGCTGGTCGGCCCTCTGATAGCCTTCGCCCTGCCGCCCCCACGACCAGCTGTTGCGAAACCAGAGCGTCGGCAGGAGCGCGACCGGCGCCGCGTCCGGCCCGCGGTTCGCGATCGTGATCGCGATGCAGATGTCGTTGGGCGACGCCTTGGCGTACTCCGCGAAGACGTCGAAGTAGCGGCCGCCGTCGAGGATGCCGGTGTCGGTGAGCTCGAATTCCAGATCGTCCCGATTGCGCCGATGGTTCTCCTCGACGAGGCGCGCGTAGGGGAACGCCGCTTGCGGATATTTGTAGAGCGCCTTGCCGTACGAATGGGTCGGCGTCGCGTCGAGATAGAAGTAGTGCTCCTTGACGTCCTCGCCGTGGTTCCCCTCCGGCCCGGTCAGGCCGTAGAGGCGCTCCTTGAGGATGGGGTCGACGCCGTTCCAGAGCGCCAGCGCGAAACAGAGGCGCCCCTGCCGGTCGCACAGACCGAGCAGTCCGTCCTCGCCCCAGCGGTAGGCCCGGCTGCGGGCGTGGTCGTGCGGGAAGCCGCCCCAGGCGTCTCCGTCTGCCGAGTAGTCCTCGCGCACCGTCCCCCACTGGCGCTCGCTCAGGTACGGCCCGAACCGCTTCCAGTCCTGGACGCGCAGCAAGTCCTCGTCCAACCTCTGCTCTTCGACGCTGACGCTCACAGGCCGCCACATCTTAGCAATGGGAACCCCGTGAGATACAAGGGTTCCCAAACCCTCCCGCGACGAGCTGCGGCGGGCAACGCCTGCCTTCGCTCACGCGATCCATGGAGATCGGAAGAGCGTCGTGTAGGGAAAGAGTGTAGATCTCGGTGGTCGCCGTA
>CALAOV010000188.1 GCA_937889515.1 uncultured Myxococcales bacterium | reverse complement strand
CGAGATTGGTCAGTGACTGGAGTTCAGACGTGTGCTCTTCCGATCTCCCTGGTGCACGTCGTGATCGCGTCGCGCTCGGGCTCGGCGACCGATCCGCGCCATCGCGAAGGCCTCACCAATCTGGCCGCCGAATGGGCCCGTCACGGCGCGGGCGGTCGATCGCGCAGCGAGATGGACGAGGCGCTGGACGCCTTGGGCGCGACCCTCGAGGTGCGCACCGAGCCGGACAGCACCCGGTTCGAGGGCGAGGTGCTGGCCCGCAACCTCGACCGGTATCTGGCGATCGTCGCCGACATGCTCGTGCGGCCGACCTTCGCCGCCGCCGAGCTGGCGCGCACGCGGCGCGAGCTCGAGGGGCAGATCGACGAGCTCCGCAACGACGACCGCGCGCTCTGCGGACGTTTCTTCACCCGCAACCTGTACGGCGAGCACCCCTACGGCCACCCACCCGAGGGGCTCAAGCCGGCGCTGGACGCGGCCAGCGCGTCGGAGGTCGCGGCCCATTTTCACCGCCATTTCGGAGGGCGGAACCTGATCTTCGCGCTGGCGGGCGACGTCGACCCCGAAACCCTCGACGCCACGCTGGCCCGCGTCTTCCGCGGCCTGCCCGACGGGCCGGCCCCCCCGCCGAATCCGCTGGAGCTGCGCGATCCGGTGCCGCCCAAGGGGTGGCGGATCCAGCTGGTCGACAAGCCCGATCGACAGCAGACCCAGCTCATGTTCGGCCACCCGGCGCTGCGGGCATCCGACCGCGACTACCTGCCGCTGTCGATCGGGCTGGCGGCGTTCGGCGGGCGGGCGATGAACGCCACGCTCATGGACGAAGTGCGCCGCAAGCGCGGCCTGGCCTACGGCGCCTACCTGATCCTCGACGAACGGCGCGGGGTCGGCGCCGCCGCGGGCTGGGTGTTCTCGGGCACCGACAAGACCGTGGCCACCTTGAAGCTCGTGCTCAAGCTCTATGTCTCGTTCATGGACAAGGGCCTGGCGCCCACCGAGATCGCTTTCTTCCAGCGCTTCCTCATCGGGTCGCACGCGTCGGAGATGGACGTCCCCGAGCACCGCCTCGACGCGCGGGTGGGCGCCGAGATCGTCGGGCTGCCCCCCGACTTCGTCGACACCACCCCGGCCCGCATCGGCGCGCTGACGGCGGCCGAGGTCAACGCCGCGATCAAGCGGCACGTCCACGCCCGCGATCTGGCGATCACGATGGTGGCGACCGCACCGGTCATGAAGAAGCTGCTGCTGGGTGCGAAGCTCCAGGAGAGCGCCATCGACGTCGTCCCGTACGACGGCTATTGAGTGCCGTCGCCCAACTGATACCCTCGGGCCGTGGGCGAGAAATCGACGACGAGCGGCGGCGGGCGGATCCTCGCGACCGGCAAGTACCTCACGCTCATCGACGATCACGGCTGGGAGT
This sequence comes from uncultured Myxococcales bacterium, assembly GCA_937889515.1. Taxonomy (GTDB): domain Bacteria; phylum Myxococcota_A; class Polyangia; order Fen-1088; family Fen-1088; genus JADGRB01. The sequence continues at coordinate 4,260 of CALAOV010000188.1, read as the reverse complement.
ACGTCACCCGACCCGGCGTCACGGGAATCGTGGTGATCGTCGCCGTCACCGACGACGAGAAGTTGCTGCTGGTCGAGCAACATCGGACGGCGGTGCACCGGCGGGTGATCGAGCTTCCGGCCGGCATGGTCGGTGACGGCGAAGCCCACGCGGGCGAGAGCTTGCGAGACGCGGCCGGTCGCGAGCTGGCCGAGGAGACCGGCTTCGCGGCCCGCGAGCTGGAGCCGCTGGCCGAGGGGCCCATCGCGGTGGGCATCAGCGACGAGACGATCTCGTTCTTTCACGCGCGCGGCCTCACCCGGGTGGGACCCGGTGGCGGCGACGCGACGGAGGCCATCACCGTCCATCAGGTGCCCCTGCCCCGCCTGCGCGCGTTCCTGGCCGGCTGCGCCGCGGACGGACTGGCCGTCGATCCGAAGATCTTCGCCGGCCTCTACCTGATCGACGCGGCGGTCCGGGCGTGACGGCGCGACCGACGGTCGGGGTGCCGCAAGGACCGCTCGGCTTCCTGCCGCGGGCGGCCTCGCCCGGGACCGCGACCTGGGAGTATCAGGTCAAGCACGAGCACTTCAACCCGCACGGCGTCCTGCACGGCGGCGTCGTCATGGCGCTGCTCGACACGGCGATGGGCCACGCCGTCGCCGAGCTGGTCGCGCCCGAGGGGGCCTTCAACGCCGCCGCCGAGATGAGCGTCCGCTTCCTGGAGCCGATCCGGGCGGGCACGATCACCGCGCGCGCCGAGGTGCGCAAGTGCGGCAAGCGTCTGGCCGTCGTCGAAGCGGAGGTCACCGACGAGCAGGGGTTGACCCTGGCGGTTGCCACCGCGACCCACGCGATCCTCAGGAAGAAGAAAGAATCGCCCGCGCCCGCGCCGGGTCATTCGTGATGACGCCGTCGACGCCCATCGCTCGGCAGGACTGCAGCGCGGTGGGCTCGTCGACGGTCCAGACCGACACCAGGTACCCGCGGCGTTTCCAGGCCGCCACCCGGTCCGGACGGCACAGCACCAGCTCGGGGTGAAGCGCGAACGGACGCAGCCAGGGCGCCAACCAGGCGCGACGCAGCGGCAGCGGCGACGCGCTCTCGAACAGGAGCGCGGCGCCGACGGCCGGGGCGCGGCGCATCCAGGTGCGCACGGCCCAGGGGTTGAAGGACGAGACGAGGACCCGCGGGCCGGCCCCCGCCCGCTCCACCACCCGCGCCACGGCGTCGACCAGCGCGGCGATGGCGCGGGGGCCGATCTTCGCGGCCTTGAGCTCGACGTTGACCAGCAGCTGCGGCCCGCAGGCCTCCAGCGCCTCATCGAGCGTCGGGATGAACGTCCCGGCCGGCAGCGCCACGTCGCGCAGGACCCGATACGGGGTCTCGGCGATGCGATCGGGGCGGCCCGCCAGTCGGGCCAGATCGTCGTCGTGAAAGACGATCACCTCGCCCGTGGCGCACAGCAGGACGTCCAGCTCGACCCCGTCGGCACCGTCGGCGCGCGCGCGCCCGAAGGCGGCCGTGGTGTTTTCGGTCTCGAGCGCGCTCGCCCCCCGGTGTCCGAGGATGAGCGGTGCCTCCCCCGGACGGCGCGGTTCCCACACCGCAAAAGCCTAACATCCGCCGTCCCGGGCGAGACCTCCAAAAGGGTCCCGCGCCGCCGGCCAGAGGTTCCGTCGGGCAAAGCTCGCCTCCACCGACCTGAAGAACTAAACTTATCCTCGATGATTCGATGTGCCTCCCGGACAGTGGTCGGTCTTTGCGTGCTGGCGCTCGGGACGGCGGCGCTGGGCTGCGCGCACGGCAACGGCCCCGCCCCTGGCGGTCCCGGTCGGACGCTCGCGTCGACCGCGGCCCACATCGGCGGCATCGCCTACGAGGACGACTTCCTGGAGGCGCGGCTCGTGCTCCAGGCGCTGCCGCTGGCGGCGCCCGAGCGCGCCCCGCTGCGGGCCAAGCTGCTGCACTACCTGCTTGGTCCGGTGCTGGCGCTCAAGCTCGACGACGTCCGCCGCGAGACGCGCGAGCTCGAGAGCGACGATCTCTACGACACGGTGTTCGAATCGTTCCAGGACGCGCTGGGGCTCTACGATCCGACGGAGATCTCGGGCGCGTCGCCGCGGGTGACCTCCGAAGAGGCGGGCCTGCTGCGGCCGGCGGCCGAGCTGGTCCTCGGCCTCTACTCGCCGCGTGGGGGGGACCAGCCGGTGACCCTGGCGTTGGCCACGCTGGCGACGCTCGCCCCCGACGAGCGCCAGCGACACGAGTGGAGCGATCGCCTCGATCAGGTCGTGGGCTGGACCGACGAGGAGAGCACGTTCGACGAGGGAGGCGGCATGCACAAGGCGTCGAGCGGCATCGAGGCGCTGGAGGGGGCGCTCGCCGATTGGCCGGCACTGCCGGTGGTCTCCCGCCTGGATGCGCTCTACATCGAGCGGCAGAAGCGATTCGCCTCCGCCCTGCACCACCCGCCGTCCGGCGATTCGGCCCGCCGCGCGCTGGGCGATCTCTTGCTCGCCCACGGCGACGAGATGCAGCGCGCGGTGACCAGCATGGCGGGCGCGTACCTGCGCGCGGGACGTCTCACCGACGCGGCTTCGCGGACGGCGAAGATGGCCGGTGACGACGGCGACGATCCCGAGCTGCGCGGCCTGCTCGCGGCGGCGGCCAAGACCGACGCCGGCCCCGCCGACTTCCTCTCGCTGGCGCGTCGGTTCTTGCCGCGGGTCGAGTTCCTGGGCGGCACGGCCACCGATGCGCCCGATCCGGTGGTCGCCCTGCGGGTGCTCGAGGCGGGCCTGCTCCGCCATCCGGCGGACGCCGAGCTGCTGATCTTGTCGGGCCACGTCGCGCGCCTGCTGTCCTCCTATTTCCTGGCCATCTTGCGCCTCGAACAGGCGGACGCCGTTCTGGCGGGAAATCCCGCCCAGCGCGATCTGCAGGGGCGAATCTCCGCCGAGCTCATCGAGCTGGGGTTCGTGCGCCTGCGCCTGCGCCTCGACCCGGAACGCGACGCGCCCGCCTACGCCGAGGCCGACGACCTGCGGCGGCGGTTCGTCGAGACCCGGCAGCGCTTCGCGGGGACCGAAATGAAGGTGCGCGACGCGGACATCGACTTCGAGCTGGCGCGGAGCTACGTGAACGCCGGCCTCATCGATCGCGCCGAGCCGCTGTTCTTGCGCGCCCGGGACGAAGGCGAGCCGACCGCCGAGGTGACCCTCGAGCTCGCCAACCTGGCGCTCAAGCGCGGCGACCCGGCCCGGGCCGGGCAGATCGTGCGCGAGGGGATCGATGTGCTGCGAAGCAAGGGCACCAGCCAGGACACGATCGGCTCCGTCGCCGGGCGGGCCCGCCTCGATCGCCTGCTCGGCGACACCCTCGACGCGGGCAGCGACCGCGATGGGGCGGCGGCCGCCTGGCGGGGCTCCCTGATCGGCTGGGAGCGGCTCATGATCGAGCACCTGCGCCGCAAGAACATCCCGGAGTCGGCCGAAGCGACGGTCGAGGTCGGTCGCCTGCTCTATCTCCTCGGCCGCCACGGCGAGGCGCTGCAAAGATTCGACGACGCGATCGAAGAGGACGGCGATCGCGATCAGTCGTACATCGACATCGTCGCCTTCCTCGTGCAAGCCGGCGAGACGGATGCGGCGCTGAGCGTCTACCACCGAGCCCTGGCGCGGCCCGGACGCGCGGTCTCGGAATACGTGAAGGTCTACACCTCCCTTTGGGTGCTCGATCTCTCGCGCCGAACCACGAAGATCGCCGATCCGAAGGCCGAAGCGTATCTGCGAACGCTCGATCAGCGCCACGGCGAGCTGCGCCCGCACCGCGGGGCGCCCTGGTACCACCTGCTCGGTCGCTACGCGGTCGGCAAGATCTCGTACGAGCAGGTGTTGGCCACCGCCGACACCCCGGGCAAGCGGGCCGAGATCTACTTTTACGAGGCGATGCGGCGTCTCGGCGACGGCAAGCCGGACGACGCGCACCAGCTGTGGCAGAAGGTCATCGAGACGCGCATGTTCTCGTTCTTCGAGTTCGACATGGCCTCCCGCTACCTCCGGGTCGGCGCGCCCAGCGCCCCCACCCCCGCCACCGACAGCGCCCCGGCCTCAGAGACGATCTAGCTCCCATTTGCGGACCAGGGCGCGCGGATCGCCGTTCGCGGCGTGGAAGTCGTCCAGCAGATCCGCGGCCGGGGCCCGGCCCGCCTCGGCGCGCGCGTGCAGGGGATCGAGCAGCGGGCGATCGCCCGCGCCGCCCGGCAACTGCGCCCGACCC
>CALAOV010000187.1 GCA_937889515.1 uncultured Myxococcales bacterium | reverse complement strand
CGGGCCTGGCAGGGACCGGCGGCACGGGCGCGGCCGCGGGCGCGTCGGGCGTCGACGCGGCCGTGGGGGCCGCCGGTGGGAACGACGGCGGTTTGAACCCGAGCCTTGCGCCGGGCAGCAACTTCGATCTTTCGCTCTGGGAGCTGCAGGAACCGGTCGGCTCGACCGCCTCCCCGACGACGATCACGTCCGCCGCGCTCGCGGCCGGCTTCCACGACAGCTATTTCTTCACCAATCCAAGCGACGGCGCGATGACGTTCTGGGATCCCGAGAACGGCGTCACCACCGCCGACTCCAGCTATCCCCGCTCCGAGCTGCGCGAGATGAACGCCGACGGCTCGCCCGCGAACTGGCCGGTCGCCGGGACCAACATGTTGTCGGCGACCGTCGCCGTCACCCAGGTCCCCGACCACGTCAGCATCGGACAGATCCACATTGGAACGGCGATCCAGACCGGCCTCGCGCCGTCGACCAAGCCGCTCTTGGAGCTCTATTACTATTCAACCGGCGCCATCGAGCTCGGCATCGAGGACGATCCCACCAGCGGGCAGACGTCGCACCCGATCACCGACGTTCCGCTCGGCACCCGATTCAGCTACAGCATCGAGCTGACGGGCGATGGGACGATCACGCTGTCCATCGACGGCGCGGCGACGACGTTCACCATGCCGTCGGGCTTCAGCGGCTACGGCCAGTACTTCAAGGCGGGCGACTACGATCAGACCGCCGGCACCGATGCGACGGTCGGCGCCACGGTGAAGTTCTACGCCCTCGCAGTTTCCCACTGACGTAGGCCTGGCCGGCAAAGATTGCCGCCGCGATTCCAGCGCTGGCCGGTCCCTTCGATTCATAGGCGTGTGGGGAGCAATACACCGTCCGGCGCTCAAGCGGCACCCAACGGTGGGGCGCGTGCAGCTGCCACAAATCCATAGTGATAATGCAGACCACCGAGGACCGACCTCGACCGGCATCCGACGCTTGCCGCCGCTAGCGCGATTCCCAACACCCAACCCGGGTTCAAACGAAGCATCGTCGGAGATTCAATAGTAGGTGACCTGCCCGCGCAGCACAACGACCCGCTGGCACAAGAGGAGGTTCTCCGGGCCGAGCGTGGTGAGGGGGCCCACGAAGGCGAGCACGAGGTGTCGCAGAAACTCGGGAGGGTGGTCACGGCAGCTCCGGCCTTACCATAGGCGAGCCAGGGGAGGGGGAACGGCGGAGATCCCCGTTTCTCGCAAGGCAGTGGGTCAGTTTGAAACCGGGCGGGTCCCGAACGCGCTGGAACCGACTGCGAGCTGGCGTCCGGGATCAGACCGTTCGCACAGAAGAATTGCGGCACCGATCCAACCACGGATACGGTGTACGAGGGATAGCAGCCGGCCTTGGGTCCCGGACACGCCTCGGGCGTTCGGTAGCAGAGGCATCCCGCAAAACAGGTGTCCGTCGGTGTGAGTTCGCTTCCGGCGGCCGAAGATCCGGATCCCGCGCCGTACGCGCTCTTACCCAATGGAACCTAGGACGACCGCCTTCATGGAAGAAGGCTACCACCCGAGCGTCGCGCGCGGGTTATGGTGCTAACCGAGAGGAGTTGTGAAGCACATGCGAATGATCGAGGCATCGATTCTCGCAGCTCTAACGGTCGTCGCAATCACCGCGGGGGCGCAGACCCCAACCGCGGGACCGCCAGTGACGGGTGGAGCCATGCCCGCAGCCAAGTCGGTCGTTCCGCCACCACGTGCCTCTGCACCAGCCCCAGCAACGTCGGCCGCGAGGGCCAACCCCTCACCGGCCGCTGCCGCCAAGCCGACCGTGACGCCCGAGGCAGCATCAGCCGCTGCGGCGTCGCCTCCAGTGCGCAAACCCGCGCCGGAACTTGATCAACTCAAGCTGTTCGACGGAAATTGGAAGTGTGAAGGGAAGCAACCGGATGGGCCGTTCGGACCGACGAACGGATACAAGTCGTCGTTCAAAGGGAAGAAGGACGTCGATAACTTCTGGTTTGCGATCGAGTACGAGCAGAAGAAGTCGAAGGACCATTCGATGCCGATCAAAACGAAGGGCTTTGTTGGCTACGACGCCATGGCCAAGAAGTTCGTCAACACCGGCTTCGACAATACGGGCGGATGGATCATCGAGACCTCGCCGGGCTGGGAAGCGGACAAGCTGGTGTTCGTCGGCGAAGGGGCGATGATGGGCCGGAAGATCGTTTTCCGCGAGACCTACACCAAGAGCAGCGACAAGGCGATGACCTGGATGGGCGAGCTGAAGGTGTGGAAGGACTGGATTTCCGTCGGGACCGACACCTGCAAGAGATAGTCGCGCGAGCGAAGAGAGCTCAGGTTGCGATCGGAGCTATCGGTCTCCGGTCGGACCGGACCTCCGGACGAACTCCTGAATCGTCGCTGCGGCAGAAAGAGACAGGCTGGTGAATCGGATTCCCATGCCGCGCGCTCCGTGACGTATTTGGGGGAGCGGCCTCGTCCGGACCCAGCGGACTTCTCCATCGACAAAGATCGGTGAACGGTCATTCGGAAGGCGGAAGGTCAAGGTGATTCGGTCCCCGACCCGTTCTGGACTACTCGTCGCCACAAAGAGGCCGCCGGTGCCGAGGTTTTCCGTCAGCGCCATGTGGCCATCACCTGGTCCATCAATTTGGATTGGCACCTGGAGATCGCACCGCGTAGCGTGCCGCGCGGAATGTCCTTCCATGCTTTTCCGCTCCGTCTGGTTTGTCCTGCGTCTCCCATCGACCTTTCCCGCCAAGGGCTGAAGCCCCTTCAGCTAACTCTTTCAATGGGTTAGACGTGCCGCGGTCCGTCGAGCGTCGTGGCAGGGACGATTTCCACGTTCGGTTTCTGCTGAGCGGAAGTGTGATTTCGTGATCGATATATGCGGGCCGAAGCATTTCACTGCGCGGGCTAAGGATCTGCCCACTCGTCATCTCTTGGAGGCCCCCATGTTGCTCCGCGTCAATTCCCGGTTTCGGTGTGCAGCCTCATTTGTTGGATTGAGCCTCCTGCTGCTCGGTGGTAGCTGCGCACAAAGCGACAGCGGTGACACCTCGGGCACTGCCGGGTCGACAGGCTCGGCCGGCACCGGCGCCTCAGCCGGCGCAACCGGAACCGGCGGCGCGGTTGGAGACCACTCCGGCCAAGGCGGCAGCACTTCGGGGGCAGCGGGTACCGCGGCGACGTCGGGAACGGCGGGGACCACAGGAGCTGCGGGCACTGGGGGCGCGCAGGGGACTGCGGGAACCATCGGGACAGCGGGAGCGACGGGCGCGGCAGGGAGCACCGGAGCGGCGGGCACCTCTGGAACGGCGGGCACGAAGGGGACTGCGGGGAGCACTGGAGCCGCGGGCACGTCTGGAACAGCGGGCACGAAGGGGACTGCGGGGAGTACCGGGACAGCGGGCACGAAGGGCGCGGCGGGAACGACGGGAGCTGCGGGAACCACGGGCACGGCAGGGACGACGGGCTCGGCAGGAACAACCGGAACGGCTGGAACCACCGGGGGTTGCGGTGCTGGCGATACGAACCTGCCCGCGCAGCCGACGATTCCGGCCGCGTGTACAACGCTTCAAGCGACCCAAAACGTGGCTGCCAACGGCGTCGCCAGCGAAACGAACGCGGACACGTCCACCATCCAGTCAGCGCTCAACGCGTGCGGTTCCGGAAAAGCCGTCAGGCTCACGGCGAGCGGCTCGAACAACGCCTTCATCACGGGGCCGATCACGGTCCCCGCCGGCGTCACTCTGTGGGTCGACACCGGCGTCACGTTGTACGGGACGCGCGATCCCAACGTCTACGGCTCTGCGAATGCGCTCATCACGGTGAAGGGGGCGAGCTCGGGGATCGTCGGGGGTGGCGTCATCGACGGCCAGGGCGGCGAGCCAAAGGTCGGCAGCTCGTCGTCCTTTTGGGATGACAACGGCGGCGGTGGCTCGAGCCCCGCGCTGATCCAGGTCAGCGGCGCGACTAACTTCACCCTCTATCAGATCACTCTGCACAACTCGCCGATGTTTCACGTCAAGCTCTCGGCGAATGGGTTCGTCGTCTGGGGCGTGACGATCAAGACGCCGTCCAAGTCGACCAACAGTGCCGGCACCGCACTCACCTACACGAGCGCGCACAACACCGACGGCATCGATCCGGGCGAGTCGGCGAGCAACGGCTACATCGTTTGCAGCATGATCAGCGACGGCGACGACCACATTGCGATCAAGGGGTCGAGCTCGAGCGGCGTCACCAACCTGACCATCGCGCATAACCACTTCGAGGCCGGCCACGGCATGTCGATCGGCAGCGAGTTCACCGGCGGCGTGTCGGGGATCAAGGTCTACGACCTCTCGATCGACCAGATTGGGGCCGGAACCGGCGGCGGGAGCTCGAACGGGATCAGAATCAAGTCCGATTCGAGCCGCGGCGGCCTGGTGAACAACGTCAGCTACAGCGACGTTTGCATGCGCGGCGTCGCGAACCCGATCTTCCTGACACCGAACTACTCGTCCGCTACCGGCAGCGACATCCCGCACTACACGAACATCACGTTCTCGAACATTCACGTCTTGACGGGCGGGAACACGCCGACCGTCACCCTCGATGGGTACAGCTCCTCGTACATCAACAGCGTCACGCTCGACAACGTCATCATCGACCCGACGCTGAAGCTGACGGCGTCGTACACGAACGTGACGCTGGGGCCGGGCAACGTGAATTTTACCCCGTCCGGAACGGGCGTGACCGTTACTAACAAGATCTCAGGTTCATCGACTCCCAATCCCTGTACCAATAAGTGGGTCACGTTCTAATTCTTGGGTCGCGTCAGAGTTAGTTGGGTTGAGCCCGGCTCGCCTTCCGCCGTCGCTTCATTTGGCCGCCGGTCGGCGCGTTGAGACTCCACCAGGTCAGTCCCGCCCGCGAGCCCGAACCAGAGCGCCCGTTGATTCGGCGGCGCGCGCTGGCTTGCGATGTCCGCGGCGACGAGGGCGAAAGAGAACGTGAAGCCGGCCCGGCCCCGAAAGCGGTGAGTCGCAGCGCGAGCTGGAAACGGGACGGCGGCATTCGCTCTTATCTGCGCCGTTTTGAGGCCAGCCGCATCGTTCTTGGGCGGTCGACCAAACGGGGTGACGCCGCCTGATCTGGTGGACGCCGCGGCACCTTCTCTTGTCAATGACCGCCGACGTTCGAACGCCACGGCGAGTGCCCTACAAGAATCCATCAACACCGCGACAACCTTGTCATGAGCGTCGTGCGGACGCCGCGAGCCTCCCGGGTTTTCGGGCGCCGCGCGTGCTGGCATGGTGGATGCACCGAAATCGGGTCGTGACCCTCAGGGTTCGGGCTGTTCTCGCGCTATCCTTGGTGCTGATCATCGGTTGCGCGGGCGCCGGTGATTCAAACGTCTCACCGCCCGTTGATGCCGGCTCTGGGGAGGCGCTGCCGGTGAACTGTGATCCTCCGCAATTTACGTACGCGAATTTTGGAAACGCGTTTCTGACCAAGTATTGCAGCAGCTGCCATGGCTTCACCCAGCAGGACATGCAGGCCGACCCGACCGTGTTCATAGACGTCGCGGTGACCAGCACATACATGCCACTGTCGACGACGACGCCATCGCGCGCCGAGCGAATGGCGTTTGGCATGTGGCTGAGTTGCGGTGCACCCTGAGCGGGTCTGTGCGGCGCCGACCGGCGGCACGGCGCCGAGATCAGGACGCCGCGACCATCCATCAGGTTTCTGAGGGTTTCGGGCCCCAGTACCGCGCCGGTCACGGGTCCGCCCTTGGTCCAGGAGTTGCTCCATCCGTGGCCATGCGGCTCCATCTCCCTGTTATCCTAGCTGGCTTGGCTCTGGGTCTCGGAAACGGCTGTGGTTCGGTGTCGGGGACAAACGACGGCGGTGCTGGCAGCGCAGGAAGCGGTGCCGGAGGAAGCGTCGCCGGTCATGGAGGCGGCACGGCCGGCGAAGGCGGCGGCAGCTCGGGGACCGGTGGCGGCGCCGCGGGCTCGGGCGGCGGAAAAGCCGGTACCGGGGGCAGCCTTGGCGGCCACGGTGGTGGTCCAGCTGGTGCTGGCGGTCATGGAGGAGCCGGTGGAGGCGGGGGCTCGGGCAAAGGGGGCTCGGGCGGAACAACCGGAGCCGGGGGGGCCACCGGTGGCCAGGGCGGCGGTGGTGTGGAGATCGGAAGAGCACACGTCTGAACTCCAGTCACTGACCAATATCGTATG
>CALAOV010000186.1 GCA_937889515.1 uncultured Myxococcales bacterium | reverse complement strand
GCCACCGCCCGTGCCGGACCCGGCCCCGGGCGCGCCGCTGGCTTTGCGATCGGCCGCCTCCCGCACCGCCGGCGGCAGCGGCATCCCGAGCGCTGCGAAGATCTCCGGCGCCGGTCGAAACCGCATCGCGGCGTTCGGCACGCGCAGGACGTCGTCTTTTTCGGCCGAGATGAAGGTGATGTTGGCGGTCATGCCCGGGCGCAGCTTCAGATCGGGGTTGGCGACGTCGACGACCGCGTCGTAGGTGACCACGTTCTGCAGGGTGGTCGGCGCGTTGCGGATCTGCCGGACCTTGCCCCGAAATTTCTCGCCCGGGAACGCATCGACGGTGAAGGTCGCCGCCATCCCGGGCGACAGCTTTCCGACGTCGGCCTCGGCGACCGAGGTGTCGACCTGCATCTCCCGCAGGTCCTTGGCGATCACGAACAGGGTGGGCGCCGCCAACGACGCCGCGACGGTCTGCCCCACGTCGACGCTGCGCGAGATGACGGTCCCGTCGGTGGGCGACACGATCTTGGTCATGTCCAGGTTCACCTGTGCCTGGTAGAGCGCCGCTTTGGCCTGGGCTTGCGAGCCGCGCGCGGCGGCGCTCGCCCCCTTGGCCACCTCCAGGTTTGCCTGCGAGGTGTCGAAATCCGCCTGCGCGATCAGCTTCCGGTCGAGCAGGTCCTTCGATCGCTCGAACTGTCGTCCGGCATCCCGCTCCTGCGCCTCGGCCTTGAGCAGATTTCCCTGCGCCGCCTGAAAATTCGCGCGGGCTTGGTCGAGGGACGCGGCGATGAGCTGGGGATCGATCTTGGCGATGAGCTGCCCTTTCTTCACCGTCGAGTTGAAGTCGACGAACAGCTTCTGGATCGTCCCCGACACCTGGGTCCCCACCTGCACCGTCACCAGCGCCGAGAGCGTTCCAGTCGCAGTCACTCGGGCGATGATCTTCCCGCGATCGACGGTGGCCGTGTCGAACTCGACCGGAGACTTCCGATGCGCTTTCCTCCAGCGCCAGACGCCGGCGCCGCCCGCCCCCAGGACGCCCAGGGCGCAGAGCCCCACGATCGATCGCCGGACGGCGGGCGTCATCGTCTCGGGACGCCGCCTTCGCGGGGTCGACTGTCGGTGAGCATGAGCATGTGCACGCTGAACATGAGGAACCGCAACGGGGCGAAAGATTAGATCGTTTTGCCCCCTTTCGCCGCCGGTCGGGCCAGCAGCAGGGGATGTGCCGAGCCTAGGGCCAAAGGGCGCGCAGGGCGCCGAGGTCCAGGTGGGTGGCCCATTCCTTGGCGGCACGGGCCATGATGACGGCCTGATCGCGGCGGCGGATGGACGGGCGGTGCGCGAAGACGTCGTAGCCGGCGGCCTCGATCTTGTCGAGGATGGTCGTGCCGACCAACCAGATCAGCGTCAGCTCCATGCGCAGATCCTTGCCGACCTTGTCGAGCAGCGGCCGCCCGCGCTCGTAGAGCGCCCGCGTGCGGGTCACCTCGAAGCGAAGCAGATCGCGTAGCGCCGGCGTCAGCTTGAGCGCCTTGACGTCCGGCTCGGAGACGCCGAAGTGGTGCAGATCCTCGGCGGGGATGTAGATGTGATCGCGGGCGGCGTCGGCGGCGACGTCCTGCCAGAAGTTGGTGAGCTGCAGCGCGGTCGACATCTCGTCGGCGTAGCGGACCAGCGCCGGATCGCGGTAGCCGAACAGCGCCAGCAGCAGACGCCCCACCGGATCGGCGGAGCGGACCGTGTAGCCGCGCAGCGCCTGGAAGGTGGCGTAGCGGCGCACGTCCAGATCCATCCGGAATGCGGTCAGCATGTCGTGCAGCGGCGGGATCGCCAGATCGCGTTTCTCGATCGTGTCGGCCAGCGCGACGAACACGGGATGCTCCGCCTCGCCGTGCGAGCAGCGGTCGAGCGCTTCTTCCCAACGATCGAGCGCCTCCGCGCGGCGACCCTCGTACTCCGGTTCGTCGGCGAAATCGTCGGCGCTGCGCGCGAACGCGTAGAGCGCCACCAGATGCGGACGCAGCTCGGGCGGCACGAAGCGCGACGCGACCGGATAGCTCTCGGTGTGTGCGCGCGCGAACTCCTCGCAATAGGCGTAGGACCGTTCGACGCTCCAGGGACCGGCCGGCGGATCGAGCCAGCGGATCGGCGCGCGCGAAACCGACGCCAGCAACGGCGCGCCCGAATCATCGACCTCGCGGCCCCCGCGAAGAATCTGCCGGATCATTGTCCCCGAGTTTCTAGCACGGGGGCGGCGGGGCCGGCCGGGATCGCCTGCCCCCGCCTATGCAGCGCCATGTGGCCGCGCTGGATCCCCTCGGTGGCGAGCGCACGCAGGGCCGCCAGGTTCGACGCCAGGCCCGCGCAGCCCACGATCATCCCCAGCGTCGACGCGTCCGTCGCGCCGAGCAGGCGCTGCGCGAGACGTGCGCCCGCGTGGGACTTCAAGGTTCCACCGACAGTGCCGACGGCCATCGGCATCTCGAGACGTCCGACCAGATCTCCGCCCTCGGCGCGCCAGATCGACAGCGGCCGGTAGCGCCCACCGGCGGCGGCGAAGGCGTGCGCCCCCGCCTCGACACCCCGCCAGTCGTTGCCGGTGGCGATCACCACCGCGTCGACGCCGTTCATGATCCCCTTGTTGTGGGTGGCGGCGCGGTAGGGATCGTCCTCGGCGAAGCGCGAGGCCGCCACGATACCGTCGCGTACGGTCGGCCCGTCGAGGTCGCCGGCGGCGAGCACACGCGCCGGGACGCGCGCGCTCACCCGCACCCGACGTCGGTCGCACAGATTGGTGAGGATGCGCAGGCCAGATTGCCCGCCGGCCAGCTCCGCCACGCGAGCCGCCAGCGCCTCCGCGACGGTGTTCACCATGTTGGCGCCCATCGCGTTCCGGCAGTCGATGTGGACGTGGACGATCACCCGATTGGGATGGGTGCGCACCTCGACCTCGCGAGCCCCGCCGCCGCGGTCGGCCAGGCGCGGCAGCGTGGCGTGCGCCAGCGCCAGTAGCTCGTCGGTGGCGGCCTCCAGGCGAACCTCGGCCTCCTCCGGGTCTTCGACGCCGACCACTTCGATCTGCGCCGTCATGACCGGGTCGTCGGCCTCGGCCAGGAAGCCGCCCCCCTCGCGCACCATCTTGGCGGCGTTGGAGGCCGCGGCGATCACGGAGGGCTCTTCCACCGCCATCGGGACCAGGACGTCGCGCCCGTTGACGCGAAAGTTCAGACCCACGCCCAGCGGAAGCGCGTAGATCCCGACCACGTTCTCGACGATGCGGTCGGCTGTCGCCGTGTCGATCCCGCCCCGCTCGAGGGTGAGGATGTCCTCCTCGGTGAGGTCGGCGCGCAGCCGCAGCTCGCCCCGCCGCTCGGCGACGGTGAGTCGATAGAAGCCGGGGATGCGAGAGCTGTCGTTCGACATGGTGCCTTTCTAGTCGCCGCGGGCGAGCCCACGGGCGCCAATCAGTATATTGAGAATTTCGAGGCCGATCCCGGGGGCCCGCGCGCGGAAGCTCTGCGCCGCCTCGGCGTGGGCGAAGAAGGCGATGCCGACGTCGCCGCCGCCGGCGCCGGAGGGTTTCGCGGCGCCGCCCAGCGCTTGGGCCAGCTGCGCCGCCGCCCGGACCGGATCGGTCCAGATGTCCATCTCCGCGCTGCGTCCGAGCGCGACCAGCGCCGCGCCCGCTTCGTGGACGGCCGCGACCACCGCGCCTCCGTCGAGGGCTTCCCAGGCCTGCAGGAAGTTGGCGGTGGCGGTGGCGATCTCGTGCATCCGGTGCGCATACCGCCTGGGATCGCGCTCGGCCAGGGCCTCGACGTCGCGAATGCTGGTGACGGTCGACCGGGGCGCGCCGGCCGAAAACACCACCAGTTCACCGGGGACCCGGCCCAGGGTTCGAACGACGGGCGCACCGTCGGCGGCGCGGCTGTAGCCGATGACGCCGCCGAACACCGCGGCCGCGACATCGGCCCCGGAGCCGCGCCCACCCTGGGCCGCGCGGTGGGCGCGGTCGGCGAGGGTGAAGGCGAGCACGCGGTCGCCTTCGACGTCCTGTCCGGCGGCGTCGAGCAACGCGCCCACGGCGACCACCGCCGCCGCCGCGCTCGACCCGAGGCCGAGCTTGCCGCCGGCCGACGAGAACCTGGAGCTGTCGATCACGGGGGCGCCGTCTGGCAGCGCCGCGCCGATCTCCCCGAGGTGGTCGCCCACCGATCGGATCGCCTCGGCCACCAGCGGCGTCGACGGCGCGGCGCCCGGGACGAATCGGCCGATGGCGCGGCGATCGACCGCGGCCACCACCGCCGTCCCGCCATCGAGCACGGCGTACTCGCCCACCAGAAAGACCTTGCCGGGGGCGCTGACCGACGCGAAGCCGAGACTCATGCCGCCTCCGCGATCCGCGCGCCCGGTCCGGGCGCCGCGATCAGCGTCCGCAAGACGCCCGGCACGCCGGCCAGCGCCGCGGCGACCCGCTCCGCGTCGGCCGCGCCGCAGAGCACCTTGACGTGCGGCCCGGCGTCGATGGTGAAAAAGGCCGGGGTGGCCGGGCTCTCGTCGCGCAGCGCCCGCACGCGCGCCAGCGCGGCGATCGTGGCGGGGTTCCAGTAGACGATGGGCGGGTCGGCGGCCATCGCCGTGGCGTGCATCCGCAACGCGCTCCGTTCGGCGACCACCCCGAGCGCGCCGAGGTCGCGGCCCGCGATCGCGCTGCGCGCGGCGGCCAGGTCGGCGTCGACGCCGGCGATCCAGGCCGCGTAAAAGGGCGAGGTCCGCGCGGTGTGGGTCATCGCGGCGGTCGACCCGATCGCCTTGGCGCCCGCCGCGGTGATCGCGACGATGAGTCGCACCTCCCAGGGATCGCGCGGCTCCGCCTCGAGCGGGTGGGCAATCGCGTCGGACCCGTCGGCGCGTGCACCCCGCGCCATCTCGACGAAGCCGCCGAAGATCGAGCGCGCCGCCGATCCGGATCCCAGGCGCGCCAGCGCCGAGAGCTCCGCGGGCGGCAGATCGAGCCCCGCGGCGCGGGTCGCCGCCAGCGCCAGCGCCGCGAATCCCGACGCCGACGACGCCAGACCCGAGGCCGTCGGCACGCTGTTGTCGGTCACCACCGTGGCCGCCCGGTCGATCCCGGCCCGCGCGCGCACGCGATCGAGAAAGGCCGACACGCGCGCCGATACCTTCGGGTCGGCGGGGGCACCGTCGAGCGTCACCCGATCCCGCGTCCCTGTTCCACCGTCGAAGGCGACGCGCGTCCGGGTACCGAGGCGGTCGAGCGTCAACGACAGGCTCCCGGTCGCGGGGAGATTGAGCGCCTCGTCGCGCTTCCCCCAATACTTGACCAGCGCGATGTTCGTGCCCGCGACCGCCGTGGCGCTGGTCATGTCCGCCCGCCCGCTCCGGCAGCCCCGGCCGGCGCTGCCGCGATCTGCGCCCGGAACCCCTCGTAACCGGCGGCGCGCCAGCGGGCCAGCACGTCGCGCTCGTGGCCCGGGGCCAGTGCGATCACTGCGCCGCCGCCGCCCGCACCGGTCAGCTTGGCGCCGACCGCGCCCGCGGCGCGCGCGCCATGGACGAGCACCTCGAGCTCCGGCGACGACAGGCGCAGCGCCGCCAAGAGGCCGTGCGCGGCGTCGAGGATCCGCCCCAGTCCGTCGACGTCACCTTTCCCCAGCGCGGCACCGGCGTCGTCGGCCAGGCGCCCGAGCAGCGCCAGGACGTCGCCGGCGGCCGGCAGGCGTTCGCGCAGGCGCCGCACCGCTGCGACCTGGGCGGCCGTGTCGCGCGGACGCCCCGACAGACCGATGCAGATGGTCATGGCCTGCAGCACCGGTACCGGCCGCCATCCGGCCGCCCGCGTGAAGGTGCCGGCCGCGCCGCTCTTGGCCGCCGCGGCGTCGATGCCGGACGGATCGCCGTGGAAGATCGTCTCGGCTTCCGTGACCGCGGCGTCGATCGCGTCGGTCGCGTCCGCGCGTCCGGACGCGGCCGCGGCGGCGCGGGCGATCGCGACGGCGAGCGCCGCCGAGCTGCCGAGCCCGGCGCGCGACGGGATCTGCGCGTCGGCGACGAAGTCGAGATGGGGCGCTTCGAGTCGCCCCAGGATCGCCGCCAGCGCACGACCCACTGGCGTGTCGTCGCCGGCGGCCGCCTCGAGCTGCCAGGCCGGCACCTGCAGCCGGCCCGTTCCCGCGCGGGCCTCGACCGAGATTCCGGTCGAGATGCCGACCGCGAGCGCCGCGTGGCCGTAGACGACCGCGTGCTCGCCGACCAGGATCACCTTGCCATGGCCGAAGCCGCGACCGACGACAGGGCTCTCGGTCATCGCGGCCTCTGCGCGATCCAGCTGCCGAGCTCGCCGGTGATCACCCGCGGCGCCGCCGCGAGATCGCTCACCCGACCGACGCCCGTCAACAGCGCCGCCGCCCGCAAGCCGTCGATGACCTGCCCGAGGTAGGCCTCGGCCCCGGCGGCTCCGCCCTCCTGAACCGCCCGCAGCGCCGGCTGCGCCAGGCCGCAGAGCCGCGCGCCCAGCGCCAGCGCCCGCGCGACGTCGAGGCCGGTCCGAATGCCACCCGAGGCGACGACGTCGATCCCGGCCGCCGGCAGCCCGTCGGCGGCGAGCCAGGCGACCGCCGCCGCCGTCGGGATGCCCCAGTCCCACAGCTCTTGCCCGCGGGCTTTTTCGGCGCCGCGAGCGCGGTGCGACTCGACGGCGGTCCAGGAGGTTCCGCCGCCGCCCGAGACGTCGATCGCCCGCACCCCCGCCGCGACCAGCCGCCGCGCGACGTCGGGCGAGATCCCACAGCCGGTCTCCTTGACCATCACCGGCTTCCCGAGCTCCGCCGTCACGCGCGCGATCGCGTCCAGCGCGCCACGAAAGTCGCGGTCGCCCCCCGGCTGCGCCATCTCCTGGGCCGGGTTCAGATGGATGCAGAGCGCGTCGGCGTCGACGCGGGCGACGACCTCGCGGACCGACGCCGAGGGCAGGGCCGCCAGCTGCACGACACCGAAGTTGGCGAACAGGTAGACGTCGGGCGCGGCGCTGCGGACTTCGTAGGTCGGCGCGAGCTCGGGGTGCAGCAGCATGGCGCGCTGGCTGCCCAGGCCGAAGGGAATCCCGTGCGCCGCGGCCGCCGCCGCCAGCGCGCGGTTGATCTCGCCCGCGGCGGGCGTACCGCCCGTCATCCCGGTCACCATCAGCGGCGCGCGGATCGATCGCCCGAGCAACGACGTCGACAGATCCAGGTCAGCGGTCGCGCGCTCCGGCAAGGCGCAGTGCAGGAGGTGCACGTCGTCGAGCAACGTCGGCCGATGAAAGTCCGCCGCGCCCGATGCGGCGATCTCGAGATGCTCGGCTTTGCGCTGACTGATACCGCCGTCCGCCATGCCAGCCCTTTCGTATAGAACTTTTGCGCCGGGGGCGGCAAGCGGCCATTAGTTTTTTCAAAAAAGATTGAAATATTCGTCCCGGCGCCGGGCAGCGCGCCCTTTCCGGTGGTTCCGGCGGGTCGACGCTGGTTTTCTTGCCCTGACCTGAACGGGTGGATAGTATCGCCCCATGGAGCCTTCCTGGCTGGCGGTCGGCGCGTCGGCGTTCTTGATCGGTGGTTTCACCATGGGGGCGTTCGCCTGGCTGCTCGCGTCGGCGCGGGGTCGGGCGGTGGCAGACCAAGCGTTGCGTGAGGCCGAGATGCGCGCCAGCGCCGGGAACGCGCGCGCCCAGGCCCTCTCGGAGCAGGCGCGCCAGGCCGAAGGGCGGGCCAACGGGCTCGAGGCGGCGCTGCGCATCGCCGAGAACCAACGCGCGACCGAGACCGCGCATGCGGAGACCCTGGCCAAGAGCCTGGATGAGCAACGCGCGACGCTCGAGGCGGCCAAGGTTCAGCTCGGCGACACGTTCCAGGCGCTGGCGGGCGAGGCGCTCCGGGCCAGCCAGGAGGACTTTCTGGCGCTGGCGACCGAGCGCTTCGGGGCCGTGCGGAAGGAGACCTCGGCCGAGCTGGAGGCGCGCCAGCAGGCGCAGCACCAGGCGCTCGAAGGGATGGTGGGGCCGGTGCGCGCGTCGCTGGAGAAGGTCGACGAACAGGTGCGGGCGATGGAGCGCGAGCGCGGGACGGCCTACGGCGCGCTTCGCCAGCAGATGCAGACGATCGCGGAGACGCAAGAGAAGCTGCGCGACGCCACCGGCAATCTGGTGAGCGCGCTCAAGACCCCGTCGGTGCGGGGGCGCTGGGGCGAGATGCAGCTGCGGCGGGTGGTCGAGCTGGCCGGCATGCTGGAGCACTGTGACTTCGAACAACAGGTCACCACCTTTGGTGAGGACGGGCGGTTGCGCCCCGACATGGTCGTGAGACTGCCGGGGGGACGGAACATCGTGGTGGACGCCAAGGCGCCGCTCGGGGCCTATCTCGAGGCGCTCGAGACGACGGACGAGGAGACGCGGGCGGCCAAGCTTCGCCACCACGCGACCCAGGTCCAGGCCCACATCCGGAAGCTTTCGGCCAAGAGCTACTGGGAGGGGTTCACCGGATCGACCGAGTTCGTGGTGATGTTCCTGCCCGGCGAGTCGTTCTACGATGTCGCGCTGGAACAGATGCCGGGGTTGATCGAGGAGGGGGTTGCCCAGCGGGTGCTCATCGCGACCCCGACGACACTGCTCGGTCTGTTACTGACCACCAGCTGCGGCTGGCGCGAGGAGCGCCTCGCCGAGAACGCCCAGAAGATCAGCGACGAGGGGCGCAACCTGCACGGGCGGATCGCCACCGTGCTCGAGTACTTCGCCGACCTCGGGGGCTCGCTCAATCAGTCGGTCAAGCATTTCAACCAGGCGCTCAGCTCGTTCAACGGACGCGTCGCGGTTTCGGCCCGGCGACTCGAGGCGCTCGACGCGCGCGGCAAGAAGGAGCTGCCCGAGATCGAGGAGATCGACGTGCGCGCCGCCAGCGCCAATCCCCCCGAGAGGCGGGCGCGCGCGCATGGGCTGCCCCAGCCTTCGCTGACCCTGGCGCTGTCGCCCGCCAACGACGAAGGGGGCTGACCGGCCGTGGATTTCGTCGAGCCCGCGCGCACCTTTGCGCTTGAGCTCGTGGGCGGGCGCGGCCACTACGAGCGGGTCGTGCGCGCGGCCATGGAGGCGCACCACAGCGTCTGGAGATCGGAAGAGCGTCGTGTAGGGAAAGAGTGTAGATCTCGGTGG
>CALAOV010000185.1 GCA_937889515.1 uncultured Myxococcales bacterium | reverse complement strand
CCGGCCGATCGCCCGCCCCCGGCCCGCCAGGCCGGCGTAGACGCCAAGCGCCGCCAAGAACCCGACGACGAGCATGAGATTGCCGACGACGATCGTCGGCGGCCATCTGACTTTTTCGTAGAGGTGAACCGAGGCCAGATCTTCGGGGGCCAGGAAGAAATCCCGCGCGACGATCATGGTCCCCATCGCCATCAGCAGTCCGGCCACGGGCTCCGGCCGGAGACCCTCGAGCGCTTCGTCCAGGAACGCGCCCACCGCCAGCGCGATGGCCGGCAGAGCGACGTAGCGGGCTTCGCCGAGGACGAGGTCGCGGTAGCTCGACAGCGCGAAGCCCAGACCGGCGAAGAACAGCAGGTAGAGCCCCACGAAGGCCAGGCGCGGGTTGGTGCGCGCGCCCGGGGTCGTATCGCCGTCGAGGCGGATGAGCGGTCGGGCCAGCGCGAACACCGCCACAGCGCTCCAGGGGAAGAGGCCGAAACCGAGCTGTCGGATCAGGGCTTCGAAGCTGTGGGTCGGGGCGCCGGCCCGCGGAACGCCGCCGAGCAGCGCCGAATATTTTCCGGCCACGACGTGGGTCATGCCGAGCGCCAAGAGCACCAGCGCCACGACGGCGAAGATCGCGAACGGCACGAATCCACGCGCGTCGAGCTGCCAGGTGCTGGCGCCGAACGGCCGCTCGGCGGCGATGTCCGGGCCGATGCCCTCCGCCGAGAGGGCTCCGGTCCCATCGTCGATCGCGGCGGCCGGGATGGGGACGAGGCCGTAGCCGACCACCAGCGCCGCCACGATCGCGAGCAGCGGGAGCACCAGGCCGGAGAGGGCGCCGCCCGCGAGCGCGCCGGCGGCCAGGCCGGTGAGGCCGACGGCGAGGTCGCGCATCCGACGCCGCCCATCCGAAGGCCAGGCGTAACGTCCGAGGCCGCCCATCGTGAGCGCCAGCGCGGCGATGAGGGGCGCGTCCGAGGTGAGCTGTCGCGCCTCGAGCACGAAGATGGGGGTGGTGCCGAGGACCAGCACGCCGAGCAGCCCGGCCCGGCGGCGAAGCAGCCCGGCGCCCGCCCAGTAGACCGCCATCAGCGCGCCCAGGGCCGAGAGCGCGAAGAAGAGCCGCGCCCCCAGCTCGCTGGCGCCGAAGATCTTGATGCCGAGCGCCGCCAGCGAGAGATCGAGCGGCGGACGGCCGGGGTATCGCCCATCGGCGGTGGGGTCGAAGACGTGATCGGTTCGGGCGATTTCGCGCGCCTGCTCGGCGAGCCTCAGCTCGGAGGGGTCCCAGAAACCGAAGCTCCCGAGCCGAGGCAGACAGAGCGCCAGCGAAAACGCCAGCGCCCAGGCCCAGGTCGGAACGCGACCGAGGGCCGCGCGCACACGATCCATCATTGACTAAAGCCGCTCGTCACGCGCCGCCGAGACCGCCGAGACCGAGGCTGCCACCGAGACCGAGGCTGCCACCGAGACCGCCTGCGCCGGTGATGCCTCCCGCGCCACCGCCCGTCGATCCACCGGCACCGCTGCCGCCCGCGCCGCCGCCGCCCGCACCGGCACTGCCGCCGCCCGCGCAGTTGCCACCGGCGATGCAGTTGCAGGACGGGGAGCCCGTCGAGAAATTCAGGGCCATGGTACAGACCGGAGGATTGACGTACGGATCGCAGAAGGCCGCGGACGACGCGCAATCGCTGTTCGCGGCACACACGCTGCCGCTGGGGAGCAGGGTGGTGCAGATGCCATTCGAGCAGCGGAGGTTCTGTGCGCAAGGGATGCTTCCGCTGCAGGCCGCGCCGCTCACCGCGTCCGCCGTGCACACCTGAACGCTGGAGGCGTTTGCCGCGCAGTAGTAGTCGGTGACGCAGACCTGACCGGGGTTTCCACACGGTTGGCCGGCGGCCGTGGGGCTCGTCGTCATCGCGCAGAAGCTCTTGTCGCAGATGATCGAGCCGTTGGTGGTTCCGGCGCAATCGAACTGCGTGGTGCAGGCATCGGTCAGGAGCTTGGCGCTACCCTGGAAGACGTAGCCGCAGGCCAGCGTGATATTCGTCATCGTTTGGACGGTGATCACCGGGTTGCTGCCACCGAAGGCCGAGCTCACCGCGCCGACGCAGGCGGAGGCGTTGCCGGGGGTGTAGACGCGTTTGCCGTCGGAGGTTGCTTGAGCCGCGGTCATGGCGCACTGAGCTTCCTGGTAGGTCACGCAGCCCGCCATGGATGCCCCACAGCCGGACGCGATCTGGCAGACCGCGTCCGCGTACTGCGTACAGAAGTCGGCCGTCGTCGATGGGCCGCCCGACCCCCCGCCCTTGCATCCGACGAGCGAGAGCAGCACCACCACAGACCATCCGTTCAGCCTCTTCATCGCTTGACCTCCTTGGAGTGCGCAGTCTGGCCATGGTGGGACCCTCGGTCAAGCGCGTACGCGAAGGTGAACCGTCTCGCCGTGATCGAGGATCGCGATCCGGTGCTCGGCGTCGGGGCGGACCAGGTTCCGCTCGCGCGCCAGACGACGCAGCCAGGCCAGCGGGGCGTCCAGGTCCTCGTAGCTGAGCGGGAAGGAGCCATAGCTGGTCGGAATGAGCACCCGCGCGCCCAGGTCCTCGAAGGCGTACACGGCATCTAGCGGCGAGAGGTGCTCTTCGCGGAAGACGGCCGGTTCGTAGCCGGAGATGGGGAGCAGCGCGACGTCGGGACGGAAGCGGCGCCCGATCTCGGCAAAGCCGGAAAAGTACCCGGTGTCGCCGGCGACGTAGGCGCAGATGCCGGGGGTTCGCACCACATAGCCGCAAGCCCCCCGACGAACGTAGTCGCCGAGGCCGCGCGTGCCGGAGTGGCGCACGGGCACCGCTGTCACCTCGACGTCGGCGAGCGTGGTGCTGCGCCCGGGGTCGAGCTCTACCACCTCCGCGAAGCCGAGGCCGCGCACCAGGCGGGTGCAGTGGGGCGGTACGACCAGCACCGCCTTGCGGGAGATCCGGGCCAGGCTCACCGGTGACAGGTGGTCGCGGTGCGCGTGTGTCACCAGCACCAGCCCGACGTCGGCCAGGTCGGTCCGGGCGATGCCGGCGGCCTTCGCCCGCCGGATCCCGTAGAAGCTGTTCTCGAACAGAGGGTCGGTCAGGACCCGCGCGCCGGGGGTGGTGATCATGGTCGTGGCGTGTCCCACGAAGGTGATCGACGCCGAACCGGGCGCCGGACGCGCCACCGGCGCGGCGCGCACCGGCGTCGTCCCGGCGCCGAGGCGGCGCAGGGCGGTGCCGAGGTAGCGCATCGACAGCACCATCGGCCAGGCGCTCCGCTCGTGCTTGCGGTGCTCGAAGTCCAGCTCGCGCGCGCGCTCGGCGGCACCGGCGGGCGCCAGACTCATGGTCCCACCTCCGGGCTGGCGGCAGGGGGGTCGTCGTCTGGACGCGGGCCCCGTCCCAGGAATCGCCGCGCCAGCTCGAGAAAGTCACGCGTCAGCTCTCGCGCGAAGAAGAACGCGCCCGCCACGTAGCCGATGACTCCGGCCACGATCTCGAGGACCAAGCCGAGGGGATCGTGTCGCCGAAGGCCAATCCGCACGACGAGCACCGCGAGCACGAGCGGGGCGCAGGCGGCCAGCGGGGGCAAGAGGCCCCCGAGAGACGACAGGAACGGCACGCCGTCGGCGACCTGCACCATCCAGAGAGAGGCCAGGGCGTGCAGGCCGTAGGCGGCGGCGACCGCCAGGCAGACCCAGAGCGGTCCGAGCGGAGCCAGCAGGACGATGCCACCGAACACCAGCAGCGCCTTGCCGATCTCCAGATACGACAGCAGCATCGGTCGCCCCGCCGCCTGCAAGTAGCACCCCGCGGTGTAGCCGAGCGGGTAGGCCAGCGAGAGGCTGCTCAGGATGACCAGCATTGGCCCGACGGTGTGCCACTCGGCGTTGAACACCACGACGACCAGCGTCGGGGCGATGGCGCCAAGGCCGACCGCCAGCGGAAAATCCAGCAACGCCAGCAGGCGCGTCGAACGCAAGAAGGCGTTTCGTTTCTTGCCGCCCTCGAGGTGCCCGAACGACGGGAGCAGGACGTCGCCGATCTGCTCGCCCACCTGCAACGCCGGAACGTTGGCCAGGTTGTAGGCGTAGTTATAGGCGCCCATCACCGAGGGACCGAAGTACCGGGAGGTCAACATGTTGTCCCAGCGCCGGGCCAGGAAGCCGGCCCAGTTCCCCAGGGTGAGGCGCAGCCCGAACCCGAAGATCTGGCGGGTCACGTCGCGCCGGATCGGCACCGGCTCGAGCCAGCCGCTCCGCCCGCTCACCTTGAAGATCACGGCGGCCCGCAGGGTCGAGCGCGCCACGTTTCCCCACACGATGGACATACCGCCCGTCCGAGTGACCAGCGCCAGCGACACGGCGGTGTAGGCGAAGTCGCCGAAGGCGTTGTTGAGGCTGAGCAGCTTGAAGCGAAGATCGCGCTGCAGGAGGCGCTCCGGAACGCTCGAGATCCGGTCGAGCAGCGTCACCACCGACAGCAACGGCAGGTAGCGCATGATCTGCGTGACCCGGAAGGTCGGGCCGATCGTGGGCCCGAGCGCGAGCGCGAAGATGAGCGCGCCCGCGCACAGGACGGTGCTGTAGAACGTGATGTGAAAGAGCACCCGGTTGTCGGTCTCTTGCGGTCTCACCACCAGGTACTGCCCGAGCCCGAGGTTCGAGAAGGCCTGCGCGGTGGAGGCGACCACCGAGGCGGCCATCACCTCGCCGTAGTCGCCGGGATCCAGGTAGCGCGCCAGGAGCAGGGTGCCGATGAGGCCCACACCGCGTGAGCCGAGGTTGGCCGCGACGGCCCAGGCGATCCCGCGGACGGTTTTCTGAGCGCGCGACACGTCAAGTCCCCAAAGTCTCGATGCGCCGTCGCAACCCCGACTTGAGCCCCCGCCGCTCCATCGTCTCCCGACGGCCCATCGTACGCCGATCTCGCTCAAGATCCCGGCAAGATCTGGGGCGATCCGTGCTAAGCCACGGCGAACGTGACCACCGACGCGGATATCGGCGGGCGCCGGGTGGTGATTCTTGGCGGCGGGCTGACGGGCATCTCGACCGCGGTCCACCTCCGCGCGCCCTGGGTGCTCTTCGAGCGCGACGAGCGTCTGGGTGGCCACGCGCGAACCGACGGACGGGACGGGTACCGGTTCGACAAGACCGGGCACTGGCTGCACCTGCGCGATCCGGCCGTCAAGCAGATGGTCGACGAGCTGCTCCCGGGGCAGATGGTGCCGATCGCGCGCCGGGCCCGCATCTTTTCGCATGGCGTGCTGACCCGCTATCCCTTCCAGGCCAACCTGCACGGGCTGCCGCCCGAGGTGATCAAGGAGTGCCTGCTCGGCGTGATCGAGGCCAAGGTCGCCGCCGCGGCCGCGGGGGGCGCCGCCTCGGGAGCGGCGGCCGTGGGCGTCGCTCCCGAGGAGCCGGGCAACTTCGAGGAGTACTGCCTGCGCCATTTCGGCGCCGGGATCTCCAAGCACTTCATGATCCCGTACAACGAGAAGATCTGGGGCGTGCACCCGCGCGAGATCACCGCGGCCTGGTGCTCTCGCTTCGTGCCGCTGCCGAACCTGGAGCAGGTGATCGCGGGCGCCGTCGGCGCCGGACCGCCCGAGATGGGCTACAACCAGAGCTTCCTCTATCCGAAGGCGGGTGGCATCGAGACCTTCACGCGCGCGCTGCAGACCCGCATGGTGGGCGGGCAGGTCCACACCGGCTCCAATCCCGACGTCGTCGACTGGCGCCGCCGCGAGGTGGTGGTCGGCGGCGAGCGGATCCCCTATCGCGCGCTGGTGGCGACCATTCCGTTGCCCGAGCTGCTCAAGCGGATGCCCGAGCTGCCGCCGGCGATCGAGAGCGAGGCCGCCCGCCTCCGCTGTACGACCCTGCGCTACCTGAACATCGGCGCCCGCGGCAAGCCTCGGGACGACTGGCACTGGATCTACGTCCCGGAAAAGCGTTATCCGTTCTACCGGGTGAACGTGTTTTCCACGGCGATGTCCAACATGGCCCCCGAGGGCTGCTCGTCGATCTGCGTGGAGATGGCCGATCGCGGGCCGGTCACGGAGAGCTCGCTGCGCGACACGGCGGCCGCGCTGGTGGCGGCCGGCGCACTCGGTGACGTCGGCGATCTGGTGTTCACCGACGAGAAACAGATCGAATACGCCTACGTGGTGTTCGACCAGCACTACTATCAGGCCACCCGGGCCATCTTCGGATTTCTCGAGGACAACGGGATCTACCCGCGCGGCCGCTACGGCGCCTGGACCTACAACGCGATGGAGGACTGCGTGCTGGCCGGGCGCGAGGTCGCGTCGCTCATCGATCGGGCGGTGGCGTGATGGCCGACGCGCCCCACGTCTCGATCGTCATCCCCGTCTACAACGAAGAAGGGATCCTGCGCGGCTCGGTGCTGGAGCTGGAAGAAAAACTGCGCGGGTTCGGCTGGAGGTACGAGCTCTTGCTCTGCGAAAACGGGTCGCGCGATCGCACCATCGAGATCGGGCGCGAGCTGGAAGTCGAGCACCCACAGGTGCGGATGCTCTCGGCAGGCGAGCCCAACTACGGCCTCGCGATGCGGATGGGGATCCTCGAGGCGCGCGGGACCTTCGTCATCTGCGATGAGATCGATCTGCTGGACACGGAATTCTACGCGCGCGCGATGGCGTTGCTCGAGCGCAGCGACACCGAGCTCGTCGTCGGGTCGAAGGCCATGGTCGGCTCGCACGACCAGCGGCCGCTGTTCCGCCGCGCCGCGACCCGCGTCTACAACGGCATGCTGCGCGTCGTTTGCCACTACCCGGGAACCGACACGCACGGCCTCAAGGCCTTTCGTCGCGAGGCGCTGCTCGAGACCGCGCGCCGCTGCGTGCTCGACCGCGACGTCTTCGCGAGCGAGTTCGTCATCCGCGCCCACCGCGAGGGGAAGAAGGTGGTCGAGATCCCCTTCGCCGTCCGCGAGAAGCGCCCGCCGTCGATCAACTTGCTCAAGCGCGTCCCCCACGTCATCAAGAGCGTCGCCAAGCTGGCGATCTCGGTGCGACGGGGCTGAGGCGCGGCGCGCCGGCGCCGGGACGCCCACCAAGCTATTGAGCGTTGGTCGACGTGACGGAGAAGGTCAGGTTGGCCAGGCTGGTCGTGCAGGTGCCCACCGGTGTCGAGATGTAAGTGCCCGGATCGATCGTCACCTGCTGGAAGGTTGCGTTCGAGAGCGAGCCCGCGATCGTTCCCGTGCCGGTGGTCTTGCTGGCGACCGAGGTCAGTGTGAGCGTTCCCGAGCTGGCGAGGTAGGTCGCCTGCGGCTGGATCTCGCCGGTGCTCGCGATCGCCGATTTGGCGTAGATGAGGAGGCAGATGTTGCAGGTCAGGTATTCCCCGTCGTCCACCGTGAGGTGAAACGTACCGGTGGTGATGTCGGCCGGAAAATCCGTCATGTTCGAGTACAGTTCGATATCCAGGATATCCGGCGTCGCGCCTGGCACGAGGGTGCCCTGGACGTCCTCTTCGTACGGGCTGATTCCGGTGGTCGTTTGCCCCACGCCGCCCGAAATGGTGGTCTGTGTGTACCTGGTCGGCGAAGCGCACGCGGTGCTGCCGCCTGTGCCTGCGGTCGCGCCGCCGGTGTTTCCGACGCCGCCTGC
>CALAOV010000184.1 GCA_937889515.1 uncultured Myxococcales bacterium | reverse complement strand
CCCGCGGGACCGGCGGGACCGGTCGTCGCCACCGGCTCCGGCGCGCGCTTCTGCGGGTGGCTGACCAGCCAGTCGGCGACACGCGCGACGTCGCCGAAGCGGGTCATCTTCCCGTCGTCGCCCAGAAAGGCCATGTAGTAGGTGCGCCCTTCGATCTTGGTCGCGACGACCAGACAATAGCGGGCGTCGTCGTTGTAGCCGGTCTTGCCGCCCAGGACCTGCACGTTGCTCCGCTGGGCGGGATGGTTGGTGTTGTTGTAGTGGATGGGCGGCTTGCCGACCGGGTGCGCGTCGTACTCCGCGCGGCGCGTGATCTCTGCCAGCACGGGAATCGCGATGACCGCCTTGAGCATCGCGATGGTCTCGCGCGGTGTCGAGACGTTCCCCGTCGACAGGCCCGTCGGCTCGTGAAAGCGCGTGTTCTTGAGTCCGAGCGCGCGCACCTTGGCGTTCATGGCGGTCGTGAGCTGCGCCGGGGACAGCTTCACCGCGCGACCCAGCGCCGGGATGGCGCGGTTGTCCGACCCCATGAGCGCCGAATGCAGCAGGTCGCGGTTGGACAGCGTCATCCCCTCGAGGAGCCGCGAGCGCGCGCCCCCTTTGGCGACCTCGATGTCGTTGCGGTTGATGGTCGACAGCCCCTCCAGCTCGATCCCCTTGTCGACCACCGCCATCGTCGCCGCCAGCTTCGAGATCGAGGCGATCGGGCGTTCCTTGTCCGGATTGCGCGCGAAGACGACCCGGCCGCTGTCGTCGATCACGAGCGCGCCTAGGGCCTGCACGTTGGGCTGGCCGCCGCGGGTGGCGACCACGTGGCGCTCGAGCACGACGTGCTTGTGGTGCTTGGCCGGACGGGTCGCCTTCTTGCGGGACGCCGCCTGGGCCGTCGAGACGGGGGCCGCCAGGGGCGCGATCACGACCGCACCCAGGACCCCGACGACGATCGCGGCTCGGGTGCCAAAGCGCGCCATCTCAACCGTCAGTTATAGAGGACTGAGCGGCGCGGGCAAGTTAAGCGCCCGTGGCGTGCGGCAGTCCCGGCGGCCTCTCGATCTTTCGTCGCCGCCAACCGTGCCAGTACTTGGTGCGCAAGACCGACAGTCCGAGCATGGCCGCGGTCATCAGAACGAAGCCGACCGTCGCGCCCCGCATGCTGAGCTTGCCGTGGAGACGCTTGAGCAGCAGGCCGTAGCAGAGCTCGACGTGGACCCAGTAGACCAGCAAGGAGGTCTGGCCGAACTGCCGCATCATCGAGAAGCTGAAGCGCGCGAAGATCCGCGTCGACAGATACCCGGCCAGCGCCAGCGGCCCCATATAGCCGAGCCGGTAGAAGAAGGTTCCCGGCCCCATCTGCTGCACCAGATCCGACGGGTAGTGAATGATGTAGGGGTTGTGCCGGCGCACCAGGATCACCGCGTAGGTCATGGCCAGTCCGACCACGCCGGTGGTCAGGAAAGCGATCGCCTGGCCGCGCACGTCGCGGCTCATGCGCACCCAGTAGTGGCCGAGCGCGACGCCGACCAAGGGCCAGGCCAGCCAGGGCAAGAGCGGGAACCAGGCCATCGGTCGCTGGCCCCCCAGGTACGACGTCAGCGGTTTCGGCAAGAAATGGGGGAAGTGCGCCGGCCCGACGATCGGCCCCAGCGCGACGCAGACGGCCGCCGCCGCCAGCGTCACCGCGATCTGCGGTCGCCCTCGCCGCGGCGCCGAGATGAACGCCGTCGCGATCATCGAGGCGCCGATGCAGTTCAGGATGTCGACCCGAAACAGATCGCGCCAGTCCCAGCACCCGCCCAGAAAGTACTCTTGCAAGCGGAACAGATACGCCAGGACCAGCACCTCGGCGCCGCGCTTGGCCGCCGTCCGCACCATGGTCGCGTGATCGACCCGCTTGGCCATCTGCCCCTCGTAGCGGATCGCCATCGCGACCCCGACGATCAGCAGAAACAGCCGCGAGGGGATGCCGCCCAGAAAGCGGGTCCAGGCATAGGCCGATGTCATCTTGGCCGCCGGACTGCACCAGGCGTCGTAGAGGTGGGTCTCGATCATGAGCACGACCGCCAGGCCGCGCAGCCAGTCCACCGCTTCGATGCGCCCCCGAGACTTGACCCCGGGCGCCGGTGCCGCCGGATTCACCGCCGACAAGTTCGCACTTTTAGCGGCGACCTTGTCAATGGCTTTCGCGCGCGCGTTGACAAGGCGGGGCCCCCGGATTATAAGCCGCCACTCGCCATGTCGCTAAAAATGGGCCTGCTGGGCCGTAAAGTTGGGATGACCCAGGTGTTTCACGAGGACGGCTCCGCCCTCGGCGTCACCGCCGTGACCGTCGGACCCTGCGTGGTCGTCGGCAAGCGGACCACCGAGAAGCACGGCTATAGCGCCCTGCAGCTGGGGTTCGAGGAGCAGCCGCTGCGCCTCGTCACCCGGCCCGAAGGGGGCCTGTACAAGAAGGCCAACCTCGAGAAGCCGTCGCGCCACCTGCGCGAGATCCGGCTCGAAGCCAAGGATCTCGAGAAGTACGAGATCGGCAAGGTGATCCGCGCCAGCGAGGTCTTCAAGGAGGGCGACGTCATCGACGTGGTCGGGACGACCAAGGGCAAGGGCTACCAGGGTGTCATGAAGCGCCACAAGATGAAGGGCGATTCGGCGACCCACGGAACGCACGAGTTCTTCCGCCACGGCGGATCGATCGGTTGCCGCCTCACCCCGGGCCGCGTCCACAAGGGCAAGCGGATGACCGGCCTCATGGGCAACGTCCAGAACACCGCCTCGGATCTGGTGGTGGTTAAGGTCCTCGACGACAAGGACGTCGTGCTGGTCAAGGGCGCTATCCCGGGGGCAGCCAACGGCCTGGTCCTCATCAAGGGGAGCGTGAAGGACGTCCGCAAGTACGTCGTCCCGCGCATCATCAAAGAGGTCGAGTCGAAGAACCCGATGAAGGCCTCGAAGAAGGGCGCCCCCAGCGCCAGCCCCTCGAAGCCCAAGAAGTAGGCCGTTTTCCGCTTTTGACGCGGCGGCCTTTCCCGAAGGGGTTTCCTGTCCAAGCTGCGCGATCCGCGCCACCGGCACGACGCCTTCTTTCGTAAGGCGCGCGGGGCCGGGTTCGCGGCGCGCGCGGTCTACAAGCTGGAGGAGATCGACCGGCGGCTGCGCCTGCTGCGCGCCGGCGATCGGGTGCTCGACCTCGGCTGTCGCCCGGGCTCGTGGATGCAGTATGCGCTCAAGGTGGTTGGTCCCCACGGCGCCGTGGTGGGGATCGATCGCGATCCCCTTCCCCAGCCGATCGCCGGCGCGCGCGTCCTGCAAGGCGACGCCTTCACGACCAGCGACGGAGAGCTACTCGGCAAGCTGGCCGCGTTCGACGTGGTGCTCTCGGACATGGCACCCAACACCACCGGCATCCGGGCCACCGACCAGGCGCGTTCGGCCGCGCTGTTCGAGGAGGCGCTGACCCGCGCGGAGCGACTGCTGGCGCCGGGCGGCGCGTTCGTCGGCAAGATCTTCCAGGGGCCGGACGTCGAGGCGATCCGGCGGCGACTGGCCACGCGTTTTTCAGACGTCCGGACGATCAAGCCCGAGAGCTCGCGTAGCGAGAGCATCGAGATCTTTCTGGCGGGCAAGGGCTTCGCCTGACGGTGCTAAGCTTCGGGATCGGCGCCCCGCGCCGATGTCGATGCGGATGTCGATAACGAACACGCGGTGGGTCTTCGCCGTCTGGGGGGCCCTGGCCCTCTGCCGGACCGGGATTGGTCTCGCGGCCGGCGGGCACGCACCCTCCCCCTCCCCCGCTCCACACCGGATCGCGATCGACGCGCGGGGGCCCCTGGCTCTCGTCGAGGTGACGCGCCTGCTGGTTCCCGAGCGCTCCGAATCGGGTGGTGGCGAGGCGGTGCTCGACCTCGCGCTCCCCGACGGCGCCGCGCTGTCGTCCGTCGAGGTGCACGAGGGCGGCCGTTGGCGGAGCCTCGAAGCACCGACCACCGGCGGCGCCGGCGCCGTGCAGGCCGCCGATCTCTACCGTGCCGAGAGCGTGGCGCGCGGCGTGACGCCCGCGGCGGAGCCCTTCGATGAAGGCGCCACCCACCGCCTCCGTTTTCTTCGCGGCGGAGCGCGGGCCATCGCGCCCGTCGAGGTCCGGATCCGCTTCGCACTGGTCCCGATCTTCGATGGCGGGCGGCTCCGGGTCCGGTTTCCGGCGGCCCCCGAGCGGCTCCCGCCACCGGCCGACGTGACCGTCCGCGCGCGCGGCGCCGCGGATCTCGATATCGCCGGTGTGCGCACCACCTTCCCCGGCGACGCCGGGACCGCGACCGGGCGGGCTTCGATGCGCGCCCCCTGGGAGGTCTCCTGGGCGGTCCGGGCGCAGGCGGCGAGCGCGACGCCCGCCCTGGACGCCCGGGTCGCGATGACCGCGCTGGCGCCCGGGGAGACCGCGCTGGCGTTCCTGGTGAAGAACCGCTCCGTTCGGCCAGCGGGGGCTCCGGGCAACGTTCTTTTCCTGGTCGATCGTTCGCGCAGCGTCGGTCTGCCGGGGCTCTCGGCCGAGCGGGAGCTGACCCGCCGGCTCATCGAAGCGCTGCCGCCCAGCACCCGATTCGACGCGCTCTTCTTCGATCGCGGCACCAGGCGCCTGTTCTCGATGAGCCGTCCCGCGACGCGGGAGGCGATCGACGCCTTCGAAAACGAGATGGTGCCCGATCGCCTGCAGAACGGGACCGATCTCGCGACGGCCCTGCGCGAGGCCGGCGAGCTCCTGCGCCGCGAGCAGAGCACCTTCGGGCCGCGCGCGCTCCTGGTCCTGGTGACCGACGGCGCGCTGGGCGACGATCTGGATGGCGCGGCCCTCGACCGGGCTTTAGCGCCGACGCCGGGGCTCGAGCTCAGCCTGGCGGCCTTCGCGATCCGGCCCGTCGACGACGAGCCGATCGGTCCCCGCACGCGGAAGGCGCTGCGCGCGTTCGCCGGCGCCCGCGGCGGCGTGGCGCGCGAGCTCCGTGCCAACGAGATCGGCGACGCGGTGCCGGCCGCGCTGGCCGCCCTGGCGCGCGGTGGCGATCTGGGCGCGATCCGCCTCTCGGCCGACGGCGCCGAGCGCGCCATCGCCGATTCACTGGAGCCCGACGCGGTCCTCTCGGGCGTCCTCACCTTGCACGGAAAACCGCCGCACCAGCTCCTCGTCGAAGGGACGGCCCGGGGACGCCGCGTCGTCGCGACGCCGTCCGCGACGGCGATCTCGACCGCCTGGTTGCAGCCCTGGCTCGGAACCGGGGCACCGCGGGCACGCGTCCTCGCGACCCCGACGGTGGTTGGTCTGCTGGAGCCGGTGCTGCATCCGGCGACCGCCCAACCGACCGAGGTCAAGGGATCGATGGATCGGATGGTGATCCGCAACGTGCTGTCGCTGGCCTACATGCCGCGCGCGCGCGCCTGCTACCTCAACCGGACCGGCGCCACCCCGGCGCTGCGCGATCTGGCGGGGCGGGTGCGGCTGGCCATCGACGTGGTGCGCGGCGAGGTGGACCGCGCGACGGTCGAGTCATCGACGCTCGACAACCCGGAGATCGAAAGCTGTCTCCGGGAGAGCGCGTTCGCCATCGAGGTCCCCCGCGCCGCGCGCAGCGACGCGCCGGTCACGGCCATCTTGAACATGGTGTTTCACGCCCGGACGCCCGACAAGAAGCCGGCCGTCGATCTGGGCACGGTTGGCAGCGAGATCGATCTCGTCATAGAAGAGATGCACCGGCAGGAGGCGAGCGCGAGCGCGTCCCCGACGACGGGGCCGGCGCCGGCCCCGGCCCCGGCAATAGCGCACTGACGATCCCATCAGGAGACCGGCCATGGAAGAGATCCCCTTCGATTCGAAACGCCGACTTTGCCCCGACGGCGCCTGCGTCGGCGTCCTGGGCGCCGACGGGCGTTGCAGCGTCTGCCGGCGCGTGGCCGGCGCTAGCCCCGCGGCTACCGAGATCGGGTCCGACGTCGAGCCCGAGACCGACGACCACACGGACGACGACGGCGGCAGCGACCAGACCGACGCGCCATCGGCTCTGGCGGCGTCCGCTTCGGGCTTCGATTCCAAGCGGCGGCTGTGCGAGGACGGAAGCTGTGTCGGCATCGTCGGCGCCGACGGCGTCTGCGGCTCTTGCGGTCGAAAAGTGGGTTAGATCATGCCCAGCGTCGCGATCGTCGGCGCCTCCAACGGGCCCCACAAGTACGGCAACAAGGCGGTCCGCGCCTACCTGCGCCAGGGTTGGACGGTCTACCCGGTGAACCCGACCGAGAAGACCATCGAAGGGCTCGCCGCCTACGCCTCGATCGGCGATCTCCCCCACGGGCTCGACCGCGTGTCGCTCTACGTTCCCCCGGCGATCGGCCTCACGTTGCTCCCCGCCATCAAGGACAACGCGGCGAAGGAGCTCTACCTGAACCCGGGCGCCGAGAGCGACGAGCTCATCGCCCGCGCCGAGGCGCTCGGCCTCGACCCGATCGTCGCCTGCTCGATCGTCGAAATCGGCGAGCGCCCCTAGCGCCTTCGGCGCCGCGACAGCACGGCTCCGAAGGCGGCCAGGCCCACGACGAACAGCGGCGACGGCGTGCCGCCTCCGCTGGCGTCACAGGAGCAGCCGCTCGTCACGCCGCCCGAGCTCCCGCCTTGGCCCGCGGCGCCGCTACCCGTCGAGGTACCACCGGTGCCGGTCGTTCCGGCTGTCCCCGTGGCTCCGACCGTGCCGCCGCTAGAT
>CALAOV010000183.1 GCA_937889515.1 uncultured Myxococcales bacterium | reverse complement strand
GTGGGCGCCGGGGCGACGATGGCAGACGGAGCGGGGACCGGCGCCGTCGGGGGTAACTTGAACCCGGCGGAGGCGGAGGCCGGGGTGATCGAGCCCCGGGGTCCGCCCCGGGGTGCCGACGTCGATGTCCCGAAGGGCGAGGTCGGGGAGAGCAGCGGCGGATTGAGCTGCCCCATCCGTCCGGAGAGCCGCATCCCATAGAAGCCGTCTGGTCGCTTCCCCTGCGCGCCGGCCATCTGCAAGATCGTCTGGACGTTGGCGGCCTGCTTGAGAAACGCGTCGCTGAGCTTGAAGCGCAGATAGGCATTCACCGTCGACATTGGCATCGGATCCCGCAAGGTCACCTCGCCCTCGAGCGCGATCTCGCCGTCGGGAGATTTGGCCTCGATTCCCTGGAGCTTGGCGACCCCCTTGTCGATCGCGACGTGCCCGCCCAGGTCGTCGAGCCGCACGCGCGGCAAGGTCAGCCCTCCCCCCAGGAAGGGGTTGCCGGCGACCCGCAGCGGAGACTTCCCGTCACCGATCACGCAGCCGTCGCAGGAAAAGGTGATCTCGCCGGTCGCGTCGGCGAACCGGCCGGTCTGCGACGAGACGTCGAGGTCCAGCTTGGCGGTGCCGGTGAGGGGAAGGTTGATCGCCTCGCGCACGCCCGGCAGCTCGCCCATCTTCACGCCGCGCGCGTGGATCTGGATCTGGAAGGGCTTCTTCTTGCCCGGCGTGCCGCTCTGGAAGAACTCGATCTGTCCCCCGAACGCCTCCAGAAGCAGGGTGTAGTTCTTCGACGACGAGATCAACGAGAAGGGAGACAGCGACACCCGGGCCGATTCGATGGTGAACCGTGTCGGCTTGCCGGTGGGCGGGCGCGTGCGCACCCGGATATCGCGGAAGGTCACGCCCAGGCCAAAGGCCGGTCCGGCCGAACCGATCTCGACGTCCAGATCCTTGTCGGCCGCCATCCGGATCGCCATCTCCTTGGCGCGCTGGTAGGGAAACGAGAAATAGAGCGCCACCACGAACACGACCAGCCCCACCCCGCTAAAAAGAGCGATGCGGCGCCACCGGCGCACCCTGTCTGTCGTCAGCGTGACCATGCGCAGCTCCTCACCGTTTCTCGGATCCGTCCGGCTTCTTTTTGGTCTTGTCCTCGTGAACGCGCTCGAAGGCCGTCGCGGTCAGCTCCACGTCCAGCTTGTCGGTGTCGTCGGAGTACCGGTGCTTGAGCGACAGGCGGGTGAAGAACACCAGCCGCGGCCCCGTCTCCACCCGCCTCAGAAACTTGGTCAGGCTCTGCAGATCGGTCTCCCGGATCTTGATGTCCATGTCGTGCTCGATGTAGCGGCGCCCGGCGGGAACCGAGGGGCGCTCGCTCGACTCGGCGATCTGGACGTTCTCGCTACGCGCGGCGGTCTCCAGATCGGCGGTGAGCTGCGGCGGGTCGTTTCCGATGCGCGCCTCCTGGACGGCGTTGCGGGATTTCGCCTCCAGGTATTCGTCGCGGTGCTGGGCGATAGCGCTCAGCGCCTCGCGGATCGCCGCGTTTTCGTCCTGCAGATCGCCGATGCGGTTCATGGTGAGCCAGGCGCCGAGCAAGATCGAGACCGAGACCACCAGCGCCCCCAGCACGGTGACCCAGCGTCGTTCGCGCGGGGCGAGCCTCTCCCACTCGGCGGCGATCCGGATGGCCGGGCGGCGGAGGATGCGCACCACCGGTTCGCGAATGTTGTCGAGCGCGCTCATGGCCACCTTGGTTTCACGACGTCACGGACATTTGGAGGCGATGTTGAGGGTGAACTGCTTGCCGCCACCCGAGACCTCGGTCACGGCGCCCTTGGTCACGTCTTCGAAGCAATCGATCTCCTTGAGCTTGGCGGCGATATCGTCGACGGCGGTGCCGGTGTCGGCGGTGCCCTTGATGAAGGTCTTCTTGGGGCGGATGTCCAGCTCGGCGACGTCGATCTTCACCTTGTCGGCGGGCGGCACCTTGCGCGAAATTTGATCGAGTAGATCGAACGCGGTCGCCTTGGGTAGCGGCGCCAGCTCCTCCCGGAATCCCTTGCGCAGAAGCTCCGTGACCGCCTCGGCGTCCTCGCGCGACTGGCCGAACAGCTCCTGCGTCGCGGTCTTGAGCTCCTTGTCGAGAGACTTCCTCTCCGTTCCGAGGTTGGAGAGCTTCGCGCCGACGTCGATCCCGACCGCGACCAGCAATGCCAACCCGAGCGCCGCCAGGTGCCAGGCCTTCTGGCGCAGGATGGAGAAGTTGGCCCGATAGACGAAGGGACCCCGTCTAAAATCGATCTCGCGTGAGCCACGAGCGGCCGCGACGGCGATGGCGCCGGCCAGCGCGTGCGCGTCGGACTCCGGCACCGCGGACTCCTCGCCCACCACCTCGCGTTCGGTGTGACGCCCGCCGCCGAATTCCAGGGCCGGCCGCACGGGGGGATGCCGCGCCGGAATTCCCAGCTCCGCTTCCAGGAAGGGCAGCAGGCCCGCCAGCCGACCGCCGCCGCCGACCACCAGCAGGGCGTCGACCTCCAGTTTGCCGCTCGCGCCAAAGCTGGCCAACGTCTGGCGCAGCTCGCGCACCGTCGGCGCCAGCGCCTCCCGCAAGACCGCGTCGAGCTTGGCCAGCACCGGCGTGTTCGCGGCCCGACCGGGGCTGGCCAGGAACGCCTCGCCGCGCTTGGCCTGCTCGGCCCGCTCGTGATCGACGTTGAACGCCTGCGCGAGGGCCGCGGTGAGGTGCGCGCCGCCCCGCCGGATGGTCCGGGCGTTGACCGCGTCCGCGCCGCGGACGACGCAGACGTTGGTGCGCTGGTGGCCGAAGTCGAGCACGATCTGGCAGGGCGCCGGCTCGCCGTCGGCGCCCGCCGGCGCGGCGGCGAACAGGGTCCGGTAGATCACGGGGGCCGCGAACAGCCCGCGGGGATGAATCCCCTGCCCCTCGGCCGCCGCGATGAGAGCCGCCAGATCGTCGCGCTTGGCCGCGACGGCCAGGATGGTCGTCCCCTCGGGCCGCTGTCCGACCACCAGATGATCGAACACCACGTCCTCGATGGAGCTGACGATCTGTCCCTCCAGCTCGTAGCCGACGACCTGATCGATCTTGCGCGCGTCGGAGAACGGCAGGTCGAGGACCCGGACCGAGAGCTGATCGCCCGCGACCGCCAGATAGGGCGTCACCTCGCCCGCGATGCGCGACAGCCCCTCGCGCGCCGCGGCCAGCTGGCGCTCGCCGAGCTGCGCTTCGCCGGCCGGCACGGGGATCTCCATCACGCCGCGGAGCGTGGTGGCGCGGAAGCCGGCCTCGAGAAATACCAGCTTGACCGAATATGCGCCGAGATCGATGCCGCAGACTGTGTGGGCCATGGTCCTCTATTCCTCGCGCCAGTACTGGAAGACCCCGGCGGCCTTCTCCGAGCCGGGGGTGAGGGTGAGCGGATTTTCCAGCGCGCGCCCCGAGTCGACGATGGCCGTGATCTTCTTCTTGACCCGCCCGG
Source organism: uncultured Myxococcales bacterium (assembly GCA_937889515.1). Taxonomy (GTDB): domain Bacteria; phylum Myxococcota_A; class Polyangia; order Fen-1088; family Fen-1088; genus JADGRB01. Next base: position 41,397 of record CALAOV010000183.1, on the reverse strand, counting down.
ACTGGCCGGTGGCGGTCACCCGGTAGACCCGCGGCGATCCGACGTAGGCCAGGCTGCCGAGGGCGCCCGCGTCGATGTTGATCGGGCGCATCGACTGGAAGATCTTGTAGCGAGGATCGTCCGGCAAGACCGCGGTCTGGGGGTTCTTGAGGAGGCTGGTGATGGTGTCGAGGCTGTCGAAGCCCGCCGTCGACGCCCGATCGCACAGGATGCTCGCCAGGGGGTAGAGGACCGTGTCGTCGAAGACGGTCGGATCGGTGGGGGGCTTGGTGGGATCGGGCGTGGCCGCCGCGCGGATGAGGCCCATGACCAGCGGCGTGCAGTCGCCGCTCTCCTTGTTGCTGATGGCGCCCAGGTTCACCTTGCAGGTCGGGTCGGAGGCGTAGACGGTCAGGTACGACTGGAATGCCTCCATGAAGCTGTCGGAGACACCGCGCACCATCTTGACCTCTTCGACGGTGTCGTAGCTGTTGTCGTGCGCGCGGTAATGGTCGGCGCGGGCGTCGTAGCGATAGTCCTCCGAGTTCGACCCCCCCTCGGGAGAGAACATCTGCTCGTCGGCATCGGCCCAGTCGATGATGGCGCGGGCGACGTCGGACCGCACCGCGAAGTTGCCCGAGGTGTCGGCCTCGGAGAACAACCGATCGAAGCGCTTCGAGAACATCAGACCCATCAGCAGGCGATAGACGATGAGCTGTTTCGACTTGTCGGACGCCACGCCGGATCCGCAGTTCATGTCGATCTTGCCGTCTTCGGAGGTGATCTGCGCGTCGAAGCTTCCCGACTTGAGGCCGAGCCCTTTGATGGCCGAGGTGTCGATGCCGATCAGGCTGCCGAGGCCGGCGACCTCGTCCTTGGAGCCGCTGAAGAAGCCCATCAGCGAGCCGGCGTAGTCGGTGACGCGCAGGCTGAAGCCCAGACCGCTCGTGGCCGTCGAGCTGGCGCCGCTGGTTCCGCCGCTGCCGGTCGAACCGCTCGACATCGACTGCTGCAACATCTTCTGCACCTGGCCCATCACCGGATCGATGAACTGCTGCTGGATCTTGATGAGTAGCCGCGACAGATTCACCGACGAGACCGCCAGATAGTGCGCCCGCAATTCGTCGCGCGCGTTGGCGGCCTGCGCCGCGTCGACGCTGGTGCCGTAGGTGAACTCGCCAATGACCGAGATCATGAGGGCCAGCCAGGTCAGCACGATCAGCATGGCGACGCCGCGCCGGGTGTTCCGCGGCTGGCGTCTACAATCCCCCCCCCGCCCCCCTTGTCCCAAGGGGGGAGCCGGCGTTCGCCGGGCCTCGCTTCGCGCGGCGAAGCCGCGCTGCGCTCGGAATCGCCGGAACATTGAGGTCAAGCTCACTGCTTCACCGGCTTGTAGTCGACCTTCTCGGTCATGCGAATTCGGGCGTCGGTGGAGTACGAGACGTCCTGGCCGCGCTCGTCGATCACGGTGAGAGTGATGCGGATGTGGGTGGGCAGATACTGGTTCCCGCTCGCGTCGAGCGTGGTCCAGTCGTTCGCCCAGGTCTTGAGCTTGTGGTCGTAATAGGAAAACTTGACCCGACTGACGTCCGGGCAGAGCACGTAGGCCTCGCCGATGATGTTGCTGGGGTTCTCGGCCTGCAGCCGGCGCGTCTCGCGCCGCATGAGGTTGAGGACGCGGCGGTTGTCGGGATCCCGCTCCCCGAAGTAGCCGATGACGGCGGTGTCCCCTTCCGCCAGCCCCGCCCGCAGCCGCTGATGCGCGAAGCTCGAAAACGAAAGCTCGTCGACGTCGCCGTGCGACGAGCCGACCATGAAGGTCCGCCGATCGGAGAGCGCGGTGTTCTCCGAGGCCGAGAGGTACCCCATCTCGATCTCGCGCGCCATGCGCATGAGCGCGACCCGAACGGTGTGCGTTCGCTCCTGTGCGGTTTCGATGGCGCGCTTGCTGGTGATCGTCTGGTTGAAGGAGCCCCACATGATGGTGGTGACGAACCCCAGGATCGCGAGCGCCAGCATCACCTCGATGAGCGTGAAGCCCCCGGAGACCCGGACGGCGGGGCGGCGACCAGACGGGCGCATCAACGCAACAACCCCGGGAGCGCGCCGAAGGGCGACGCCGCGCCGGTGGTGGCCCCCGTTCCATTGTTCCCCGTGCTACCACCGGTTCCGCTGGGGGCGCCGGCGGTGAGCCCGGCGGCGTCCAGCTTGGAGGGGTCGGTCAGATATTGAATCACCTCGAAATTCTGGTTCGGCCGGCCGTGCTCATCCCAGAGCACGCGGACCGTCACCTTGCGGACCGACTCCTGTAGCCCGTTCCGGATCGGATCGATGAAGCTGCTCATCATGCCGCCCATGAACCCGGTCAGGAGCGACATCGGATCTTTGGCGTCCTGACTCTGGGTGCTGGCCTGGTCGCGGGAGCGTTGCGCCAGATCGGACGGCAGCTCGATCCGTTCGATGTTGGTCTCCCAGCGAAATTGCGGGTAGCCCAGGTCCTTGAAGGAGCCTGCGCCGGTCTCGTCGTTGTCGGTGAAGCCGTCGTCGAGGATCTCGTCCTCGATATCGACCATCTTGGTGCGGGCCAGGAAGGTCGCCGAGGTGGTCATCTTGGCGTGGTTGGTCGAGCGGACGTTGTTGGTGACGATCGAGAGGAGCACCACCAGCGTCGACGAGAGGATGGCGATGGCCACCATGATCTCGAGCAAGGTGAACCCGGCGCTGGAACGTCGCGGCCCCATCGCCGATCTCGCGGGCGTCATTTGACGACCTGATTCCCCTCGTCGTCGTACTGGCGGCCGACCGGCGGCAGCACCTCGGTGTTGTAGATGCGGATCCGGCCCGTGATGGGGTGGACCACCAGCGAGTAGACGCTCTCGCCCGTGGCGTCGGTGAGGGTCACGATGGCCGGCTCGGTCTGTCCAAGCGGATAGAAATACAGATAGGCGCGTCCGGAGGTCACCGGCTCGGTCATCCGCGGCGTGTAGACGCTGCGGATCTTCAGCTTCTTCAAGCTGACCGGTTTGAGCGCCGTCTCCTTGAAGGCGGCGAAGCGCGCGCGGCGGGGACGAAACTCGCCCACCTCGAGCTTGGCCAGATCGAAGCTGGACCCCGCCGAGACCGACCCACCCCCGTAGGCGTTCTGTTGCTTCTCCAGCCGCTTGCGCTCGTCCTCGTCGGCCGCCGCCTCGTCGCTCTCGCGTTTTTTTCGGTCCGACTGGCTCTCCGCCTCGTTGGGCGCGTAGAAGCGATCGTCCGAGACCTCGGCCCAATATTTCCCCTCGGTGAGATCGATGACCAGCCGGTGGTACTTGCCGGTGATCGACGCCCGATCGAAGAGATATCGAATGGCGCCCGAGAGGTGCGCCGTGGTCGCCCGCAGATCGCTCTTGGTGACGGCTCGGAACCCCGTGACACCGAGGCTTGCGACGAGGCCCATGATCAGCAACACCACCATGATTTCGATCAACGTGAACCCGCGGGGCGCACGCGGGAGGCGCCCCCAGAGCTCAGATTGTCGAGTCGGACGCATGGTCGTCTTTGGGCTGTGAACGTCGCGGGCCCGCCCGCTAGAGCTCCCAGGACCGGATGTCGTCTGGGGTCCCTTCCTGCTTGTCGGGTCCGGCAGACGAGATGTCTGCGCTGTCGGTGTCGTTCGTGCCCGGGCAGTGGAAGGTGAGATCCTTGCCCCAGGGATCCTTGGCATTGCTCTTGTCCAAGTACTTCTGGCTGATGAGATCGTCGATGCCCTTCGGGCAGGCGTTGTTGTCGAGCAAGAAGGAGTTCACGCTGTTCTTGGCCGCATTGACCCGCTGCTTGGCGATCTTCACTTGGGCCTTCTTGTACTGACTGAACACGGCGGTACCTACCCCGCCCGCGAGAAGAGCGATGATCGCAAGCACAATCATGATCTCGATGAGCGTGAAGCCAGACTCGACGACTCGCGCTACTCGCTTGACGCACTCCTTGCCGTTTCTTTTCATTGCACTCATGGCTTTTCTCCTCACTGGACGAAGTTCTGCATGTCGAGAATGGGTTGAAGGACCGAGAACACAATGAAGACCACGCACAAGGCCATGCCGACGATCATCAGGGGCGACAGGATCGTGGTCAGACGCGTGACCTTCCCTTCGACGTCGCGCTCGTAGGCGGTGGCCACGTTTTCTAGCATGGCCTCCAGTTGCCCCGAGCGCTCCCCAACGGCGACCATGTGGACCATCAGGGAAGGAAATTGGCCCGAGCGTTTCAGCGGCGTCGCAATCGACTCGCCCTCGCGGATGGCGTCGCGCGCCTCCTCGACGACCTTCTCGAGGACGGTGTTGTTGAGGACCTTCTTCACGATCTCGAGCGCGGTCAGGACCGGCACACCCGCTGAGAGCATCGTCGCCAGTGTCCGCGCGAAACGCGCAACCCCGACGAAGCGAATCAGCGGGCCGATCAGCGGGATGCGCAGCAGGATCTTGTCGAGCATCGCGCGACCCTTGGGTGTGTGGGACCAACGCCGGAAGAGCCAGAAACCGAGGCCGGCGACAATGAGGACCGCCCACCAGTAGTTTCCAGCGAGATCGGAAGTAAAGATGAGGAGCTGCGTATTCCAGGGCAGCGTTTTCCCCATATCCTCGAAAATGGAGGTGATCTTGGGGACCACGACCACCATGAGCACGCTCATGATTGCCGACCCGAGCACGAGCATGATGATTGGGTAGGTCATCGCGCCGGAGACCTTGGCCCGCAGCGCGTGTTGCGAATCCAAGAAGTCGGCCAGGCGGGCCAGCACCGCGTCGAGGTTGCCGGCGGCCTCGCCCGAACGAACCATGTTCGTGTAGAGCTCGGGGAAGATCTTGGGGTGCGCGGCCAAGGTATCGGCCAGCGAGCTCCCCTCGTTGACCTTCTGCCGGATGTCGGCCAGCACCATCTCCAGCTTCTTGTTGTCCCCCTGCTCGCCGAGCGCGCCCAGCGCCTCGGCCAGCGGGATCCCGGCCTTGAGCAGGGTCGCCAGCTGCCGCGTGAACGCCGCGACCTCTTGCGGCCGCACCCGCTCGAGGGCGCCCTTGAAGTCGATCTCGCGCTTGAAGACCGACACCTTCGCGCCGCCGGCGTTCGCCGCCCGGGGCGCCGCCCGTCCGCCGCCGGCCAGCACCTCGCGGTGCTCGGTGATGAAGATGCCGTCTTTGCGCAGGGCCTGGCGCAGGGCCTTCGGTCCGTCGGCGTCCCGGGTGCCGGCCACCGCCTTCCCGGCGGTGTTGAGGCCTTTCCAGCTGTAAACAGGCACCGGTCTACTCGGTGTCCTGGGTGGTGATCATGAGGACCTCGGACGCGGTGGTCATCCCCGCCAGCACCTTCTGTGCGCCGTCTTCCCGCAGCGTGCGCATGCCCGACTGCACGGCCTGAGACTTGACCGCCTGGGCGTCGGAATTCTTGATGGTGAGATGCCGGATCTTCTCGTCGATCGGCAGGAGCTCGTAGATCGCGGTCCGCCCCTTGTACCCGGCGCCCAGGCAGGCCGGGCAGCCACCCTCCTTCGCGCGGAACAACATCCCCGCGGGGGGGGCCCAGGCTTCGTCCCCTTTGAAGTAGACCCGCTTGGCCTTGCCGCGGGCGAAGGTCGCCGGATCGATCCCGATGCTGGCGAGATCCTCGGGCGCGGGCTGGTAGACCTCCCGGCATTCGCGGCACAGGCGCCGAACCAGCCGCTGGGCGAGCAACGCCATCAGCGACGACGCGACCAGGAACGGCTGCACCCCCAGATCGACGAGGCGGTTGATGGCGCCGGCCGCGTCGTTGGTGTGCAGCGTGGACAGCACCAGGTGGCCGGTCAGCGACGCCTGGATCGCGATCTCGGCGGTCTCGCGATCGCGGATCTCGCCGACCATGATCACGTCCGGATCGTGGCGCAAGAACGAGCGCAGCCCGGCCGCGAAGGTGAGATCGATCTTCTCGTTCACGGCGGTCTGCGAGATCCCGTCCAGCTGATACTCGACCGGATCTTCGATGGTGAGTATGTTGAGATCGGGCGAGTTGATCTTGGCCAGGCAGGCGTAGAGCGTGGTGGTCTTGCCCGAGCCGGTCGGCCCCGTCACCAGCATGATGCCGTGGGGCTTCTTGATGAGCTCGTTGATCTGGCGCAGGTGATCGTCGCCGAAGCCGATGTCCGCCAGATCGTGCAGCACCGATTCGCGATCGAGCAGACGGATGGTGACCCGCTCGCCCTGCTTCACCGTGGGGACGGTGGCGACGCGCATGTCGATGTCCTTGCCGGCGATCTTGCGGCGGATGCGGCCGTCCTGCGGCAGGCGCTTCTCGGCGATGTTGAGCCCCGCCATGATCTTCACGCGCGAGATGATCGACGGCAGGAACTGGCGCGCCGCCTGGCGCGACTCGTACAGCACGCCGTCGATTCGATAGCGGACCGAGACTTCCTTCTCGCCCGGCTCGATGTGGATGTCGCTGGCCCGTTCCTTGACCGCGTTGAACAGCAGCGAGTTCACCCAGCGGATGATCGGCGCCTCGTCGGTGATTTCGAGGATGTCGACCAGCTCCTCGCTGCCCCCTTCGTCCTCGTCGTCTTGCTTGTCGCCGAGATCGCCCCCCTTGTCGTGCTTGCGGCCGTAGACGTCGTTGATGACCTCCAGGATTCGCTGCGAGGGGACCAGCACGGGCCGCACCTCGACCGACAGCTGCATGCGCAGATCGTCGAGCGCACCCACGTCCAGCGGATCGGCCATCGCCACGATCGCCACCTCGCCCTCGCGCCGCACCGCCAGCAGGCGGTGTTGCTTGGCGAAGCCAATCGGGATGGCGGTCGCGAGGTCGGTGTCGATCTCGTCCACCTTGAGCTCGGCGGAAAAGGCGATCCCCAGCTGTCGCCCCAGCGCCTGCAGGACGTCGTCCTCGGTCACGGCGCGCATCTTGATGAGGATCTCGCCCAGACGCCCGCCTTCTGCCCGCTGCGTGACCAGCGCCTGCTCGATCACGTCGGGCGTGAGTCCGCCGGGCCCGCCCTTGAGCTCGAGCAGCAGATCGCCGATGCGCTTCTTGGCCACCTCAGGGGCTCCTCAGGGCACGCGCCCCGGCTCGGACGGAGCCGGCCCAGGCGGCGTGCCGCCACCCGAAGGTGGACCAGATGGACCAGATGGGCCAGCCGGGCCAGCCGCCGGCGCGCCCGGACCCGACGGCCCGACCGGAAGGTCGACCGGGCCGGACTCGTCCATCGCGTCCTTGATCTTGATGGCGTCCATCTCGCTCTCCTCGGTCTCGATCTCCCGCGCGGCGCGGTTGATCTCCTCCAGCATCCCACGCTTGCGCCGGTAGTCGATGTCGGACTCCAGGCTGGGACGCTCTTCGCCGCCGAAGCGTTCCACGAACTCGCGCCGCTCCTTCATCTTCTTCTCGAGCACCCGGCGCAGGTCCGACTGATCGTTGATCACGTACGGGGTGAGCGCGATGATCAGGTTGGTTTTCACCACATGCTTGGTGGTGTTGCGGAAGAAGAACCCCAGGATGGGGATGTCCCCCAGGATCGGAATTTTGACCACGCTGTTGATGACCTTGTCGGACATGAGGCCGCCGATCAGGATCGTCTGCTGGTCCTTGGCGACCACGATGGTCTTGGCGCTGCGTTCGGAGGTCGAGGGCCCGAGCGCCGGGTTTCCGCCGGGGGCGAGCTCCGAGTTCTTCGCGTCGACCTCCAGCCGGATGATGTCGTGCTCGTTGACGTGCGGGGTCAGCTTGAGCTCGAGGGCGACCTTCTCCCGCTGAACCTGCGGGAACAGGCCGCCCAGGCCCAGACCGCCGAGCCCGCCGACGGCGCCGGCCGCGGCGCCGGCCCCCCCGAGCCCGAGCGTGCTCACCGGAAACGGCACCTTCGAGCCGACCGAGATCTCGCCGTCCTCGTTGTTCATGATGAGCAGATGCGGGTTCGACAGGACGTCGACGTCGCTGTTGGTCTGCAGCGCCTTGATGAGCACGCCGAACGAGGGGATGTCGACCGTGGAGGTGGCGGCCGAGCCGAGGCCAGCCGCTTCGGACGTCGACAGCACCGGCCCCAGGATGCCCGCCAGCATGGTGTCGCCGAGCGAGTTGGTCGGCAGCAGCGTGTTCGAGGGATTGAGGCCGCCGACGATGAGGCTGGGATCGTTCATACCGAAGAGGTTCTCCGGCTTGATGCCGTGCCACGACGCGCCGAGGTCGCGCTCCTTATCGAGCGTGACCTCCAGGATCATCGCCTCGACGAACACCTGCTTGCGGGGTGAATCCAGGCGCTCGATCACCCGCCGCAAGGCCTGATAATCCTTGAGCGAAGAGACGATGATCAGCGAGTTGGTCGGGCGATCGAAGTTGAGTCGGACCTCGCCCTCGAACAGTAGGTTCGCGCCCTGGAGCGGCTGTCCGGTGGTCGCGCCGGGCGTGGGGGTTGGCGTGGGCGTCGAGGTATTGGACCCGCGCGACCGCGACCGCGAGGCGCCGGCGCCGCTGACCGCGATGCCCGTGACGGCGCCGATGGTCTGCGCGAGCTCGTCGCAGTTGGCGTTCTCACAGTAGTAGACGTGGATCCGCCCGTCGCCCCCCTCGATCGGGACATCCAACTTCTTGACGAGCGTCAGCACCCGCGCGTAGGCCCGCTCGTTGGCGATCACGATCAGCTGGTTCGAGCGCTCGTCCGGGATGATCTTCGAGATCATCATCTCCGTCGTCAGATCGCCCACCTTGAGCCGGGTGGGGGCGCCCGCCGGCGCCGGCGTGCCGGCGTTGCCGCCCTTGCCACCCAGCTTCGCCACCTGGAAGATCTCTCCCAGCTTCTGGGCCATCTCGCTGGCGGAAGTGTTCTTGATGCCGATGATCCAGACTTTCTCGCCGGTGCCCGGCTGATCGATCTCCTTGAGGATGTGCATCATCCGCGTGATGTTCGACGCGAGATCGGTCACGATCAGGGCTCCCTGGGGCGCATAGACGATCACGTCCCCCTGCTCGCCCTTGAGGCGACCGAAGACCTGGGCGACCTCGTTCGGGTCGGCGTTCTCGACGCGGATGAGGCGGGTCACGTAGCTCTCGTTTGCCGGAACGTCGGAGTCCTCGCCGTACAGCGGGATCGGGGCCGACTTCGCCTTCACCGTCTCGATGATTCGAAGGACCTTGCCGGACGGCTGCACGGTCAGACCGACCGAATCGAGCGCCCCCAGAAACAGACGGTAGGCCTCCTCCGGCGTGATCAGCTCGGGCGCCACGATCGTGACCTTCTTGCTGTTCGACGGGATGGTCCCCGGCAAGAGAAACTGCTTGCAGGTGATCGACGAGATCCAGGAGATGAGGTCCCCGAGCTCGGTGTCGGGTTTGAGGTTGAGCTTCACGATCCGCTTGCCGGTCGGAAACTTCTTGCAGGAGTTGAACTCCTTCTCGCCGACGACCGTCGCGCCCGAAACGCTCGCGCCGGGAGTGACTGCGCCGCCGGCCGCCGCCGCCGCCGCGGCCGCTGCGCTGGCGGCGTTCGGCGGCTCATGACGCCGCCTCGGCGGGAGCGGCGCGGGAGGTGGCGCCGAAGCGCCCGGCTCGACCCGGACCGCTTTCTGATCCGCGCCCTCCACCACCGCGGCATGCGCCGACGCGAAGCCCGCCGCCAGCACAATCACCACATATCCCAGGGGTCGTCTGTTGATTTTCATCGGATGTTGTAGTCCTCGGTCATCTTTTGGCCATTGCGCTCGAGCCCCACCGACAGGTGGTTCGCCGTCTTGAGCTTGGTGTAGACCTCGAGCGCCTTGTCCGGGCTGTTCATCTCGAGACCGTTGATCGCGGAGATCACATCGCCGTTCTGCAGACCGATCTTCCCGAACGGCCCGTCGGGCTTGATGCTGAAGAGTCGGAACCCGATCGACTTGCCGTCGCGCATCTCGGGGACGATGCGCGCGGCGCGGGACAGCGCCCCCATGTTGCCGAGCAGCGCGTCCAGCGTCGAATGCTGCACCTCATAGCTGTTCGCGCCCGTCTTCTTGATCCCCTTTTCGAGCTCGGCCGCGAACGGATCGGCCGGTGCCGCCGTCGCGACGACCGGCGCGCCCGGTGGTGGCGTGGGCCGGTCCAGCAGCTCCAGGTACTCGATCCGCCCCCCGCCAAAATCGAGATAGACCTTCACCTCGTCGATCTCGCTCACCGTGGCCTCCCGCAGCTTCGAGCCGATCGCGTAGGGCCCGGCGGTCTTGGCGTCGTTGTCCCGGATGATCGCCATCGACCAGCGCGGGTCGGCGGGCGCGGGCGCGAACATGATCGCCAGCAGCTTGAGCGGCAGGGAGGTGCGCTGCAGCTCCGGGACGACGGGCGCCCCCGGCGTGACGGGAACGGGAAGGATGGGCGGGCAGGTCGAGCAGAAAATGTTCCGCTTGAGGATCTCCTCGACCTGCTTGGTGTAGACGGCCGGCGCGGCCGAGGCGGCGGGCTTGGAGCCGTGCTTGGCGCTGGGGATGCCGCTCAGCAGGCTGGACTCGATGACCGTCGCCGTCGCGCGTGCGCCGAAGATGGCGCACAGCGCGATCACGACCAGATCGACGGCGCCGAGATACTTGCTGAGAAGGGTCTCCATGGAGGTCCGGCGTGGGTATCAAAGCAACGCCGAGACCACCCGGTCCTGCTCGCAAATACCTTTTAGATCAGCAACTTAGCGAGAACCGACGGCATGGGGTCCCTGCCAATTTGGCAAGTCCCGGCCGGACGGCTCTGCCGATGAAGCCGGCGACGATTCGGGCTCGACCCGCTCTTCTTCGAGGCGCCGGTAGATGGTCCGGGTCGCGATCCCGAGAAGCTGGGCGCACAGGCGCTTGTCGCCGCCCACGTGGGCCAGCGTGGCGTGGATGACCCGGCGTTCGATCTCCTCGAGAGGCGTGCCGACGGCGAAGGAGAGCGTGCGGCCGTCGCCGGTCACCCCACCCTGCCGCACCTCGGGCGGCAGATCGTCGATCTCGATGGCACTCCCCCGCGAGAGGACCACCGCGCGTTCGACCGTGTTCTCGAGCTCGCGCACGTTCCCGGGCCAGTCGTGCCGAGCCAGCGTATCGGCGACCACCCGCGAGAAGCCCGACAGGTGGCGCCCGTTGCGCGCGGCGTAGAGCTGCAGGAAGTGCTCGGCCAGAAGGGGCACGTCCTCACGCCGGTCCCGGAGCGGCGGGATCGGCACGGCGATGACGTTGAGCCGATAGTACAGATCCTCCCGGAACCGCCCCTCGCGTACGGCCGCGCGCAGGTCCTGGTTGGTCGCGGCCACCAGGCGCAGATCCACCTTGAGCGTTCGACCGCCCAGCCGTTCCACCTCCCCCTCCTGCAGGACGCGCAGCAACTTGACCTGGACGTGGGTCGGGATCTCGCCGATTTCGTCGAGAAAGAGCGTGCCGCCGTGGGCCTGAACGAAGCGCCCGTCGTGCCGATGCGCCGCGCCCGTGAAGGCCCCCTTCTCGTACCCGAAGAGCTCCGCTTCGAGGATGCTCTCGGGGAGCGCCGCGCAGTTGACCGGGACGAACGGGCCGCCGGCGCGCGGAGAGCTCTCGTGAATCGCGCGCGCCAGCAGCTCCTTGCCGGTCCCCGATTCGCCCAGCAAGAGCACCGTAGCCTGCGAGGGCGCCGCCTGCAGCACGATCTCCATGGTCCGGCGCCAGGGGAGCGACTGGCCGATGAGCGTCCGGCGCTTCTCGGCCGCCAGCTGCGCCCGGAGCGACCGGTTCTCCTGCACCAGCGAGCGCTTTTCGATGGCCTTTCCGATCACCCGCACCAGGTGCGCGCGCTTGATCGGCTTGGTCACGAAGTCGTAGGCCCCCTGCTTCATGGCCTCGACCGCGTTCTCGACCGTTCCGTAGGCGGTCATGAGCACCGTCTCGGTCTCCGGCGCGACGCTCTTGCTCGCGCGCAGCAGATCCATCCCCGACATCCCCGGCATCATGAGATCGGTGAGCAGGACCGACACCGGCTCGCGCCGGAGGATCTCTAGCGCCTCTCCCCCCGATCCGGCCGTCAGGACCCGCAACGACTCGCGTTCGAGGATCTTCTGGAGCGAGTCGACGATCGGCGGCTCGTCGTCCACCACCAGCACGGTCGGCGCATCGGACGTGACGGGCATCAACTCCATCCCCTTGTCGTCTTCAACCCGGATGCCAGCTCGGGTAAATTGCTGTAACTACCTGAATACACAGGAATCAATATTACGCCAAATTGGCCACGACGTCCAATCTGGTGCCAACCTGACATCTTGCCGCCACGGGGCTACGCCGGCTGCCAGTTTGTCACGTGGACGGATCCTCGGCCGAGGGCGACTTTTGCGCGCCCGCCGGCAAGGTGATTCGAAAAGTGGTGCCCTCTCCCATGCGGCTCTCCACCTCGATGCGTCCGCCGTGGCGATCGACGATCCCGTGCACGATCGACAGACCCAGGCCCGATCCCGCGCCCACGTCCTTGGTCGTGAAGAAGGGATCGAAGATTCGCGGGATGACCTCGGGGGCGATTCCGGGCCCGTCGTCGGAGACCGTGATCTCGACGTCCTCGCCGCGGGCGGTGGCGGCGAGGCGAATCGTGCCACCGCGCTCCCGCTCGCCGACGGCCTGCGCGGCGTTGGTGATGAGGTTCATGAACACCTGATCGATCTGACCGGGGAATCCGGTGATCCGTAAGCTGGGATCGATCTGCTTTTCGACCTGCACGTTGCGCAGGTGGTGGCGCAACAAGTCGAGCGTGTCGTCCACGCTCCGCGCCAGACCGAGCTCACGCGGGCGCTGTTCGTCGCCCCGCGAGTAATTGTGCAGCGCCTGCACGATGGCCTTGCTCCGCGCGGCACCGCGCTGGACCACCCGCAGCATCTCCCCCGCGTCCTTGGCAGCCCGCACGGCCGCCTCGCTGCTCGGCGAGGTGACGAGGATCTGCAGCGCCTCCTCGAGCGGCCCCAGCGTGTTGATGACGGCGTTGACCGGGTTGTTGATCTCGTGCGCGATCCCGGCCACCAGGCGCCCCATCGAGGCGAGCTTCTCCGAGCGCACCAGATCGTCCTGCGCGCGCCGGAGCTTCTCGAGCGCATCGTGAAGCTCGAGGTTGCGCTGCTCGAGCACCTCCGTGCGGCGGCGAACCTCCCGTTCGAGATCGATGTTGAGCGACTCGGTCGAGCGCAGCTTGTCGCGCAGCGCGCGGCGCATCTCCTCGAACGCGAAGGAAAGCCGCCCGATCTCGTCGGCCTCCCCCGACGGCGGCACCGGACGCGCCAGCTCGCCGCGCGCCATCTCGTCCGCCCGCTCTTCGAGCGCGACCACCGGGGTCACCATGTCGCGCACGATGAGGTGGACCAGCCCCAGCGCCAGCGCCATCGCCATCGCGATCGACGCCAGCAGGGTCGAGTGCGGCTGACTGGGCGACAGCGCGAACAGCAGGACCAACCCCGACGTGAAAACCGTCACGCTGCCCAGAAAGAAGACCAGCTTGGCGCGCAAGGTGATCGGCGCCCGGATCTCGCCAACCGGCAGGCGATGTCGCGCCCCGAGCTGGCCCAGCAAAGGCCGGAGGACGTCGCGCAAGAGCAGCGTCTCGTACAGACCCATCGCGAGCAGCATGAGCCCGCTCGAACCGAGGAGCCGCCCCGCGGTCGCGGCGTCGAATCCGCAGACGCGACGCCCGACCACGACCACGGCGACCACCGCGAACGCGCAGGCCAGGACCTGATAGCCGGCCAATCGATAGGGCAGTCCCTGAGCTTCCCGAAACGCGGCCACGGCGTCGGGATCCTCGCGCGCCGGACCGCGCGAGGGCGGACGGCGCACGGCGACGTCGAAGTAGCGCTCGATGGGACGGGTCCGCAGGCGGAGCGATCGGTACCAAACCGACATCGGCAGCACCAACGCCGGCACGGTCAGGGCCAGCAGCGTCCCGGACTGCGCCGACGACAGCTCGGTGAAGACCGCGATGAGGGCGGCGTTGGTGGCGTGGGTGAGCGCGAGCAGCGCCCAGGCGCCCTGGCAGAGGCGGCGGCGGTAGCCGGTGGCAAAGGCGCGAAGGGCGTCGAAGTTCGGCAGGACCAGGCGCCGGGCGCGGTCGAGACGCCGTTCCCACAGGGCCCCGCGAGCGGCCGCGGCACCGCCGGCGTGCAAGATGCCGACGCAGGCCATCCCCACCGCCGAAGGCCAGGCCAGAAACCCTCGGGTCGCGAGACGGACGGCGAGGTAGACGACGGTGGCCGACCAGAGCAGCCAGCGGGTCGCGGCCACCTCGACCGGGGCCCGCCGAATGGCGCGATCGGTGGCGACGATTTCGGCCTCGGTCAGCGCGCGCCCGGCGCGCTTCGCGTCGCGGGCGGCGATCATCGGACGGAGCAGATCGGCGGCCCGCACCCATCCGACCACCATCAAAGCCGCCAGCATCGCGACCACCCGGAACGATTCGCCGCTGGCGCGGAGGGATTGCGCCGCCAGCGCCAGGGTCGGCGCCACCACCAGGACGATCTCGGCCACCGTGAGCGCCAACTCGGTCGAGACCAGCCGGCCAACGAAACCGAACCGCCGATCGCCGGCGACCGCTTGCCGAGGCACCTCCACCGGAGAGGTCGTCATGCCCGCCAGTATAGGAGGAGACGCCGCCGGGCCGTAGCGGGCACCTGCGGCCTTTCCACGCTATGCTCGGGGGCGCATGTCTTGGGAAACCATCCGCAACCTCGTTCGCGACGAATGGCTCATCTTATCCCTATTGCTGGCCTGGTCGCTGGCCGGGCTGGCCGTCATCTGCGAACGCCTCTACGCCCTGTGGAACCTGATTCCGAAATCGGAGGCGTTCAAGAATCGGGTCATCGACGCGCTCGAACGCGGTGATCTGGGCAAGGCGGCGGCGCTCGCCGAGATGTCGCAGGTGCCGCTGGCGGATGTCTTCGAGCGCGGCCTGCTGATCTTCCAGAAGACCCCGACCAAGACCACCGAGGCGGTGACCTCGCAGCGAAGCGCGACGGTCTTGTCGCTCAAACGCTACCTGTGGGCGCTGGGAACCGTGGGGTCTTCGGCGCCGTTCGTCGGCCTCTTCGGCACGGTGGTCGGGATCTTGAAGGCCTTCCAGTCGATGTCGGTGGCGGGCACCGGCGGTTTCAAGGTCGTCTCGCAGGGGATCGCGGCCGCGCTGGTCGCCACGGCGGCCGGCCTGCTGGTCGCGATCTATGCGGTCATCGCCTACAACTACTTCGTCGCGCGCATCAACGTCATATCGATGCAGTACCGCCTCTACTGCGAGGAATTCCTGACGGCGCTGGGCGACCACGTCAAGGCGCGCCCCGCGGCAACTTCCGACGCCGGCGCGGCAACTCCCTGAAGAAGACGTCGCATGGGAATGAATGTTCAGCTCGACGACGGCGCCGCCCACGGCGATGACGCCGACGTCGGCAACGAGCAGGTCGTCGCGGAGATCAACATCACGCCGCTCACCGACGTTTTTCTGGTCTTGCTGATCATCTTCATGGTCACCTCGACGGCCCTGGTCGAGTCCGAGGTCGCGTCGCGGGCCGGCATGAAGGTGGTTCTGCCGAAAGCGAATGCCGCCGGGCCGGTCTCGCAACGGCACAGCGATCCGGTGCTCACGGTCACGAAGGGCAACGAGCTCTACCTCGGGTCCCACAAGGTGGATGCAGGCAACCTCGAAGCGGAGATCCGGAAGGCGCTCGCGGAGGTCGGCTCCGAGACCCTGCTCATTCGCGGCGACAAGAGCGTCCTGCTCGGGGCCGCGGTCGACATCATGTCCACTGCCAAGAAGGCCGGAGCCAGCCACATCGCCATTCTGACGGCGCCGAGCAAGTAGACCGCCGGTCGGCGGCCGCGGGCCCGCCAAGGGCGCTGACGTGGACACATGTGAGGCGCTTCGCCACATGGAGGGCGCCTTAGACGGCAATAACGCCTCACCACCCTTGGGCACCTCATCCCTAGATATCTGTAAGCATCTGAAATACTTACGTCTGAAGCGGATTCTGCCGGTGGCATGTGCGCTGCATCTCGTTTCCGACGCGTCAAGCCCTTATGGCCGGACGTACTCAACCCAAATCAGGAGTCACACATGAAGCTCGTTCGTTCGATCTTCCTCGCCCTCGCCGTTCTTCTCCCGACCTCTTGGACCATCGCCAAGGCCGCTGACGCCCCCGCGGGCGACGCCGAGCCGGCCAAGAAGGAGAAGAAGTCCAAGAAGAGCAAGAAGGCTGACGGGGACGACAAAAAGGCCGACGACAAGGCCGCCAAGTAATCACTCCTGATCCGGCGGGTCCTTCGGGCTCGTCAATCAGTAATTAGTCTTAAGACCCCTGGCTGCGCAAGCGGCCGGGGGTTTTTGTTTTGACGGGGGCTGGCTCGCTGCCGCTCGCAGCCCCCGGGCCCCCTCGCTCCGCGCGGCGGAGCCGCGCTACGCTCGCCTGGTGGTTGCAGGGCTGCTCTGTGCGCGGCAGGGCCGCGACGCCGATCTCCGCACATGCATTGGGCTTGCGCGCCCAACATAGCGTTGACCGATACCCGACCCGAGGGCATGCGCCTCGGGAAATTGTAGCTAGGAGGCCTGAGTCGGGATGGCCGTGAGGGCGGCTGCCACGGTCTTGCCGCCGGCGGAGGCGATCCAGTCGGTCGTCTGAACGCTGTCGGGGATACCCAGGCCGGAACCGAGTGTCCGGGCGGCTGCGACGAACGTCTGCGCGGCGGGAATGTCGCCGCCCTTGGTGGCGGACCCGCTCGCCGAGTCGATGTCGCTGGCGGCGTAGCCCGAGGCTCCGGTGGTGCCCGAAACGGGGGTCACGCCACCGATGACGCTCGACTTAAAGTTTTTGCCAATCATCAACATGATGTTGTGATTTCCCCAGTGATCCCGCCCGGTGCGGGCGGTCACCTTCGAGATGCCGGCCAGGTTGCGCCCGAAAACGTTCATGGTGGAGAAGGTGACCTGATCGAGCAGCCCGAGCGACGCCAGGATCCCGTTCGTGGTGTCGGTCATCAGGAGCTTGTTGATCGCCGCCACGCCGCTCACGGTTTGATCGGCTTCCCCTTGCAGGTTGCTGTCGGAGTGGTTGTCGCCGCCGAAGGAGATGTGCATGGTGACCACCGGCGTGACCTTGGCCGCGATGAGCGCCGCCGCCGCCCAGGACTGGCCGGTGACGTCGTTGGCGGTGATCTTGCTGAGCGTCGTGGCGAGCTGATTGGCGAGCGCACGCACCTGCGTCTGCGAGCTGGCCAGCGCATCCAGGAACTGCGCCTGCACGCTGCCCGCCGAGTATTCATTCTTGATGAGCGTGTTGATCGCGTCCAGCGAGGTGTCGCGCGTCGCCCGGAGCTTGACCAGCGGATCGCTGGTCGACCCTGTGAGCAGCTGCTTGAGCTGCAGCGGCGAGATGGCCGGGAGCGTCCGGCCGCCGAAGCTGACCAGCTCGCCACCGTTGAAGCCCGCGCCTACTGCAATCGGCTCGGTCCGCACGGTGCCAAAGCAGGTCGCCAGGTGCTTGGCGAACGCCGAGACCATCATCTCGCCGCCCGCGGTCGCGCCCATCACCTTCATCACCTTGGGCTGATCGCCGTGCACGACGGTGCCGGTCAGGTGATGGAAGAAGGTGGTCCGCCCCAGGATGCTGGAGCCGAACTGGCCGGCGCTTCCGCCGGTGCTCGTCACCGACGGATCCGCCCAGGGCAGAGCCGCGCCCAGGGTCTTGCCGCCGACGCTGACCGTCGTCGCCGAGACCTCGTCCTGGGTCGGGTGAATGATGTCGGTCGCCTCGTAGGTCCCCGGCGCGTTGCAGTTGAGCGGGTCGCCGTTGCTCGACGTGCTCAGGATCAAATACTGATTGTTGTTCGCCGCGTTGAGCATGCACTGCAGGGTCTGCGCCGTCGCGCGCCGCGGGTTCAGCAGGAACCAAGGCGGTAGTCCGGTCGCCAGCGCGCGCAGACCGATGTAACCGCTGCCGAACAGCCCGGCGAGGAGACTTTCTCGTCGTGTAACTGGCTTGATCATGAGCGGTTCTCCTTTAAAGACCGATCCCGAGGGACGTAGGTGATTCGCAGGCCAGCGCGAATGTCGACCGCAGCGCGTTCGTCGCGGTGCCCTTGGCCGTCGTGACTGCCGTGTAGTGGGTCTGCAGAGCCATTACGAGCTGATCGTGTAGCGGGTCGCTGACGTTGATGCCCATGACGTTCTCGACCATCTTCGGCAGCGCATCGGCCACGTCGCTGCTCGAGAAGATGGCGGTGGCACCGCCGCTGGGGTCGACCACCTGCGTGGCGATGTTCTCGCAGAGCATCTCGCTGGCCGCTCGATAGAAGAGATCCGGGCCAGCGGGCGTCACGGGCGTCTGCGCCCCTCGGCTGAAGGCATCGGCGGCGATGCTGCCGGCGATGGTCAGCGTCGCATTCTGCGCGGTGCTCGGCACCGCTGCGGTCAGCGCACAGAGGTCGGCTACCCCCAGCCGATTCGACAGCGCGGAGCAAAGATGGGCCTGCCGGGCAATGCTGATCGGGACGGTCGCAGAGCCGTTCGAATCGAGCGGGTAGGTGGCGGTAGCCCCGACCCCCGTGATGAGCGGCGAGGCAAACAGCTCCTTGATCAGAGCGGGGAAGTTGTAGTTGCTGCTGATGAACGCGCTGACCACCCGCCGGAATTCCGGATCGCTCGTGCTGCACGCGTTCGAGTTGGCCCAGTAGCAGAGCTGCTGAGTGACGGCGATCGGGAACAGCGGGAGCGGCGAGGTCGGATCCTGATCGGTCACCATCATGAGCAGCGAGCCGAGGGACGCCATGCTCGTTCCAGCGGTGTTGTTGTTGACGTCGCCAAAGGCAAAACCACTGACGTACCCCGCCGCCGGCCGCGGGTTGGGCTGGGCGCCGTTGAAGGGCTGCGCCACGAAATCATTTCGATCGTTGAAGTCGAGCTGGTTGCCCCAGAACATCCGCAGGGGATCCAGGCTCTTGTGACACCCGTAGCATTCACCGCTGGTGGTGGTGTGCGCGGCGTCGAGGCCGGCCTCGCTGAGCGGCGTGATGGTGCTGTCGCTGGTGAACGACTGCCCGAGCGCGGCCAGCAGCGTCTGATTGGCGGTCACGCGATGCTGATTGCTGTCGTTGGTGTTCCAGAGCGCCAGGAACGCCGGCGTGGTGTAGAAGCCCACCCGCGGAAGCACCAGCTTGAGCGTGGTCGCGGTGCGAAGCGAGGGAAGATCGTAAGGCTGGATGTACGAATCGCCGCTCTGTTTCGGCGTGATCGTCACCCAGCCCCAGTCCGCCACGTCGGCGTCGGTCATGTAGGGTTTGGACGCGTGCTCCCAGCAGTCGGGCGTCGCCGCGAAAGGATATCGGGGCGTATAGCCGATGATGCGCTGGAAGAGCTGCGCGACGCCGCCCGTCGCGCTCTGAACACCCGTGCCGGACGCGCCGAACGTCACGACGGGAACGGTGGTGCCGCTGGCGGCGTCGCCGACACCTTGACAGGTGGTGAAACCGCCCCCCCCGAACCCGGTCTTGCCACTGGCCGGCTTCTCGTCGTCGAAGATCATGTAGTTGGGGCTGCTGGGGTTGAGCGAGTCGGTCAGCGGAATCGTGTCGACGTAGTCGAGCTTCCACTGGAGCTTGGGGGTCGCATTTCGCCCGCCGCTGAAGTTGTACGGCTCGTCGTCCGGCATCTCGATCTGGGTGTAGACGCTCTTGAGCCCGGTCGTCATCACGAACCGCTGGGTGGTGAGGACGTTGGTGAACGGATCGCCTTCGCTCACCATCTGCCAGGCCGTCAGCGCGAAGCTGTCCTGAAGGTTCTGGACCAGCTTGAAGTACACGTCGTCGCCGACGGCGCTGGTTCCAAAGGGACCGAAGTCGAAGCCGCCATTTTGCAGGAGCTGGTTCTTGAAGTCCTGGGTGGCCGTGAAGCCGGTCTGCTGGAACATATTCCGGAAGAAGGGCACCAACTTGCCGCTGAACTGCGCCTGGTACGTCGTGTCCGTCATCCAGGTCGCGATGAGCTGCTGCAGGCCCGCCGCGCCCATGGTGGTCACCGTGTTGACGTCGTCGTCGGTGCAGGCGCTGCCGACCAGCAGGTCCTTGACCTTGCGACAGATCGGCGCGGCCAGGGCGGCCGCGATCGGCGTCGTGGTGGCGGTTGGGGTTCCGGGGTCGACCTTGGTCGGGCCCCCGCCGGAGATCGCGCCGGTTCCACCGGTTCCGCTGCTGCCTCCACCGCTGGAGTTGCCGGAGCCGGTGGTCTGGCCGCCTCCGATCTGTCCTTTACACGCGCCGGCACCCAGGGAGCCAACGAGCAGGAGCGCCAAGCTCATTCGCCGGAATTCAATCGTCAACATGTTCCCTCCTGGGGCCCGCGAGCGGCGGCGTGCAGTATTCGAAAGGGGTCGAGACATACTGGGGAGTTAGAGGTGCGTCGAAGGAAGCAACACCCCTACCTGCCAACGCAGTAGCCGCCCCCGCGGGGATCAGCTCACTCCTAGGGAACTTCTCGAAACAATTTAAGGGAGTTGCATGTAATTTTTGACGTTACATGTCCCTAAATGTCCGACATCGTCCCAGGGGACTCGGCGTTCGGATTCTGGGTATGTATTCGGAGATTTGGCTCTTGGATCTGGCGTCGTACAACCCATCGTTTCTGATCTGGAAAAGGCAGGTCCGGTTTTGACACGAGGGGGCCATGAGCGTAGGTTCGGCCCGGGGGGACTCGAGGATGACCTCGGGTAGGCATGGTCACGTCGTGTCGATCCCTTCCCAGAGCTCGAAACCGCTGCGAGCGCTTCTCGTCGAAGACAACGTCGACGATGCCGAGCTGGTCATTCGCGAGCTGCGCCGGGGCGGCTACGAGCCGATCACGCGACGGGTCCAGACCGGCCCCGACCTGACCGCCACGCTGACCAGCGAGAACTGGGATGTGATCATCTCGGACTACTCGATGCCCCAGCTGAGCGCGCCGGACGCCTTCGCGATCGTCCGCGGCCTGAACCTGGACATTCCCTTCATCATCGTTTCGGGGACCGTGGGGGAAGAGGTGGCGGTCACCGCGATGCGCACGGGCGTCCACGACTTCCTGCTCAAAGGACACCTCCGCCGATTGGTAGCCGCCATCGAGCGCGAGCTGCGCGAATCGACCATGCGCGGCGAGCAGCGCAAGATCCAAGAACAGCTTCTCATTTCCGATCGTATGGCGTCGGTGGGGACGCTCGCGGCGGGCGTCGCGCACGAGATCAACAACCCGCTCTCGGTCGTGGCGGGAAACCTGCAAGTGGTGCGGCAGGACGCCGAGGCGATCGCCGCCGAGCTCGAGGGGCTGTCGGGCCCGACGCGCCTGGCGCTGGGCGCGCCGATGGATCGGGTGACCTCCGCGGTGGCCTCGCTGCGCGCCGCCACGAGCGACGCCGAGGAGGCCGCGGAGCGGGTCCGGCTGATCGTGCGCGACCTGCGCGTCTTCTCGCGGCCCGAGGAGGACCGACGCGAGCCGGTGGATGTCCACAAGGTAATCGAGTCGTCGATCCGCATGGCGCGCAACGAGCTGCGCCACCGGGCCAAGGTGGTGCGGCGGTTCGGCAGCGTGCCGCTGGTCGACGCCAACGAGGCGCGGCTCGGCCAGGTCTTCCTGAACCTCCTCGTCAATGCGGCGCAAGCCATCCCCGAGGGTCAGACCGACCACAACAGCATCACCATCACGACGGCGATCGAAGGGGGAATGGTGACCATCGACATCGCCGACACCGGCGCGGGAATCGGCGCCGAGGTCCTGCCTCGCATCTTCGACGTGTTCTTCACCACCAAGCCGATCGGGGTCGGCACGGGCTTGGGCCTCGCGATCTGCCACCGGATCCTCACCGCGATGGATGGACGCATCGAGGTCGAAAGCTGCCTCGGCGAAGGGACCACCTTTCGGGTGGCCCTGCGGCGCGCGCGCTCAGGTCGGACCATCGAGATGCCCGCGGTGCGGGCGGTGGTCCCGGAAGCGGGCCGGATCGGGACGGTACTGGTGATCGAAGACGAGCCGGCGCTGGGACGTGTGCTGCAGCGGCTGCTGGCGCCGCACCGTGTGACCGTCGTCACTCGCGCGAAGGAGGCCCTCATCCGCGTTGCCGCGGGCGAGTCCTTCGACCTCATCCTGTGCGATCTGATGATGCCCGAGATGACCGGTATGGACTTTCACGCCGAGCTCTCGCGCGCCTTCCCGGAGATCGCCGCGCGGGTGGTCTTCATGAGCGGGGGCGCGTTCACGCCCGGCGCGCGCGAATTTCTGGAAGCGACACCCAACCGCCGGATCGACAAGCCGATCGACACCGTCCGGTTGAGGCGCCTGGTCGAAGAGGCGCTGACGAGCAACCCGGCCACCGATCCTCGGTAGTAGACTCGGCGCATGACCAGGACAGCGTTTTTCGCGGTGGCGATGCTATCGACAACAACGGCGGCGGCGACCGGAGCGGGCGCGCCTGCGCCGAGCAAGCTGGCGCCGGGGGTGGCCAAGGAGATGACCGAGGCGATTGTCGTGGCGAACAAGGCGCTCGGCCTCGAGAGCTGGCCGATGCACGGCGCGCAGCCCTGCATCGATCGGGGCGGTCAGGGGATCACGGCCAAGGAGGTGACCACGGACGATACCCGCAAATGCACGGCGGGCGTGCTCGCCAAGGGATTTCCCGAGCTCGGCAAGTCGTACGTGCTCGCCATTCCAATGGCCTCCATCGGCCCCGTGACCGTCATCGCGCTCGGCGTCGGGGACAGCCAGGGCTGGGCCGCCTATTCGTGCGATCCGGATCGCAAGTGCTTGCCGGTCAAGCTCAGCGCGCCCTCGAAGTGGGGCAAGCGGATTGCGGAGCGGCAGGCCAAGGCCTGCGCCGAAACGACCACCCTCTGGTTCCCCGCCGACCAGCGCGCCTGCCCCACGTCTACCGCACCGACCGCGCCTTAGCGGCGAGCGCTATCCGACCCAGACGCGGGCGTTGCGGAAGAGACGCATCCAGGGACCGTCCTCGCGCCAGCCGCGGGGCCGCCACGAATACTGGACGGCGCGGAAGACCCGCTCCGGGTGGGGCATGAAGAGGGTGGCCCGACCGTCGGTGCTGGTGACGGCCGTGATGCCGTGCGGGGAGCCGTTGGGGTTTTCGGGGTAACGCTCGGTGGCGCGGCCGAGGTGGTCGACGAAGCGGGCGGCCACGAGATCGGCGGCTTCCAGCTGGTTGCGGCTGGCGTCCGAGGAGAATTCGACGCGCCCCTCCCCGTGTGCGACCGAGATCGGAATTCGCGAACCGGCCATCCCGGTCAGGAGCACCGACGAGGTCTTGGCCACCTCCACCAGCGCGAGACGCGCCTCGAACTGGTCGCTCCGGTTGCGCACGAAGCGCGGCCAGGCCGCCGCGCCCGGGATGATATCCTTGCAGGCCGACAACATCTGACAGCCGTTGCAGACGCCCAGCGAGAAGGTGTCCGGGCGCGCGAAGAAGTCGGTGAAGAGATCGCGGGCGCGCGGTTGAAAGAGAATCGACTTCGCCCAGCCCAGGCCGGCGCCGAGCACGTCGCCGTACGAAAACCCGCCGCAAGCCGCCAACCCCTTGAACCCCCGCAGATCGAGAGAGCCGCCCAGCAGATCGCTCATGTGCACGTCGACCGCCTCGAAGCCGGCGCGATCGAAGGCGGCCGCCATTTCGATCTGGCCGTTGACCCCCTGCTCGCGCAGGATCGCCACGCGGGGACGCGCGCCACCCCGGGCGCGGACCGGCGCGGCGACATCCTCGTCGAGATCGAAGCCGAGCTGCACCGAGAGGCCCGGGCTATTGGCGCGGACGCGGCCGGCCTGCTCTTCGTCGGCGCAGGTCGGATCGTCGCGCAACGCCTGCAGCGCGTGGGTGGTGTCGGACCAGACGCCACGCAGGAAGCTCCGGCGCTCGTCGAGGATGACGGTGGCCCCGCGGCGGAGGACGATCCGATCCTCGGGACGCGGGGCGCCCAGGCGCCGAATCGCGCCTCCCAGGCCGTGACGCGTGAACGCCGCCAAGACGCGGTCGACGTCGGGCGCGCGCGCGGCGATCACGGCGCCGAGCTCCTCGGAGAGCAGCGCCGCGATCGAATCGGCGCCCAGCGGCGTCACGTCGAGGTCCAGCCCCACGCCGCTCGCGAACGCGATCTCGAGCAGGGTGACCAGGAGCCCGCCGTCGCTGCGGTCGTGGTAGGCGCAGAGCAGCTCCGCTTCGTTCAGCTCCTGAATGGCGGCGAAGAAACCGGCCAGGTGCGCCGGATCGTCCAGATCGGGCGGGACAGAGCCGAGCGCGCCGTAGACCTGCGCCAGCGCGGAGCCCCCCAGGCGATTCTTCCCCTGCCCCAGATCGACCAGCAGCAGCTCGGTCGGCCCGACCTCCGCGGGAATCTCGGGCGTGAGCGCGCGCCGCACGTCGGTGACCGGCGCGAAGGCGCTCACGATGAGCGACAGCGGCGCGGTGACGCTGCGGGCGTCGCTGCCGCTGCCCCAGGTGGTCCGCATCGACAGTGAATCCTTCCCCACCGGAATCGCGATCCCCAGCGCCGGGCAGAGCTCGAGGCCGACGGCGCGGACCGCGTCGTAGAGCTGGGCGTCCTCGCCCGGCTGGCCGGCGGCCGCCATCCAGTTGGCCGACAGCCTCACGTCGGAGAGGCGGGCGATCGGCGCGGAGGCGATGTTGGTGATCGCTTCGGCAACCGCCAGGCGCGCCGAGGCCGCCGCGTCGAGCAGCGCGACCGGCGCGCGCTCGCCCATCGCCATCGCCTCGCCGGTGGTCACGTCGAACGAGGTGGTGGTGACGGCCGCATCGGCCACCGGCACCTGCCAGCGGCCGACCATCTGATCGCGCGCGGAGAGCCCGCCGACGGTGCGGTCCCCGATCGTGATCAGAAAGGTCTTGTCGGCGACGGTCGGCAGGCGCAGCACCCGTCGCACGGCCTCCCCGAGATCGATCCGGTCGGTGGAAAACGGCGCCGAGGCGGGCCGGCGGCGCGCGGCCTGGCGGGTGGTCCGCGGCGGCTTGCCGAGAAGCACCCCCAGGGGCAGATCGATGGCGCGCGCGTCGGGGGGCGCGTCGGCCAGCGCGTCCTCGACCACCAGGCGATCGTCGTCGGTGGCGTGGCCGACGACGGCGTGCGGACAACGCTCGCGGGCGCAGAGCGCGGCGAACGCCGGCAGCTTGTCGGGCGCGATCGCGAGGACGTAGCGCTCCTGCGCCTCGTTGCACCACAGCTCGAGCGGCGAGAGCCCCGGTTCGGCGCTGGGGATGTCGCGAAGCGCGAACGATCCACCCCGCTCGCTGCCGTGGACCAGCTCCGGCAAGGCGTTCGACAGGCCCCCGGCGCCCACGTCGTGAATGGACAGGATGGGGCTATCCTCGCCGAGCGCGGCGCAGCGGTCGATCACCTCCTGGCAGCGCCGCTGCATCTCGGCGTTGTCTCGCTGCACCGAGGCGAAATCGAGGTCCTCCTGGGACGCGCCCGAGGAGAGGGATGAGGCGGCGCCCCCGCCGAGGCCGATCAGCATGGCCGGGCCGCCCAGCACCACGATCGGCGCCCCCGCCGGGATCTCGGCCTTGTCGACCAGCTCGGCGCGGACGCTGCCGAAACCGCCGGCGACCATGATCGGCTTGTGATAGCCGCGGACCTCACGTCCCGAAGGTCCGTCGACCTCCAGCTCGAAGGTGCGGAAATAGCCGCACAGGTTGGGCCGCCCGAACTCGTTGTTGAAGGCGGCGGCGCCGATCGGTCCCTCCAGCATGATCTCGAGCGCGCTCGCGATCCGATCGGGCTTCCCGTGGTTGCGTTCCCACGGTCTCGGACCGCCCGGCAGGCGAAGGTTCGAGACGGAAAAGCCCGCGAGCCCCGCCTTGGGTCGCGCGCCGCGACCGGTCGCGCCCTCGTCGCGAATCTCGCCTCCCGAACCGGTCGCTGCGCCCGCGTAGGGCGCGATCGCCGTCGGGTGGTTGTGCGTCTCGACCTTCATCAAGATGTGCACGGCTTCCGAGTGGGCCGCGTAGACGCCGCTCTGCGGATCTGGAAAGAACCGCCCCGCCACCCGGCCTTCGATGACGGCCGCGTTGTCGTGATAGGCCGACAGGACGCCACCCGGGCTGGTCTCGGTGCTGCGCCGGATCATCTGAAAGAGCGACAGCGGCTGGCGCTCGCCGTCGATGACGAAGTCGGCGTTGAAGATCTTGTGTCGGCAGTGCTCGCTGTTGGCCTGCGCGAACATCATCAGCTCGACGTCGGTCGGATCGCGTCCCAGCGTCCGATAGGCGTCGACCAGATAGTCGATCTCGTCGGGCGAGAGGGCCAGACCCAGCGTCTGGTTGGCGGCGGCCAGGGCGACGCGCCCGTCGTCGCCGAGCGCGATGCGCCCCAGCGGACGTCGCGCCTGTCGTTCAAAGAGTCGGGTCGCTTCGCTGGGGCGATCGAGCACCGATTCGGTCATCCGATCGTGCAGCGCGCGGGCCAGCGCCGCCTCGTCCGCCACTTCACCGCCGATCGTGTAGCTGATGCCCCGCTCGATACGGCGCACGCGCAGCAGCCCGCAGGTGTGCGCGATGTCGGTCGCCTTCGACGACCAGGGCGAGATCGTCCCCAGGCGCGGCACGACGAAGAGCCGCCGGCCGGAGGCCACCGTCTCCCGACCCACGCTCTCCACGGTGGCGGCCGGCCCGTAGCGGAGCAGCTGTTCGAGCAGGCGCGACTCGTCGGGCGTCAGCGTCCCGTCGATGTCTGCGAAGTGGAGGTACGAACCGCTGAGGGCGCGCACCCCCGGATTGGTCCGGCGGACGGCGACCAGGCGCTTCTGCAGACGGGTGTGGACCAGCGCGGCGCCGCCGACAATCTCCATCGGAGGCTAGGTTACACCCGCGAGCTGGCGCAGCACGAAGTGAAGAATCCCGCCGTGCTGGTAGTAGGCGATCTCCTGGGGCGTGTCGATGCGAACCAGGGTCTGCAGCTGCTTGACCTTCCCGGCCGCGTCGGTGGCGCGCACGGTCAGCTGGCGGCCGTTCGAGAATCCGGAGGCCAGCAGCGCGGGCAGCCCCACCGTCTCGAAGATCTCCTCGCCCGACAGGCCCAGCGACTGCGCGGTTTCACCGGGGGCGAACTGCAGCGGGACGATCCCCATCCCCACCAGGTTGCTGCGGTGGATCCGCTCGTAGCCCTCGGCGATCACGGCGCGCACGCCCAGCAGGCGCGGGCCCTTGGCCGCCCAGTCGCGCGACGAGCCGGCGCCGTATTCCTTGCCCGCCAGGATGAAGAGCGGAACCTTCTCGGCGGCGTACTGCTCGCTGGCGTCGAAGATCGACATCGGCGTCCCCTCGGGCAGGTGGCGGGTGACGCCGCCCTCGGTGCCGGGCGCCAGCAGGTTCTTGAGCCGGACGTTGGCGAAGGTCCCGCGCACCATTACCTCGTGGTTCCCGCGGCGGGCGCCGTAGCTGTTGAAATCCTTGGGATCGACGCCGTGGGCGATCAGATACTGCCCGGCCGGCCCGTCCTTCTTGATGCTGCCGGCGGGCGAGATGTGGTCGGTCGTGACGCTGTCGCCCAGGATGGCGAGCACGCGCGCCCCCACGAGGTCGCCGATCGGCGCCGGGGTCTTCGGCATCCCCTCGAAATAGGGCGGGTGCTTGATGTAGGTCGAGGCGCCGTCCCAGGCGTAGGTGTCGCCGAGCGGGACGTCGAGCTTGCGCCAGCGCTCGTCGCCTTCGAAGACCACGCCGTAGGACTTCTGGAACATCTCGGGCTTGACCGCCTTGCCGACGGCGTCGGCGATCTCGCTCGACGTCGGCCAGATGTCGCGCAGGAAGACCGGCTGGCCGTCGCTCCCCTGCCCCAGCGGCTCCGTGTCGAGGTCGATGTCGATGCGGCCCGCCAGCGCGAAGGCCACCACCAGCGGCGGCGACATCAGATAGTTGGCGCGCACGTCGGGGTTGATGCGCCCCTCGAAATTGCGGTTGCCCGACAGGACGCTGGCCACCACCAGATTGCGGGCCTCGATCGCGTCGGAGATCGGCTGGGGCAACGGGCCCGAGTTGCCGATACAGGTGGTGCAGCCGTAGCCGACGGTCTGAAAGCGGAGCTTGTCGAGGTAGGGGGTGAGCCCCGCCTCGGCCAGATACTCGGTGACCACCTTCGAGCCCGGCGCCAGCGAGGTCTTGACCCAGGGCTTGGTGTCGAGCCCCTTTTCCACCGCCCTCTTGGCGACGAGGCCAGCCGCCACCATCACCGACGGGTTCGAGGTGTTGGTGCAGCTCGTGATCGCCGCGATCACGACCGACCCATGCTTCACCTCGGGCGCCACCGGCGCGCTCGGCGCGTAGCCGATGTTGGTCGATCCCGATCCGTCGCTCACCGACTTCTTCTTGGGCTTGATGAGCCCGGGCAGCGCCTCCTCGAAGGACTGCCGCGTCTGATACAGGCTCACCCGGTCCTGCGGGCGCTTGGGCCCCGCCACGCTCGGCTCGACGCTGGCGAGATCCAGATCGACGACCGCGGTGTACTCGGCGTCGTTGGTGCTCCCGTCGTGAAAGAGCCCCTGCTCGCGCGCGTAGGCCTCGACCAGCGCGACCTGCTCCGGGGCGCGCCCCGAAAAACGTAGATAGCGCAATGTCTCGTCGTCGATCGGGAAGATGCCGCAGGTGGCGCCGTATTCGGGCGCCATGTTGGCGATGGTGGCGCGATCGGCCAGCGACAGCGCCGCCACGCCGGGCCCGAAGAACTCGACGAATTTTCCGACCACCCCCGTCTTGCGCAGAATCTGGGTGACGGTCAGCACCAGATCGGTCGCCGTCGATCCCTCGCGCAGCCGGCCGTGCAGGCGGAAGCCGACCACCTGCGGAATCAGCATCGACAGCGGCTGCCCGAGCATGGCCGCCTCCGCCTCGATGCCGCCCACCCCCCAGCCCAGCACCCCGAGGCCGTTGACCATGGTGGTGTGGGAATCGGTGCCGACCAGCGTGTCGGGGTAGGCGCGGGCCGACCCGTCCTGGGAATCGGCCGTGAAGACCACGCGCGCCAGATATTCCAGGTTCACCTGGTGCACGATGCCGGTGTCCGGCGGCACGACTGCGAAGTTGTGAAACGCCGACTGCCCCCAGCGCAGGAAGGCGTAGCGTTCCTTGTTCCGCTGGAACTCGATCTGCGCGTTCAGCGACAGCGCCTCGGCGGTCCCGAACTCGTCCACCTGGACCGAGTGATCGATGACCAGCTCGGCGGGCTGCAGCGGGTTGATCCGTTTGGGATCGCCGCCCAGCTTCTCCATGGCCGCGCGCATGGCGGCCAGATCCACCACCGCCGGCACACCCGTGAAATCCTGGAGGAGCACGCGGGCCGGCATGAACGCGATCTCGCCGCTCGGCTCGGCCTTGGGCTCCCAAGCGCACAGCGCCCGGATGTCGGCCTCCTTGACGGAGATCCCGTCTTCGTTGCGCAGCAGGTTCTCGAGGAGGATCCGCAGCGAGAAGGGGAGCCGCCCGGGTGAGAGCCCCGCCTTTTCGAGGGCCGCGAGCCGGTGGATCTCGAACTTCCGTTTGCCGACCTCGAGGGTGCCGCGGCTGCCGAAACTGTTCACCATGGCGACATTCTTAGATGTCGGACGCAGGATGTCGAGGGCCTACCGCGCCGGCGGATACGAAAGGAATATGCGCCGCCGGAGGTTGTGCGGTCGGGTCTGCCCGGGGGGCGGGCTGTCGTTCTCCACGCAGTAGGCGTCGAAGCGAACGATCCGGTCGCTCGGGCGGTGGGTACGCTTCGGGTAGTCCAAGATCCACTCCAGAAAAGCCTGGTGGTACGCGTTCTGGTCGGGGATCCGGACCGAGTAATTGAAGAAGAACGAATTGTTGTCGAGGCGCGCCGGGATCTCGTCGATGCCGGGGTACCGATATCGGCTGGCGACCTCGCTGTAGGGGTCGACCTGCCGCCCGTCGGCGGTGACCGCCTCGACGACCACCGTCTCGTCGCCCAGCGGCGCGTCGGAGGCGAACATCGACCAGGCCTGGATGAGACGCGGGTAGGCCACGAGGCGCTTGATCCACAGGGGCTCTTCGAACTTCAGAACCTTGGGAACGGCCTGGTTGATGAACAGCGCCTCGCTAATGAGGACGACGATCATCGCCAGCACGGCCCCCTCGCGCATCAGGGCCCAGAGGCGCCGCAGGGCCCCGAAGATCGGCGGACGGGCAGGCTCGGGCGGCGGAACCACCGGCGCGGCAGCGGGGACGCCGCAGGCCGCCAGGCCGAGCCAGCCGGAGATTGTCTGCCGGCGGCGGGCGAAGGCGTCGTAGGCCAGGTTCGCCAGGCCGCGCAGTCCGGGCAGCCGCAGCGGCAGCGACCAGAGCCACCCGAACGGAAGTGCGCGCAGGATCTGCGCGACGCCGTGGGCGCGCGTGGTTCGGCGGCCGGTCGCCCCGTCCACCACCACCATCGTCCGCTGCAGGAGCTCGGGCGGCATCCCCTCCACCTCGGGACCCACCTCGGCGCTCGAAACGAACCGCAGTCGTCCCCAGAGGTCCAGCCGGGCCAGGACCCGCGCGATCTGGAAACAGACCCCGCACCCGGCGTCGAAATAGACGACCAGGCGACGCCCGCGCCGCGCCGCCATCCGCGCGAACAGCGACCAGTCGGCGGCCGTGAGCAGAAACGGCGTGTATCCGATCATGGCCCAGG
Organism: uncultured Myxococcales bacterium; assembly: GCA_937889515.1. Taxonomy (GTDB): domain Bacteria; phylum Myxococcota_A; class Polyangia; order Fen-1088; family Fen-1088; genus JADGRB01. The sequence continues at coordinate 10,795 of CALAOV010000183.1, read as the reverse complement.
AGAAAACGCCCAGGTTGATGAAGCATTGAAACCCCAGGTGCAGGCCCACAATCGCCAGGATCGCGGCGCGCCGGGTCCAGACGCGCCGGATGGGCACCAGCAAGAGCGCCGGCAAGAGTCCCTCGGTCGCCAGCGCCGAGTAGGAGAGCACACGGGAAAACCAGAGCGGCATGTGCCCGCGCATCCAGACGGCGAACCAGGTGACCATCCGATTCTGGTAGAGCACGTAGTGCACGGCCGATCCGTGCCGCCAGGTCGGGCCCCCTTTCTGGATGGCATTGAAGAAGTAGGAGGTCGCGAGCTGCAGCACCAGCGCGAACGCCGCCAGCGTTACAACCGAGTCGGGACCCTGGGAGGGTCCCGCTCCCCCCGCGATGGGCTCGGGTGGGCCAAGCCCACCCTCCCCCGACGCGATCTGTCCTTTTTCGGGACCCGGGGAGGGTTCGCTGGTGGCCAGCTCGGGGGCGATGGAGGGGCCGGGGTCGGATGGGTGGCGGTTGGCGAGGTCTGCGGCGGTGGTCTCGGGGTGGTGGCGGAGGCTGGCGCGCAGGGCGTCCAGGGAGAACCGGCGGCCGAGGGGCAGGAACGCCGTCCAGAGCGCCAGCTCGCCGAGCATCCAGTCGCCGCCGTTCTCGAGGAGGGTGACCCGACCGTGCAGGCTCAGCACGCAGACCAGCGCCAGGAACTGCATGAGGCGCGTCCGCCAGCCGACCAGCAGGGCCAGGTAGACCAGGCCACACAGGATGAAACAGAACGCCGCCTCGTCGGGCAGGGACGCCAGGAAGAGAAACGAGAACATCCACTGCGTGGGCGGGCGCCAGAGCAGCGTGTGGTTCGGCAGCAGCCCCTGGTTGGAATAGAAAAGCGTGAGGACGGGAATCCGGCGCAGAAGATCGAACAGCAGGACCAGCGCCAGGCCGATGCGTCCGACCCCCAGGCTGCGCGCGTCGATGGTCAGATAGTGATCGACCAGGCGGCGGCGCAGCGACGCGGCGCGGGTCAGGGCCAATTCAGAAACCGTCGTTTGCGCGGGTGGCGCGGCTGGGTTTCCCCGGGACCCGGGCTGTCGTGCTCGACGACGTAGGCGTCGAACTTCACTATGGTGTCGACGGCATGTCCCGTCCGCTCCGGGTAGCGCAGGATCCATTCGATGAGCGCCTGATGGTAGACGCCCGCATCCGGAATCCGCAGCGTGTAGTCGCACCAGAACGACGAGTGGTCGAGGCGCACCGGCACGTCGTCGAGCGGCACGGTCGCCACGCGGCTGCCCACCTGGTTGTAGGGATCGACGTGCCGCCCGTCGCGCGTGACCGCGTCGATATAGACCGTCTCGTCGGTGAGCGGCGCCTCCGGCGAGAACAGCGACCACCCCTCGAAGAGGTGCGGATACATGACGGCGGCAACCATCCATTCGGGACGCCGCTCGAAACGGAGGACCGACGGAACGGCCGGGTTCGCGATCGAGACGTCGGCCCCGAACGTGACGAACACCAGCACGACGCCGAGCTCGCGCAGCAGCGGCAGACGCGCACCGAACCAGGCGCGCAGCGGCGTGGGGGCGGCGATGGCTGCGCCCGGACGCGACGGCGACGGAACATCGCAGGCGGCGAGACCGAGCCAGATCGAGATCGACGTCCGGTGGCGCGCGAAGGCGTCGTAGGCGCGGCCGGCCACGGCGCGCACCAGCGGCAAGCGCAAGGGCCAGGCCCAGAGGCGGCCGAGGGGCAGCGCCCCGAAGATCTCCGCGAAGGCGTCGGAGCGCGTCCAGCGCCGATCGCGCGTCGGATCGACCACCAGGATGGTCGTGTCGAGGAGCGACGGGTCGACCCCCGCCGGGAGCGCCGCCGGATCGCGGTTCGAGGTCCAACGCAGGCGCCGGTGGACGTCCATCCGGGCGAGGACGCGCACCGCCAGGGTGCAGACGCCGCAGTCGGCGTCGTAGAACACGGTGCGCGCCCGCCCGCGACGGGGAACCCACCGTTCGCCGAGGCGCCACTGTGCCTCGGTGATCAGAAACGGCTGGAAGGCCAGCATCGCGGCCGAAAAGATCCCCAGGTTGACGACCAGCGCGATGCCGACGTGCAGGCTCACGAGCAGCAGCGCGGCGACGAAGCGGGTCCAGCGCCAGAAGATGGGCGTCAACACCAGGATCGGCGCCGAAGCCTCCAGCACCAGGGTTCCGCGGGTCAGCAGCTCGGTGAACGAGAAGGGAGCGTGCTCGCGCACCCAGACCCCGAACCAGGTGACGATCCGCTCCTGGTACAGGACGTAGTGGACCGCGCTGCCGTGGCGCCAGGTCTGCCCCGACTTGTGCAGGTAGTTGAACCCGTAGATCACCGCGATCTGCAGGAGCAGGCCGAGGACGGCCAGCGAGGTCACCGGGCGCTCGTCCGGCGGCGGCACGCCGGCCGCCAGCTCGTCGGTCGTTTCGTGCGGACGCGCGCGCAGGCTGGCGAGCAGGGAATCGACCGAGAATCGGCGCCCGAGCGGCAGGAAGGCCGTCCAGACCAGCAACACCCCCAGGGCCACGCCGCCCCAGTTCTCGGCGAAGATGATCCGGTTGTGCAGGCTGGTCGTCATCACGAACGACAGCACGTGGAAGAGCTTGGTCCGGTAGCCAATCAGCAGACAGAAGAAGCAGACGAACGCGATCACGAACAGCAGCGCCGCCTCTTCCGGCAAGGACGCCATGAAGAATATCGAGAAGAGCCGCGGAAACGGCGGGCGCCACAGCACGGTGTGGTTGGGGATCAGGCCCGCGTTGCTGTAAAAATCCCGCAGCCAGGGGATTCGGCGCAGGAGATCGGCGATCAGAACCAGCCCGATCCCGATCCGGCCGAGCGCCAAGCTCCGCGGATCGAGGCGGAGGTAGGTGCGGCGGAGCGCCTCGGCCAGCGCGGCGCGGTTCATGATGGCGATCCACCGGCGCGGCGGCGCGCGGCCAGATCGAAGCCGATGCGGGCCAGATCCTTGAGGGTGCGCACCATGGCGCCCGGACCGAGCTTGGAGCCCTGGACGTCGCGCCAGGTCCCGAGCGGCACCTCGACGATGGCCGAGAGCGGGATGGCGGGCGCCCCACCCCCACCGGCCAAGAGGCGCCCCAGCAGCTCGACGTCGAAGGCCCAGCGCGAGATGAAGGGTTGCTCGAGCGCGGCGGCCAGGGCGGGCGTCGACCGAAACAGCTTGGCGCCGCACTGGGTGTCGTAGACGCGCGCCTTCAAGATGATGGAGGCGGCGCTGGCGAACACCCGACCCAGGTAGTGACGGACGGCGCTGCGCTGGATGTCGCTTCCCAGCAGCGCCACCCGCGCGCCGAGCGCGACCTCGACGCCCGGGCGGGCCAGCGCCTCCTGCAGCCGGGGCAGCTCGGTCAGCGGGGTCGAGAGATCGGCGTCCAGATAGCCAACCACCCTGGCCCCGCGCGCCAGCGCCGCCCGCATCCCCTGCCGAACCGCCTCGGCCTTGCCGGCGTTCGGGTTGAGCGTGACGACGTCGATGCGTCCCCTGCCCCCCGCGGCGAGACCCGCCAGCCGCTGGGCCGTCGCGTCCGTCGAGCCGTCGTCCACGAAGATCAAGGCGGCGTCCGGGTTCCCTTCCACGAAGCCCAGGAGCGGCGCACCGTCGAGCCGCTCGGCCTCGTTGTAGCAGGGAACGACCACGGTGAGGGTCGGCGCGGCCGAATCCATGGGAGCTCTCATCTTAGACCACATTCTCGGATAGACTGCGCGGCCGATGTCGACGGGCACCCTGGATCTCGCGACGGGCCCGCAGCCCGATCGGTTGCCGCCCCCGCCGCTGACACGCGCCTGCCGCACCCTCGGCTTCCTGACCGCGGAGGGCGCCTCGGTAGGCCTGGCGGTCTGGTTCTGGCGCGCGGCGGATCGCCTGCCCGGCTACGTCGTCAGCAACACGCTGATGCCGCACGCCCGCAAGTTCGTGATGGGCGATCTATTCGGCTGCGCCGCCGTCGCGGCGATCGCCGGCCTGGTCGTCATGCTCTGGCGCCGCGCGGCCGGCCTGGACGCCGCCGAACGTGTCGCGCGGCGGCTCGCGCCGCTCAGCCTGATCGGGTTCGTGCCGCTCCTCTTCCACTGGCAGCTCTGGTACGCGGGGCGGGAGCTGACCTTCCTGGCGATGGTGGGCGGCTTCGTGCTGACCTTGCAGGGGCTCATGCGGCTGTCGCTCGAGACGCCGCCGATTCTCCCGGCCCGCCTCCGGGCGCCCCTCGACGCCGGTCTGCGCGCCGCCGCGATCCGAATCGCCCGAGTTCCCTGGCTGCCCACGGCGATCGTCGTGACGGGCGTCCTCGGGTACGCGATCTATTTCTCGATCATCACGATCCAGAACCACTATCGGCTGCAAACCTACGGCTACGATCTGGGGATCGAGAACAACCTGGTCTGGAACGCAGCGCACTTCAACGCACCGCTCTTCAAGACCTCGGTGATCGGGGGCCCGGATTCGACGCACCTCGGGTACCACGAGACATACATCTCGTATCTGATCGGGATCCCGTACCGATTGGCGCCGTGGCCGCAGACCTTGCTGGTCCTGCAGGCGACGCTGATCGGCGGCGCGGCGCTGCCGCTCTACGCCTTCGCCCGCCGCCACGTCGGCAGCTGGGTCGCCTGCCTGGTGGCGCTGCTCTGCCTTTTGTACGCGCCCCTGCACGGATCGAACCTCTACGACTTCCACTACCTGCCGTTCGCGCCGTTCTTCCTGTGGTGGTGCCTCTGGGCGCTCGAATCGCGCCGCAACGTGATGGCCGTCGTCGCGGTCGTGCTGACGCTGGCCAACCGAGAGGACATGTCGGCGCTGTTGATGGTGGTGGGCGTCTACCTGATCCTGACCGGCGAGCGGCCACGCGCGGGCCTCGTCGTCGCGGGCGTCTCGGCGGTCTACTTCGTGGTCATCAAGCTGATCTTGATGCCGCACTTCCTGAACGGGTACCCCGCCTACATCAACCAGTACGAGGGCCTGCTCCCGGAGGGCGACACGGGCTTCGGCGGCGTGCTCAAGACCGTGTTCGGCAACCCCGCCTTCACGATCGGAAGCCTGCTCGAGCACGACAAGGCTGTTTACCTCCTCGAGATCATGGCGCCGCTGGCCTTTTTTCCCTGGCGCCGTCCGGTCGGGTTGCTCTGCACCCTCCCGGGATTCTTCTTCACCCTGCTGGCGACGCACTACCCGCCGCTCATTCAGATGTCGTTCCAGTACACCGCCTACTGGACCAGCTTCCTGTTCATCGCGCTGGTCGCGAACCTCGATTGGCTGAGCCGCGCCGAGCGGGCGGGCGTCGCCTGGGCCCGCCGGAGCCGGCAGGCCTGGCTCACCGCCATGACCGCGGGGGTCCTGGTGACGTCGTACCAGTTCGGCGTCGTCCTCCAGCGAAACACGGGCTGGGGCGGCTTTTCGCCGTTCCACATCGGCGTGAGCGCCGCCGACCGCGCGCGCCACGCCGATCTCTACGCCCTCATCGGCCAGATCCCGCCCACCGCCAGCGTCGCGGCCTCGGAGACGCTGGTCGCTCAGATCTCCAGTCGCAAGAACGCCTACACGCTGCGCATCGGCTACTACGAGGCCGACTACATCCTCTGCCGGATTCCCATCGGCGGCGAAGACCGGACCAACCTGATCGCCGCCCTCCGGTCGGGAATCTACGGCCTGCAGGCCCAAAAGGGCGAGTTCGTGCTGGCCCGCCGCGGTGCGCCGCGGGCGACCATCGACCCCATCCTGCGTCAGATCGGCGGATAGCCCGAGGTACCGATTTCCTATAAGCTACGAGCCCATCATGACCACACCAGCCCCTGCCAGCCCCTACGGGCTGGGCCATAGGGTGCTCGAGATCGTCGGCATTGGCTTCGTCTTCGCAGCACTCGCTTTTCTGACCCACCGGATCTGGGGCGCCATGGCGCACACCCGCGATCTGGTCGGCCTGAGCGTGACGGCCTTGATCGGCTACCTGGTGGCGGACTTCCTGTCGGGCTTCGTCCACTGGGCGGGCGACACGGTGGGGGACGAGACCACGCCCGTCTTTGGTCCGAACTTCGTTCGCCCGTTTCGCTACCACCACGTCGATCCCAAGGACATCACCCGCCACGACTTCATCGAGACCAACGGCAACAACTGCATCGTGGTCTCCCCGATCCTGGCGTTCTTGATGTTGACGATGCCAAAGACCACCGGCGCCTACTTTTATTGCGCGGTGGTGGTGGCCTTCACGGCCTGGTTCGTCTTTTGCACCAACCAGTTTCACAAGTGGGCGCACGAGGATCGCCCGGCGGGCTGGATCCGGGCGCTGCAACGGATGGGCCTCATCCTTTCACCCGAGCACCACGCCATCCACCACGCTTCGCCGCAGAACAAATCGTACTGCATCACCGTCGGATGGATGAACCCGCTGCTCGATCGGATCGGCTTCTTCCGGGTGCTGGAGGCGGTGATCTCGCGGATCAGCCCTTCGGCGCTCCGTCCCGGCTGAGCGTCAGCGCCAGCCGCCGCGCGCCGCCAGCGCGATCCCGAGCTGACCTATCCAGTAGACGCCCAGCGTCCAGAAGGCGATGTGGGGGATCGGCCGGCGGAAGCGGTTGAGCGCCAGGTTGGCGTCCGAGGCGTAGAAGAGCACGGCGCCGCCCGCGGCCAGCGGTCCGACGGGGAACGATCCGCCGCCGCCGTTACCAACGGTCGCCGACGCCGCGATCACCATCGCGCTGATCACGAGGCCGTAGGCCACCGTCGGCGCGTGCATCCCCGCCGCGCCCGCCCAGATCGCGCGCAGCACGGCGGCGGTCACGGCGATCGCAACCACCGCGACGACCAGGACGTGGGGCGACCAGGCCGCTACCCCGACGAACGCCATCACGTAGGCCAGGTGGGCGAGCAGAAAGGCCGCCAGACCCACCAGGAAAGCCGTCTGGCCCGGCCAGATCAGCGCCACGTCGCCGGCGAGCGACAGCGCGATGCCGGCATCGACCCAGCGCGCGAACGGCGTCGCGGGCCAGCCGACCACGGTCAGGAGCAGGATCGTCGCGAGCGGCTTGGCGACCACGTGCAGCCAGCCGATGCGACGCTCCGCCGAAAAGATCGCCAGCGCGCCGGAGACCAGGACCGCGACGACGGGGAGCAGCACGCGCGTCGATCTTACCCTATCCGGACGGTCGGACGGCGCCGCTTCTCCGGACGGCGCCCTCGTTCAGCGCAGCCCGGGCGCTTCGTGGCCGCTGCGCGCGACGTACTCGCGGTAGCCACCGCCGTAGGGGATCGGCCCCTCGGGGCCGAGCTCGAGCACGCGACTCGACAGGCCCGCCAGGAACTCGCGATCGTGAGAAACGAACAGCATCGTCCCCTCGAAGTCGTGGAGCGCAGCGATCAGCATCTCCTTGGTGGCGATGTCGAGGTGGTTGGTCGGCTCGTCGAGCACGAGGAAGTGGGGCCGGTCGTACATGAGGCGGGCCAGCCCCAGCCGCGCCTTCTCGCCGCCGGAGAGCACCCGGCAGCTCTTCTCGATCTCGTCGCCGGAGAAGCCGAAGCAGCCGGCCAGCGAGCGGAGCGCGCCGATCGAGGCCAGCGGGAAGGACTCCTCCAGCGTCTGCCAGACGGTCTTTTCGGGCTCGAGCACCTCCATGGCGTGCTGGGCGAAGTAGCCCATCTTGACGCTGGCCCCGACGGTGACGCCGCCGGCGTCGGGCTGGATCTCGCCGGCCACCAGCTTGAGCAAGGTCGACTTGCCGGCGCCGTTGACCCCCATCACGCACCAGCGCTCTTTGCGGCGAATCATCAGATCGAAGCCGCTATAGAGCGCGCGCTCGCCATAGCCCTTGCGGAGGCCTTCGATCTTGACCACGTCGTCGCCGGAGCGCGCGACCTGAGGGAACTCGAAGACCAGGGTCTTGCGCTGCTTGGGCGGCTCGACCCGCTCGATCTTCTCTAGCTTCTTGACCCGCGACTGAACCTGCGCCGCCTTGGCCGCTTGCGCCTTGAAGCGCTCGATGAAGCGCATCTCCTTGGCCAGCATCGCCTGCTGGCGCGCGTGTTGCGCCTCGACCTGCGCCTCGTTGACCGCCCGCTGCTTCTCGTAGAAGTCGTAGTTGCCCGAGAAGGTGGTGAGGACGCCCCCGTCGATCTCGACGATCTTGCCCACCACCCGGTTCAGGAACTCGCGGTCGTGCGAGGTCATGAGGAGCGCGCCGTCGTATCCCTTGAGGAACCCTTCCAGCCAGATGATCGATTCGATGTCCAGGTGGTTCGACGGCTCGTCGAGCAGCATGGCGTCCGGCCGCATCAACAAGATGCGCGCCAGCGCCACCCGCATCTTCCACCCGCCGGAGAGCGCGCCGACGTCGCCGTCCTGCATCGACTGGGTGAAGCCCAGCCCCGCCAGGATCTCGCGGGCACGGGCCTCCAGCGCGTAGCCGCCCAGCTCGTCGTAACGGACCTGCACGTCGCCGAACCGCTCCACCAGCTGGTCGAGCTCGTCGGCGCGCGCCGGATCGGCCAGCGCCAGCTCGAGCGCTTGCATCTCGGCGGCCACCTCCGAGACGGCGCCGGCGCCCGCCATCGTCTCGGCGACCGCACTCCGCCCAGCCATCTCGCCCACGTCCTGGCTGAAGTAGCCGATGGTGACGCCGCGATCGATCGAGATCTGCCCGTCGTCGGCGGACTCCTCGCCCATGATGAGGCGGAAGATGGTCGATTTGCCTGCGCCGTTCGGGCCCACCAGGCCCACCTTTTCGCCGCGCTGAATGGCGGCGTCCGCGTCCACGAACAGGACGCGCGGGCCATGCTGCTTGGTCACCGAAGCGAGGCGAATCACGGCGCGCGTATAGCATTAAGTTGGGGGCCCGGGGAGGGTCCTGCACCGGATCGTGCTAGACCTCGCGCCTTCATGAAGTTTGCCGAGCTGAATCTGCACCCTGCCCTGGCGGCCACGTTGGCCGCGCGCGGCTACGAGACCGCCACCCCTGTCCAGGCGGCGGTGCTCGCCGCAGAGAGCGTGGGGCGCGATCTGCTGGTCTCCTCCGAGACGGGCTCGGGCAAGACGATCGCCTTCGGCGCGGCCCTGGCCGAGACGCTGCTCGGTCAACCCGGACCCGACGGCAACTGGGCCAAGGCGACCCCGGGACCTCACCCCGTCGCCCTGGTCATCGTGCCAACGCGGGAGCTGGCGGCCCAGGTGCGCGAAGAGCTGAATTGGCTCTTGCAGAAGACCGGACTGCGTTCGGCCGCGTTCACCGGCGGAACGCCGGTGGGCGGCGATCTGCGCATTCTTCAGCGCGGCGTCGATCTGGTGATCGGAACGCCGGGTCGGCTGGTCGATCTGTTGCGGCGAGACCGGCTCACGCTGTCCGCCCTGCGCGTCGTGGTGCTGGACGAAGCCGACGAGATGCTCGACCTCGGCTTTCGCGAGGACCTCGAGACCATCCTCAAGACGGCGCCGCCCACCCGCCGCACCCTTCTGCTGTCGGCCACCCTGCCGTCGGAGATCCGGGCCATGGCGCGCAAGTTTCAGCGCGAGGCCCTGGCCGTGGATCCGCGCAAGGGGACGGCCGAGGGCGGCGCCCCGCGCGCGGCGGCCCACAGCGACATCACCTACGTCGCTCACCTCATCGCGGGCGGCGATCGGCTGGCCGCCGTGGTCAACGTGCTGCGCGCCGCAGGCAACCCCCGCGCGATCGTCTTTTGCACCACGCGCGAAGGGGTGGCGACCACCCACGCGGCCCTGGTGGCGCGCGGGTTTTCCGCGGTCGCCATCTCGGGCGATCGCGTTCAGGCCGAACGCGATCGGGCCCTCGAGCAGCTGCGGCGCGGCGAGGTGCAGGTGCTGGTGGCCACCAACGTCGCGGCGCGCGGGCTGCACCTGCCCGACGTCGATCTGATCGTCCATGCCGATCTCCCGCTGAACGCCGAGTCACTCACCCACCGCAGCGGACGCACCGGCCGGGCCGGGCGCAAGGGGACCGCGGTGGTGATCGCCCGCGTGGTCGAGCGCTACAAGGCGGAACGCCTGCTCGCCAGCGCGCACGTCAAGCCGGTCTGGACGCCGGCCCCTTCGGCCAAGACGATCGCGGCGGCCGCCCTGACCCATCTGCTCGAGGAGCTGGTGAGCGAGACCGAGCCCGACGACAGCGGCGCCGACGATCTCTTGAAGCAGCTCGACGGGAAGCTCGACCTGCCTGCCCTGGCCCGAAAGCTGCTCACCCGCGAGCTGGCGCGACTCCCGACGGGCGAGCCGCTGGCCAAGGTGCCGATGCCCGCACCCGGCTCCGGCTCTCGGGAAGATCGCGGCCCTTCCCACGGTCGGTTCTCCGAGTCCTCCGGCGCCCCGCGCTCCCGCGCCGAGCTGTCTCGCGGCGGCGTGGTCTTCCGCGTGAACATCGGCGGAAACGACAACGCCGATCCCCGCTGGCTCTTGCCGCTCATCTGCCGGCGGGGCGGCGTCACCCGCCGCGAGGTGGGCGCCATCCGGATCGCGCCGCGCGAGACACTGTTCGAGATCGCCGGCAATGCCGCGGCCGAGTTCGCCGCGGCCGCCGCCGAGATCGATCCGCGGGCGCGACACGTGGTGATCGAGCGCGCCGACGCCCCGCAGCCCGTTGCGGACGCCCCAGGTCCACGTCCGATCGAGGGGCACAAGGTCCAGGTGCGCCCGGAGGAGGCCCGGCAGCCCCGCGCAGAGGAGAAGCCCGCACGTTCCGCCCCCGCGCACGAGACCTACGCGCGCCCTGCGCAGCACCCGCGCCCGTCTCACCCACCGGCGGCGCACCCGAGATCGGAAGAGCGTCGTGTAGGGAAAGAG
>CALAOV010000182.1 GCA_937889515.1 uncultured Myxococcales bacterium | reverse complement strand
GCCGCCGCCGTCGGTGGACGAGCTGCTGCTGCTGCAGCCGACGCTGGTGATCATGAGCGCCGCGCCACACAGGCCGACGAGAATCGATGACCGGGTTCCGAAATTTTTCATGAGCCGTCTCTCCTTAGAAGCGTTCTGCGTACCTGGGGTTTGAAGCTGCGAATTACAACCGCATGTCGCGGGTCGTGTCAAACGCTTTACCGGACATGTGAACGTTATCTCGGCCGCGATCCGGGATGCGCCGGGCTCGATCGCGCGATTCCAGGCCGCGGCGACTTGTGTTACACCGCATCCGTGTCCGAGCGCCGGTCCGACCCCTCCCCCGCTTCCGCCCCTGCCACCGCGTCGGCGTCCGGACCGTCCGGATCATCCGTATCTGCCGCGCCCCCCCGCCGCATTTTCCTGGGCGCGACCGCCGCGGCCGCCCTGGCGCCCGCCTGCTTCGGCCCGCCGCGCCCCGGCGCCACTCCGCAGCCCAGCGCCGCCGACGTTCCGGCCGCACGCAAGGCCGGCGCGCCCGCCCCCGACATCGAGGCGCTCCTCGCGCAGATGACCGTGGACGAGAAGATCGGCCAGATGACCCAGGCCGACAAGAATGCCCTCAAGGACGGGCGAGAGATCCACGAGCTCTTCCTGGGCTCGGTGCTCTCGGGCGCCGACTCGTTGCCCAAGCCGAACACCCCCGAGAGCTGGGCCGAGATGGTCGACCGCTTCCAGAGCCAGGCGCTCTCCACCCGGCTCGGCATCCCGATCGTCTACGGCGTCGACGCGGTCCACGGCGACGGCGACGTCAAAGGGGCCGTGCTCTTCCCGCACCACATCGGCCTGGGCGCGACGCGCAACCCGGATCTCATTCAGAGGGCCGCCCGGGTGACCGCGCGCGAGGTCGCCGGCAGCGGCGCCCGCTGGACCTTCGGTCCCTGCATCGCCGTCGCGCGCGACGAGCGCTGGGGGCGGACCTACGAGAGTTACGGCGAATCGCCCGAGCTGGCCGAGGGCCTGGGCGCCGCCGCCGTGCGCGGATTCCAGGACGGGCCGAATCCGGACGACGGCACCGCGATCCTGGCCAGCGCCAAGCATTTTCTGGGCGACGGCGGCACCTTCGGCGGGAAGGACCGCGGCGACACCCGCGTCACGGAAGACGAGCTGCGGCGCATCCACCTCCCCGGCTACATCGGGTGCGTCAAGGCCGGCGTCGGCAGCGTCATGGTGTCGTACTCGAGCTGGAACGGACAGCCGATGCACGGCAACAAGCACCTCATCACCGACGTGCTCAAGGGGGAGCTCGGCTTTGAAGGCTTCGTCGTCACCGACTGGGCCGCCATCGACATGATGGCCAAGGATTACAGCCAGGACGTCGAGGTCGCGATCAACGCCGGCATCGACATGGTGATGGTGCCCAACAAGTTCCGCGAGTTCATCGCCGACCTCAAGGCTTTGGTCGCCGCCGGGCGGGTGCCGATGGCGCGCATCGACGACGCGGTCCGGCGGATCCTGAAGCAGAAGGCGCGGTTCAAGCTGTGGGAGCGGCCGCTGTCCGATCGGGCCCTGACCGCCCAGATCGGCGCCGCCGATCACCGCGCCGTCGCGCGCGAGGCGGTCCGACAGAGTCTGGTGGTTCTCAAGAACGACCACAATACGCTGCCCTTGCGCAACCCGGCGCGTGTACACGTCTGCGGCTTCCGGGCCGACGACATGGGCGTGCAGTGCGGCGGCTGGTCGGTCGGCTGGCGCGGCCGCCGCGGGCCGGTCACGCCCGGCACCACCATCCGCCAGGGGATCGTCGAGGCGCTCGGCGCGGCGCGGGTCGATTTTTCGAAGGACGCGGTGGGCGCCGAACGGGCCGACGCCGTCGTGGTCGTGGTCGGCGAGGATCCCTACGCCGAAGGGAGCGGCGATCGCGCCAAGCTGGAGCTGTCCGTCGAGGATCGCGCCCTGGTCGACGCCGCGAAACGCAGCGGCAAACCGCTGGTTATCGTGCTGCTGGCGGGGCGGCCGCTGATCCTGGGCGATCTGCTCGACGCCGCCAGCGCGCTGGTCGTCGGCTGGCTCCCCGGCACCGAAGGCGCGGGCGTGGCCGACGTGCTGTTCGGCGCCGCCAGGCCGAGCGGCAAGCTCCCCTGTTCCTGGCCGCGCGACATGGCGCAGATCCCGATCAACGTCGGCGACCCCGGATATGACCCGCTCTTCCCGTACGGCTTCGGCCTCAGTTGGTAATGGGGGGACCGCCCGGCGGCCCGAGCGTGCGTGCCCGCATTGCGCGAAAGAACGCCGCCTCTGCGTCCCCCCAAACCCCCGCTGGCCGATCGGGCGAAGCCCGCTCGGCCAGCCATCTGGTCGTGCCTCTCGTGGTGGCGGTGGTGACCATGATCGGCGCTGATCCAACGCGGGCGAACCTGGCCGCGGCCGACGCCGGCGCGCGGGTCCGGCTGGAGCTGTCGGGGCCCTGGACCTTCCGGCGGGTCACCCGCGCCGATGCGCCCGCGGAGCCGTGGCTTCCGGCCACGGTCCCCGGGTGTGTTCACACCGATCTCTTCGCGGCCGGCAAGATCGGCGATCCTTTCTATCGCCTGAACGAAAAAGACCAGCACTGGATCGAGCGTGAATCCTGGGAGTACCGCACCACCTTTCACGCCGACGCCGCCACGCTGGCGCGCGAGCGGGTGGAGCTGGTCCTCTCGGGCCTCGATACCTACGCCGAGCTGTTCGTGAACGGCGTCTCGGTGCTCTTCACGAACAACATGTTCCGAGCCTGGCGGGTCGACGTCAAACCGCACCTCAAGGCCGGCGACAACCTGCTGGTGATCCGTTTTCGCTCGCCCATCGAGGAGGTCAAGCCCGCCTACGATCACCTCGGCTACCACCTGCCGGCCGCCAACGATCAGGCCACGGAGATGGTGAGCATGTGGTCCCGCAAGGCGCCCTATCACTATGGGTGGGACTGGGGACCGCGCTTCGTCACCAGCGGGATCTGGCGGCCCATCGCGCTCGAGAGCTGGGATGCCGCCCGCCTCGACGATGTGCAGGTCTTTCAAGACCGGCTCGACGCGGGCGCCGCCGAGCTGACCATCAAGGCCCGCGTCGTCGCGGCCCGGGCCGGACGCGCCCGGCTCACGGTGACCGCGGACGGGGGCGGGCCGATCGCCCAGGCCGACGTCAACTTGGAGGTCGGCCCCAACGAGGTCGCGTTGCGCGCGCACATCGACAGGCCCGAGCTCTGGTGGCCAAACGGTCTCGGGCCGCAGCGACTCTACACGTTCGAGACCACGCTCTGCCAGGGTGGCAAATCGAAAGACACCCGGCGCACCCGGACCGGCCTGCGAACGCTGGAGGTCGTGCACGAGCGCGACGCCGCCGGCAAGAGCTTCTTCATCAAGGTCAACGGCGCGCCGGTATTCATGAAGGGAGCCAACTGGATCCCCGCCGACAGCTTCGTCACCCGCATGACCGACGACCGCTACCGCTTCCTGCTGCAGTCGGCGGCCGACGCGCACATGAACATGCTCCGCGTCTGGGGCGGCGGCATCTACGAGGACGATCGCTTCTACGAGCTCGCCGACGAGCTGGGCCTCTTGGTCTGGCAGGACTTCATGTTCGCCTGCTCGATGTACCCAGGCGATCCGGCCTTCGTCGAGAACGTGCGGCACGAGGCCATCGACAACGTTCGCCGGCTGCGCAACCACCCGTCGCTGGCGCTGTGGGCCGGCAACAACGAGAACGAGGCGGCCTGGAAGGGCTGGGGCTGGCCGGCGAAGTTCGGCCTCTCCAAGACGGCCCAGGATCGCATCTGGCGCGACTACAAGCAGATGTTCCACCAGCTCCTGCCGTCGGTGGTGGCGGCCGAAGATCTGGGGCGCTTCTACACGCGCAGCTCGCCCAGCGCCAACGAGGATCGCATCCCCGCCAACAAGACGGGCTGGGGCGACATGCACTACTGGGGCGTCTGGCACGCCGAGAACCCCTACGAGGCCTACGGCGACAACATCTCGCGCTTCATGAGCGAGTACGGCTTCCAGTCGTTCCCCGAGCTGGCGTCGGTGGCGCGCTACACGGCGCACGACACCGACTGGGACATCGGCAGCCCGGTCATGCTCTCGCACCAGCGCCACCCGCGCGGCAACGCGCTCATCAAGACGTACATGGATCGCGACTTCCGCCGCCCCAAGGACTTCGCTTCCTTTTTGTATGTCGGCCAGGTGCTGCAGGCGACCGTCATCAAGTACGCCGCCGAGGCGCACCGCCGCGCGATGGGCCGCAACTGGGGCAGCCTCTATTGGCAGCTCGACGACTGCTGGCCCGTGGCGTCCTGGTCCGGCATCGACTACTACGGGCGCTGGAAGGCGCTCCACTATGCGGCCCGCCGGTTTTTCGCGCCGGTGCTGGTGAGCCCCGTCGACGACAAGGGGACCATCAACATCTGGGGGATCTCCGATCGCCGCACCGACACGGCCGCACGCCTCACGGTGCGGGTGATCGATTTTTTGGGTCACGAGTTGGCGCGGCGCGATCAGGACATCGTGCTCGCGGCCAACAGCAGCCGGATCTACGTGTCGTTTCACAGGCGCGAGCTCTTGGGAACCACCGATCCCCACCGGGTGGCCCTCGTTGCGGAGATCAGCGAAAAGGGTCAGCCCGCGCCCATCTCGCGCAACGTCTTCTGGTTCGACAAGACCAAGGACCTCGACCTGCCCAAGCCAGAGGTCGCCCTGACCGTCGCTCCCGCCCAGGACGGCACCTTCGCGATCACCGTCGCCGCCAAGCAGCTCGCCCGCAACGTCTATTTGACCAGCGGCCCCATCGACGGATTCTTCGAGGACAACTTCTTCGACCTGCTCCCGGGTGAGACCGTGACCGTGACCTTCCGTCCACATTCGCCAGACGCGCCACATTCGCCGCACGCGCCGACGACCGCCTCCGCGCTGCGCGCCGCGCTCCACGCCACCACGATCGCCGACAGCTACTGAGCGCGGGCGGGCGGGAGCCCGGACACTCCCTGGGTCCCGGATAGAATCCTCGCGCGAAACGGTTTACAAAGGCGGTCCAACCCGAGCCAAGGAGTCCCCCATGAAGATGATCCTCGCGGCAGTTCTCGCCGGCACGTTCCTGCTCTCCGTCCCCGTCAAGGCCGCCGACAAGGCGGACGACAGCGGCAAGGCCGACAAGCCTGCCAAGAAGGCCAAGGGCGACAAGGCCGACAAAGGCGACAAGAAGGACGACAAGAAGCCGGCCGGCGGCGGCTGGTAGCCGCCCACCACAAGACTAAAGCACGCGTAGAAATGCGAGCAGCGCCGCTCGCCCCTCGGCCGTGAACGCCGAGGGGCCGGCGGCGTTTTCTTTGGCGTGGACCGCCGGCGCGCCCGGATTGGTCCGCCGGAGCAGCTCCTCGATGGTCCGCGCGCTGCCGTCGCTGAAGTAGGGGGCCGCGTCCCAGACGCCGCGCAGCGACGGCGGGTTGTTACCCCCCTCGCCCAATACCGGCGTCCCGACCGCGTAGAGCCGGGGGCTGGCCAGCGCGACTTGGCCGGCCAGCAGCCGCGCTTCGAGCGACGCCTCCGGGATGTGGTGGCCGAGCGCGGTGTCGTCCACCAGCTGGTGGCAGCCGGCGCACCGGTCGCGAAACAGCGAGAGCCCCCGTCGCGCCTCGGCGTCGAGAGCCTGGGCGCCGGGCGTCGCGAACGGCGACGGCTCGATCGGGATCCGCTCCAGATAGCGCGCCAGCGCCGCGCGCACCTCGACGGGCGACAGCGTCGCGGTCTCCCAACCGCTCCGCGCCCGCAACCGCAGGACGACCGGATACTGGTCGAAATGCGCCGGATCCCGCTCCGCGCCCTGGGCGTGCGTCGCCACGATGTTGTCGGCGAAGACGTCGATGGTCGCCTGGTTGCCGAGCCGCAAGTACGGCGCCGTCGTCGCGAGGCCGCGGCAAGTCGCGGTGGTCGAGAAGAAACGATTCAGCTTGGCGGGATGTCGGCGGCCGTCGAGGTGCCCGTCGTCGTGGCAGGCGGCGCAGGTGTAGAGCGACAGCGGCCCGTC
Organism: uncultured Myxococcales bacterium; assembly: GCA_937889515.1. Lineage (GTDB taxonomy): Bacteria > Myxococcota_A > Polyangia > Fen-1088 > Fen-1088 > JADGRB01. Next base: position 39,182 of record CALAOV010000182.1, on the reverse strand, counting down.
GGCGACGTTGTTCGGCACCAGGGCTCGGCTGTAAAAGAGCAGCTCGCCACGCTCGGCCGGCGACGGCCGCTCTGGCGTCCCCACCACCAACGTCGCCGTCGGCTTCCCCCTGCCGCCGCCGACGAAGGAGAGCGTGTCGCTCAGCCGATCCGCGGTGACGAAACGACCGCCGGGCAACGCCGCGACCGCCGATGGATTCGCCCCCACGCCCAGCACCGCCGCCGGTGCCAGCGCCGGATCGCCTGCGGCCGTCAGAAGCAGGTTGTCGCTCCCCGCGCCGACCACCGCCAGCGTCTCGCCGCTCACCGCCGCGGCCGCCAGCTCGATGACCGGATCGCGGCGCTCGCCCAGGTTGACGAAGGCGCGCCGACCCGAGCCCAGATCCTCGAAGGGCGGGCCATTGCCGGCCACCGTCCGGCGCGCCGGCAGGCGCAGGAGGCCACTGTCGAGCCCCTCGACCGGCCCGTGCGCGCGGGAGACCGGACGATCTTCGTGGGTGAGCAGCAGCAGCGCCGGGGCCCGTCCGCCCACCACGACCAGGTCGAGCACCGGCGCATCGGTGGCGATGGTCTGAATCGCCGCGCCGAGGCGGCCGTCGCCGGCGATGGGGTGCACCGTGACGGTGTGGTCGATGAAGTTGCTCACCAGCAGGAGCGGCGCCGCCTGGGCCGGCAAGGTAGTCGCGGGCACCACGCGTAGCGCGCGGGGAGAGATTCCGGTCGGCAAGCTCTGGACGACCCGCCCGTCGGCCAGCGAGACGACCTCGACGCCGCGAAGTGCCGGCGACGCCAGATAGGCGCTCGCGCCGCCGGGCGCCAGCGCGAACCCGCGCGCGCCGCTCCCCGAGCCGGCCGCGATGACGTCGACCAGAAAATCGCCTCCGGCCGCGCGCGCGATGCGACGCAGGCCCGCCTCGAACCGGCAGCTCACCAGCGCGCCGCCCCCGGGCAGGGGCGCCAGGGTGTCGGGAAAACGACAGACCGACAGGGTAGCCAGCAGACGTGGCGGCGACGACGGCGCGACGACGGCCACTGCGTCGGCGGGCGACAGCGCGACGTAGAGCAGGCCGTCGTCAGAATTGAACGCCAGCGCCCGCGGGCGCGCGTGCCCGTCGCGGGCGACGTCCTGCGGGGCGGAAGGGACGGCGGCGGGGGCGGAGGGTGACCTGGCGCGCGTCGAGACCGGCGGCAGCGCGATCGCCGCCAGCGCGGCCACCACGACGACCGCGGATTTTCGGCGCCGCGACATGGCGGCGAGCTATTCCGCCTGCGCCTGCGCGGCCGTCGCCCCCGGCCCCTTGCGCCAGATCTCCCAGCCGGTCTCGACCAACGCCCGCACGTCGCGCGCGCGCCCCGCGAACACGCTCCCCGCCAGCGTCAACGCCTCGCTCTCCAGCGCCGCGCGGCGCTCGTCCACCGCGCTCAGGACCGACTGGCCGTCGGCCGCGCGCCCGAACCAGTCCGGGTGGCGCTCCGCGGTGGCCTTGAGACCGTCGAGATCGTGGACTTCCCCCAGAATTTCTCCCAGCTTTTCGACCTTGGGAATCAGGGTGGTGGTCAGCTCGGGGACTGCGCTGCAGATGATCCGCAGCTCGTAGGAGAGCGCCTTGACCTGCTTGCGCCAATCGTGGAACCGCTCCGGTGTGGGGCGGGCGCGCGCGGCGGCCAGCTTCTCGAGGCCGCGGCGGTAGGTCCGGGTGACGCCGGTGCCGATGGCGCGCCGGCTGCCGGTCACGCCCCAGGTCCCGAGCTCGCGCCGGAGGCGGGAGAGCGCGCGGGCCGTCTGCCGCAGATCGCGCTCGACCTCCTCGGGATGAAGCTCGCCCCGGATCTGCTGCTCGGTCGTGCCGAGGCGAGCGACCAGGCGCGGCGGCAGGCCCGACTGCACGCGCGCCCCCAGCGCCCGGAAAGTCTGCGCCTGAACCGCAACGTCGCGCGGCCGCGAGAGCAGCCGGCCCACGTCGCGCAGCCGCCGATCGTCGCGCTCCGCCTCTTCCCCGACCTCCCGGCGGATGAGGGCCAGGGCCGCCCGCGAGCGCTTGAGCCGGGTCCGCACCTCGTGTACCCGCTCGTCCTGGGCCATCGTCCGATCGAGCGCCACGGCGATCGCGCCGCGGAGCTGCTCACGCACGATCCGGCGGACCGCCTCCGCCACCCCCTCCTTCCGTTTGATCCGGTAGGCCATCCCTCAATATGTATCGCGCACGGTCGTCGCGTGCAGCAACGAAGACAGGTGGGACGCCATAGCCGCCGGCGCGCCCGGACCCGGCGTCCACTCGACCGCCGCCGTCTCGCCCGGCAGGAGATCGAAGAAGTTGTCGGAGAAGCTCCCCTCGCCGCCGGGGGTCGACAACCAGACCGCCCGCGCCAAACGGCGGGCCGTGACCCGCACGGTCGCGCTGGCGCCGTGCGGCTCGACGGCGAAGGTAACCTCCGGCGCCGGGAGCGCCAGGTCGCGGGTCTTCATGAAGTAGAACAGGCTACGTCCGACCAGATTGGTCCCCACCCGCAGCTCGGCGCTGAGAACGACGCCGCTCGGGTCGAGCCCCTTGAGCAGATCGCGCTTCCGGGCGGAGAACTGCGGCTCGCTGGTGAGGGCCTTGACGGTCAGATCGCGCTCCGAGTGCCAGCGCTCGCGACCCTCGAAGTCGACCAGCCGCACGGTCAGGCGCGCGTTCAGGTCGTCTCGACGATCCGACACCAGGAAGACGCGCATGGTCCCACTGTCATCGACGGGGCTCACCAGGACCGGGGCGAAGAAACGGCGCGCGGCGTACTGCAGCGCCTTCCAGCGCCCGAAGTAGTCGATGCTGGACCAGGACGCGACCGGCCAGCAATCGTCGAGCTGCCAGTAGAGGCTGCCCATGTTGTAGGGCATGCGCCGCCGGTGCGCCTCGGCGCCGAACTGAATGACAGTGGCCTGCGACACCTGCGACAGATACAGGAAGGTGCCGAAGTCCTTGGGGACGCGAAAATCGCGATCCATGTAGGTCCGTACCAGCGCGTTGCCGCGCGGGTGGCGCTGGTGGCTGAGCATCACCGGCGAATCGATGTTCCAGTCGGACGGCGGCGCGTAGCGCGCGACGCTGTCGACCGTCGGGAACGACTGGAATCCGTACTCGCTCATGAAGCGCGAGACGTTGGCGGCGTAGTCCTCGTAGGGCGCCGCCGCGTGCCAGACGCCCCAGTAGTGCATGTCGCCCCACCCGAGCTTGTTGGGTGGGACGCCGTCCTCGTTCGCGCTGGGTGTCGACCGCGTGTAGAAGCGCCCCGGATCCTCGGCCGCGACGACGCGCGGAAGCACCTCGTGAAAGAGGTGCTTGTAGTCGTTCCAGATCGTCTGCTGCGCCGCCTTGCCGAGGTGAAACTTCCAGGGCCAGCCCCACTGCTGCCAGGCCGCCTCGACCTCGTTGTTGCCGGCCCATAGCGCCAGCGACGGGTGGTTGCGCAGGCGCCGGACGTTCTCGATCGCCTCCTGTCGGACATTCTCGATGAAGGCAGCGTCGCCCGGGTACATCGAGCACGCGAACATGAAGTCTTGCCAGACCAGCAGGCCCAGCTCGTCGCACAGCTCGTAAAAACGGTCGCTCTCGTAGACGCCGCCGCCCCAGACGCGGACCATGTTCATGTTCGCCGTCGCCGCCGCCTGCAGCAGCGTCTGGAGCCGCTCGGGGGTCTCGCGGTCGAGGAAGCTGTCCGACGGGATCCAGTTGGCCCCCTTCATGAACACCGGCGCCCCGTTCACCTTGATGAACAGGCTCTTGCCGCCCGCATCGTGCTGGCTCACCACCTCCAGCGTCCGCAGCCCGATGCGGGTGACCCGTCGCCCGAGCAGGGTCGGCGGTGCGACGTCTCGTGTGGTCCCCCTTCGCGGCGGAGTCAACGGGCCCACAGGGGATCCCGAAAACAAGGACGTCTCGAGCGCATAGAGGCGCTGGGGACCGAGGCCGTTCGGCCACCAGCGCTCTGGCTTGTCGATGACCACGCCCAGCTTGATCTCGTTGCGCCCCTTGGCCAGGTCCGCGTCGACCATCCCCAGGCTCACGCCGCCCACGAGCGCGACGCCGATCCGGGCCCGACCGGCGTGCGCCGCGACCACCACCGCCGCCACCTCGAGCCGCGCGTGCGCGTCGTCGAGCGACAGCTGGTGGACCTGCACGTCGTCGAGGCGCGCCGCGTCCCAGGCTTCGATGGTCGCCGGCCGCCAGATCCCGCTGGTCACGAAGCGCGGACCCCAATCCCAGCCGTAGTGGTAAGGCGCCTTGCGCGTGAACATGCTGACCATCTCGGGCGCTTGGTCGTTCACGGCCGGCAAGGTATACCCGAGCCGATCGTAGATCGGCCTAACGACGGCGATGGGCGACCGGAAGTGGACCACCACCGTGTTCGTCCCTGCAGCGAGGTGCGGCTTGAGGTCGGCCCGCCAGGACCGGAACATGTTGTCCGCCGAGAGCACCCGCGCGCCGTTGATCGACACCTCGGCGTAGGTGTCGAGGCCCGGCAAGACGATCTCGACCCGCTCGCGCCGCGGAAGCGCGGCGTCGGCAACGAAGGTCGACCGGTACTCCCAGTCGGTCTTCTCGATCCATTGCAGCGCCTTTTCGTTGGTGCCGTAAAACGGATCGGGGATCTTGCCGTCCCGCAACAGGTCGGTGTGGACGCACCCCGGCACCACGGCCGGCATCCAATCGCCGAAGCCCGCCGGACCCTTGGGCGCCCGCAACGACCAGGGGCCGAACGCGACCGTCTGGAGACCCGCCACGATCGGGGCGGCGACCCCCGACGGGGCCGCGGCGGTCGCCCCCCGCCCGTCACCGGCCGCGGCCAGCGCAACCGCCAGCGCGGCGATCACTCGACGACGATCGGAATGGAGAGGTTCCGCCACGCGGCTAAAAGTATCCCGAGAACTGCCGAATATCCCTGCCGATACGTCGATCTAGGTCTCCCAAACGACCATTTGGCCAACGGGCTGGTGTCGCCCAATGTGGGCAGACGACGGCGGATATCCGCCAAGATTGAACGTTCGGCCCGCGCCCAACTTGACCCTATCCACCTAAGCTGCTGGAGTTGATGCGAAGATGACCGTTGGTACGCCCTCCGATCTCCGCCAGGGCGGGCGGCTCTCGGAATCACGCAACGGGATGGACGACGCGGTCAGGCGACTCGGGCGCTTTCAGATCATTGGGCGTCTGGCAACGGGCGGGATGGCGGAAGTGTATCTGGCGCTGTCGGGAGAGCTGCCCGGTTTCCGCACCCTCATCGTGGTGAAGCGGATCCTGCCGCACCTGGCGTCCAACGGTCAGTTCATCCGGATGTTTCTCGACGAGGCGCGGCTGGCCGCGCTGCTCGATCACCCCAACGTGGTGCGGATCATCGAGGTCGGCCACGATGGCGAGGAGTACTTCCTGGCCATGGAGCTGGTGCAAGGCAAACCGCTGTCGGCGGTCCTGCGCAAGGCCGCGCGCGAGCGGCGGCCGCCTCCCCCCGCGTTGGCCGCGTACGTGATCGCGCAAGCCGCCAGCGGGCTCGGCTACGCCCACGGGCTCACCGACGGCGACGGGCAACCACTGGGCGTCGTTCACCGCGACGTCTCGCCACAAAACGTCCTCGTCTCGTTCGAGGGGGCGGTCAAGCTGATCGACTTCGGCGTGGCGCGCGCCTTCGGCCGCGTCGCGCACACCAGCCCGGGCGGCCTCAAGGGAAAGATCGAATACATGTCGCCCGAGCAGGCCTCGGCGGAGGAGGTCGATCACCGCGCCGACGTGTTCGCGCTGGGCGTGGTCCTGTGGGAGGTGCTGACCGGGCGGCGTCTCTTCCGGCGCGAGACCGAGCTGGCGACCATGCGCGCGATCGTCGACGATCCGATCCCGCGGCCGTCGGAGGTCGCCGATGTTCCACCCGAGCTCGAGGCGGTCGTCATGCGCGCGCTGCGCAAGCGGCGCGACGCGCGCTATTCCAGCGCGCACGAAATGGCGCTGGCGCTCGAGCGTTACGCCTTCGCCAACGACGGCTTCAGCCCGCAGCAGGTGGCGAGCTACATGAAGGGGCTCTTCGCACCGGAGTTCTTGCAGTGGCGGAAGACCGCCACCGCCGCGCTGGACATGCAGGTCGAGCCGGTCTCGCAGGGCAACGCCCGCATCGCCGCGCTCGGCGCCGAACCGGTGACGCAGGGACCGACGATGGCGTTGCGGCCCGGGCTCTCCTCATCGGGCGTGCGCCTCGGCACCGAAGCGAAGACCGGGACCAAGAGCCGCAGCTCCGGCAGTCAGGGCTCCCGCAGCCAGGCCTCGCGCAGCCAGACCGCTCCATCCTCGCAGTCCTCGCTGTCACTGCCGTCTTCGACGTCATCGCCGTCCGTCAGCTCTGTCGTTCCGCCCAGCAAGCGCGATCGGGTCTGGGTCTACGGTGGGCTGACGGTCCTGGCGGCGATCGCCGGCGCCGGCGCCTGGATGCTCCTCCGCCCACCGGTCTCGGAGCGGACCGAGCGCGACCGGCCGCCGCCGTTGGCCACGCCCGCCAGCTCCCCGCTGACGCCGGCGACCGAACCGCCAAGGTCCGACTCGACCAGCATTGGCGCCGCGATCCCGCCCGGCGGACCGGCGCCCAACACCGCCGCCCCTGCGGCGGCTACACCCACACCTACTACACCTGCGGCCGCAAGACCCACGGCGGGCGCCCCCACGACAGCGGGCTCACCGGCGTCGGCGTCCTCGCCGGCGGCCACGCCGACAGGGGTCGCCCCCGCGGCCGCGCCGGGGCCGACCAAGCCCCTTGCGCAATCCCCCAAGGCGCCCCACTCGCGCCCCCACCGTCGCCCACACCCGCGCCACGACGACGGCTCGGCCGCCGCCTCCGCGGGAGCACCGGGCGGGACCGCCCCCGCTGACGACAAGAAGGCCGATCCGTTCGAGTGATCGTGCGCTCACGCTGAGACGGCGGTCGCTGCGGGTAAGAGTGCCTCGCCGACGTCGGGCGGCTGCCCAGTGGGCGTGGTAGACTACAAGCTGGCTTATGACGGCGGCGGTTCAGATCACCGGAATCAAGGACACCGAGTTCGAGGCCACGGCGGCCGTCGACGGCGAGGCCCTGGTCATGCGGTTGTGGGGAAACGCGGACCTGCGCGTCAACGCCCCGCTCGGCCCCTTTCTGGACTCCGTGGACGACGAGGCGAAGCGCAACCACATGGGCGAGGTGGTCGCCGATTTCCGCGAGCTCGTCTTCATGAACTCGTCTTGCCTCAAAGAATTCGTCCGCTGGATCGCCCAGGTCGACGAGCGCGCCGACAACCACTACCGCATCCGCTTCCTGAGCGACCCCGGCGCCCAGTGGCAGTCCCGTAGCCTGCAAGCCCTGCGCGCCTTCGCGCCCAGCCTGGTCACGATCGAGCTCGCGACCTCGTAGCGAGGACCGCGGTCAGGACGCCTTGCGGCCTCGTTCCCGCTGGATACGCTCCGCGAGATAGATCTTCATCAGCGACTGATACGGGACGTCCCGCTGGTTCGCGAGGGTCTTCAGCTCTTCGAGCATCGTCACCGGCAATCGCAACGAGATCGACTCCGTCGTAGGCTTCAGCGCCGGCAGGCTCGGCTGCACCGCTCGATCCCAATCGAAGAAGTCTGCGGCGTCGTGCAAGGCCCAAAAACGACGCTCCTCGTCTTCGTCCGCGAATGCGGGGATCGGTTTCCTATTCTTTGGGGCTGCTCGCTTGCTCATAGATCCTCCGTTCACGTCGGCTCATGTCCCTGGCGGAGATCACGCGGACCAAGGCGCCGCGCACGGTAAAAATCATTGTGAGCCCCCGTCCCCCGTTGGTTCTGCCCAGAGCCGCGAGCCTCGGCTCTGTCCGAGAATGCAGGGCGTCCGGTGCGACCAGAATCGGACGATTGAAGAAGCACTCTTCCCCCTCGGCCCTCGAGACCTGGTGAATCTCCCAATTCTTGTCGGCATTGCCCTCATCCCACTCGAACCCCGTACAGACGGCCAGATCCTCCGGGAATCTCGCCACCCATGATGTATATTACAGACATATACACGGTGCAAGTGGCTTCCCTCGGTGGGGGCGCCGCGCCGTCGTCAGAAGGTCGTGAAGTAGGCGTAGGCGTACTGGCCGGCGCTGGCTTGCATGCAGAAGCCGCCGTTCCTCGGCGCGGGGAGGTCGCCGCCGTCTGCCGTGACGCAGTCGAACGGGATGCCGTTCACCGTGAAGGTACGCGGGGCGACGAAGTTGCCGCAGACCAGTTTCTCGACGCCGCCGTTTCCCGCGACCTCGTCGCAGGTGGCGTCGGTACCCAGATCGCCGGAGCTCGTGCTCGGCGCGATGGCCGTCGGGTTGGTGCAAAGCCCCGCACACGGGCCGGCGCCCGTCGAGCCTGGTCGGCCGGCCGCTCCCGAACCGGTCTGGCCCCCGCCGCCCGTTGTCGCCATCCCGCCGGTGCCTTGAGATCCGCTATGGCCTCCGGTGCCGGCCACACCGCCCGCCACGCCGCCGACGTTGCCAGACCCACCCGGTCCCCCGGAACCGCCCGAGCCGCCGCTCGAGGCATCGAAGACGCCCCCCAGGTTGCTCTTATCGAGCGTACACGCGCCTAGGGACGGGAGGATCCACACCAGAGACACCAGCACAATGTTCCGCATCGCCCCCGCCTACCCCTCTCCCGCTTCCGCGCTACGGCGGCTCTACGCCGTAGACCAGGGCGCCGCCCAGATAGACGGTGACCTTGGTCGTGGTCGCGAACGCCGTGGCACTGTTGTACGAATAGTCGTTGGTCTGCGTGAAGGCCGAAAAGTCGTTCTTGTTGAAGCCAGGGCCGATCTCGGCGGTGGCACCCGCGGCCAAACTCCCAGCGGCGGTGGTGAAACCGAGCTGGAAGTAGTGATCGGCGCCGGTATGTACGGGGCTAACGGCACCGAAGCTCGTCGTAACGTTGCCACAATTGCCGGGAGCGGCGCCGAGGGTGTACGTGCACGCGGCCGTCTCGTTTGGCTGTGTGCCGGCATCGGTCGAGACGTCCCAGGTGTACCAGTACTTCACCGTGATCTGGGAGAGCGGGACGGCCGTCGTGCCGTTGTTGATGATCCGGATGTCGAAATAGACGAAGTCCACGTTTGACGCGTTCTTGGTCTCCGTCTTCACCGTTAGGTTGACCGCCTGGATGCAGGAGCCGCCCGAGCACATATAGGCGGCCGAGATGCAGTCGGCGCTGGTCGCGCAGGTGGTCTTGCAAGCGTTGGTGCCGCAGATGAACGGCGTGCACGAGTTGGTCGCGGGCGTCACGCAGGTGCCGGTCCCGTTGCAGGTGGACGCGGGTTGGAGGGTCGACGTCGCGCAGGTTTGCGCGATGCACTGCGTGCCGCTCGCGTACTTCTGACAGGCCCCGTTGCCGTCGCAGAAGCCGTTGTTGCCACAGGTGGCCGCTCCCCCGTTCGTGCAGCGCGCGGTGGGATCGGCCGCTCCGGCCGTTACGTCGACGCAGGTCCCCACGTGCCCGGCGACGCTGCAGGAATTGCAGAGGGCGGTGCAGGCCGTGTTGCAGCAGACGCCCTGGGCACAGAATCCAGAGTTGCACGAGGCGTTGGTCGTACAGGTGGCGCCGATCGACAGGAGACCGCAGCTCATCGTCGTCGTGTTGCAGATGTTCGGCGAGGCGCAGTCGGTCGTCGAGGCGCAGGTCGTCTTGCACGCGTTGGTGGTCGTGTTGCACGCGAAGGGCGTACACAAGGTCGAGGTGACCGCCTGGCAGTTCCCGGCGCCGTCGCAGGTGCTGGCCGGGGTGAAGGTCGTCGAGGGGCAGCTGGCGGGTGCGCAGATCGTGCCGCCGGCGTAGAGCCGGCACTTGCCGTTGCCGTCGCAGAAGCCGTCGTTGCCGCACTTCGCGGCGGTTCCGTCGGTGCACGCATTCGCCGGATCCGTCCCGGTGGCGGCGTTGGTGCAGGTGCCCAGGGTCGTGGCGAACCCGCACGAGGCGCACCCGCCGGCGCAGGTGGTCGCGCAGCAGTACCCCTGCTGGCAGAGGCCGGAAGCGCACTGGGCGGTCGACGTGCAGACCGTTCCGAGCGGCTGCAGCGAACAGGTCCCGCCGTTGCAAACGTTGGGCGGCGTGCAGTCGGCGGCGGCCGTGCAGGTGGTCTTGCAGACCTTGTTGGTGGTGTCGCAGGCGAAGGCGCCGCACGGCGAAGTCGTCGGCGGCGTGCAGGTTCCCGTCCCATTGCAGAGCGCCGGGGGGGTGAACGTCGAGCCGGTGCAGCTCGCGGCCGCGCATTGCGTGCCGGAGGCGTACTTCTGGCAGGCGCCCGCGCCGTCGCAGAAGCCGTTGTTGGCGCAGCTCGGGGCGCCCGCGTTCGTGCAACGGGCTCCCGGGTCCGTGCCGCCCGACGGAACGTTGGTGCAGGTGCCGAGGCTGCTGGTCAGCGCGCACGACTGGCAGGTCCCGGTGCAGGCCGTGTTACAGCAGTAGCCCTGCGCGCAGAAACCCGAGCCGCAGTCGGTGTTGGCCGCGCAGACGGCGCCGATCGGGAATTTCCCGCAGCTCATCGCCGCGCAGACGTTGGGCGAGACGCAGTTGGTGTTGCCAGTGCAGGTGGTGAGGCAGGCCGTCGCCCCGCAGTTGTAGGGCACGCACGACTGGTTGGTGCCCGCCACGCACTTGCCGGCGCCGTCGCAGCGGCTGGCCGGCGAGAGCGTCGAGCCGGTGCAACTCTGCGCGAGGCAGACCGTTCCGCTCGGGTAGAGCTGACACTTCCCGGCGCCATCGCACGAGCCGTTGGTCCCGCAGGGAGTCGTGCTCCCCACGTCGGCGCACTGGTTGAGCGGGTCCATGCCGATCGGGATCGGCGTGCAGGTCCCCGGGGTGGCGGTCAGGTTGCAGGCCTGGCAGGCGGCCTCGCAGCCCGTGTTGCAGCAGAGGCCCTGTTCGCAATACCCGGAGGTGCACTCCGTCGCACCGCCACAGGTGACGCCGATCGGCTTCTTGCCGCAGATGGTCCCGTTGCAGACGAAGCCCGCGGCGCAATCGGCGTTGCCCCCGCAGCTCGTCTTGCAATCCCCGTTCGTCCCGCAGATGTAGGCGCCGCAGGCCACCAGCGACCCGGCCGCGCAGGTGCCCGCGCCGTCGCACTTGCCCGCGACCATCTCGGTGCCGCCCGTGCAGGAATCGGTGCCGCACACCGTGCCCGCCGCGTAGTTCTGACAAGCGCCCGCGCCGTCGCACGAGCCGTTGGTCTTGCAGGACATAGCCCCGCTGTCCGAGCACTGTCCGAGCGGATCCATTCCGGCGGGCACATTGATGCAGCTCCCAGCGCTTCCGCCGGGCAGCCCGCAAGACTTGCAGCTGCCCGTACAGGTCGTGGCGCAGCAGGCCCCCTGCGCGCAGATCCCGGAATTGCAGTCGACATCCATCGCGCAGCTGGCGCCGATCGGCTTCTTGCCGCAGCTGCCGTTGTTGCAAGTGGTGGGGGCAATGCAATCGGCGTCGACCGTGCAGGTGGTCTTGCACTGGCCGGTGGCGCCGCAGACATAGGGCGCGCACGACTGGCCCGTTGCGGTGGGACAGGCCGCGCCCGTTCCATCGCAGCGCCCCGCGAAGGTCAGCATCGATCCGCTGCACCCGGCCTGCTGGCAGACCACCCCGGAGGGATAGTTCTCGCAGGAGCCCGTGCCGTCGCAGAGCCCGTCGGTCCCGCAGGTTGTGCTGCCCATGTCGGTGCACGCGCTCCGGGGATTGGTGCCGATGTCGGCCGGAACGCAGGTGCCGACGCTCCCGGCGGCCGCGCAGGTCAGGCAGGCGCCCTCGCAGGCGGTATTGCAGCAAAAGCCGTCGGCGCAGAAGCCCGACATGCACTTGGCCCCGGCGGCCGAGCAGGGCTGCCCGATCGCGAGCCCCCCGGTCTCGCCCGGATGGGTGTCCGTCGCCTGTCCATCCGTGGTCGTCTGAGGCGCGTCGGTCTTCGTGCCGCCGCCGTCCATCTTCCGCATCTGCGCCCCGCCGCCACATCCAGCCGCCAGGCCAAAAACGACAGCCGCGATGGCGAGCGCGCGGCCCAATCGGGCTACGACCGCAGGGGGGGCTCCAAAGGTCGAAGGCGAGCGTCGAACCCTAGGCTGGGGGGAACCTATGCTCATGAGCGGGCCTTTCTCGCTAGGAAGCTCTTTAATATCTTCAGTCGGTGGCGGCGGCGCGGCGGTTTCGTCAGCCGATCGTCCGGGAATCCACCGGTTCCCATCTTACGCGCGCTCCCCAACTGAATCCACGATGACGTTTGGATCACCTTTGAAACTACCCGCGCTGGCATTACGATCGAACGATGAAAATCGGGCCGGGTCGAACCGTGGAGCTCGAGTACGAGCTCAAGGTCAAGGGTGGTGAGGTCATCGAGTCGTCCGCCCGGAGCGGGCCCCTCCGATACGTGCACGGCGACGGTAAGATGCTGCCCGGCCTGGAGAAGCGGCTCACCGATCTCAGCCCCGGCGACGAGCGGCAGGGCGAGGTTCCGGCGCGCGAGGCCTTCGGCACCGAGGACTCCCTCCCGGTGACCGAGATGGCGCGCGGCGTCTTTCCCAAGGGGACCAAGCTCGAGCCCGGCGCGGTCTTCGAAGCCAAGGATCCGACTTCCGGCGCGCCGGTCCGGTTCAAGATCCTGTCCGTGGACGACGCGGCGGCCAAGGTCCGCCTGCTTCATCCCCTGGTCGGGCGCGACATCGAGTTTCGGGTCAAGGTGCTCGCCGTCCGCGACGCCAGCACCCTGGGAAACCGTCCGCCGCCGGTGCCGGGTATGGTCGAGCTGGATCCGGACGAGCTCTCCGAAACCTGACCGGGCGGCGGATCCCGCCGAGATTGTGACCCCCTCCCCCTGTCGCCCGGGCGGATCGTGCGCACTTTTTGGGTGTGACGCCGAGTGGATACGCGGACGCGGATCCGCGGAGAAGGGAGCCGTGATGTCGATCAGCAACGAGCATGTGGAGAACCGCGGAGAGAAAGAGGAGAACCGCGGACGGGGATTCGCGAGCATGGACCGCACCCGCCAGCGCGAGATTTCGTCGCAAGGCGGAAAGGCCGCCCACCAAAAGGGCACTGCCCACGAGTTCAATTCCAACGAGGCCCGCGAAGCCGGACGCAAGGGCGGGATGGTGAGCGGCGGTCGCCGGCGCTCCCGGGAGGTGGCCAACACCAATGGCGCCGCACCGGCCGATTCAACGGAGCGGCTCGACGAGGACCCATCGAAGGGGACCGCAGCCGGACATCCGGCGTAAACTCCGCAGGTGGATCCCAACGACCGCTCGCCGCCTGGACCCGTCCCGGTTCAAGTGGCCTCGGCGGCCGACTCGTCGGCCAACGGTTTGGTCGCTTTGGGCGGCCGGCTGTTGCCGGATACTCTGGTGGCCGCCTATCGCGCCGGGATCTTCCCCTGGTCGTCCGATCCCGTCCTGACTTGGTGGTCGCCGGACCCGCGGGCGGTGTTCGACCTCGACGCCTGGCGACCGCACCGCAGCGTCGGCCGCGCCGTCCGACGCGCCGGGTGGCGGTTTACCGTCGATCGAGACTTCGAGGGCGTCATGCGCGCCTGCGCCGAGGCTGGGGCCGACCGTCCGTCGACCTGGATCACCGACGACTTCGTGCGGGCCTATGTCCAGCTTCACGGCCGCGGCCTGGCCCACAGCGTGGAGGTCTGGGAGGACCAGGCGCTGGTGGGCGGCCTCTACGGCGTGGCGCTGGGGGGCTTCTTCGGCGGTGAATCGATGTTCCACCGTCGCACCGACGCCTCGAAGGCCGCTGTCGGCTACCTGGTCGAGCGGCTCCGGGCCGGGGGGTTCAGGTTGCTCGACGCGCAGGTGCCGACGCCGCACCTGGCGCGACTGGGCGCCGTCGCCATCCCGCGGGCGGAGTACCTGGCACGCCTCGGGCGCGCGCTTGCCGTCGCGGCCACTTTCACTGAAGCGCCGCCCTTTTAGGGCGCGCGGCCGGCCACGCAGACGCGGTTGCGGCCCGCGCGTTTTGCGGCATACATCGTTTCGTCGGCGCGCGCGACGAGCTCCGACGCCGACCCGAGGCCGGGCGCGGGCGCCGACGCGACCCCCACGCTGACCGTGACCGGGACGGCGGTGCCCGCGTGGGAGAACGGATGGGCGGCCACGGCCGCTCGCATCCGCTCGGAGAGCGCCGCGGCCGCGTCGGACTCCGAGCCGCGCGCCACGATCGCGAACTCCTCGCCGCCGTAGCGCGCGAGCACCTCGTCTTCACCCAGCATGCTCATGAGCAGCGTGGCCAGCTGCATGAGCACGTGGTCGCCGGCCGGGTGGCCGTGAAGGTCGTTGATCTTCTTGAAGTGATCGATGTCGATGAAGATCAGCGACAGCGGCGTGCGGTGCCGGTTCGCGTACTGGAACTCGCTGTCGATCCGCTCGCTGAAGTACCGTTTGTTGAAGGCGCGGGTGAGACCGTCGCGCAGCGCCGACTCCGACATCTGCCGCTGGAACATCTCGTCCAGGCGATCCTGATAGCTGAACTTGAGGATGGTGGTCGACCCGAGCAGAATCTTGTCCCCCTCGGCGAGGGCGTGCCGCTGCACCCGCTCGCCGTTGCAGTAGGTGCCGTTGGTCGAACCGAGATCTTCCAGCAGCAGCTGACCGTCCTGCCGGAGGATCCGGGCGTGCTCGCGCGAGATCCCGTCGTCGATGAGGCGGAGGTCGACCTTGTCGCCGCGTCCGAGCACGACCTTATCCTTGTCGAGTCGGTACATCTCACCCACGCTCGATCCCGACAGGACCACCAGACAGGCGGCAGGGGCCTGGCCATCCGCCTGCACTGGCGCCTCGGGGGCTGGCGCCGTCCGCGTCGTGTCGTCGAGCGGATTGGCGACGCGGTCGCGCGTCATTCTGATAGTTTACCGACGGAATCGGGCGTTAAGCAAACTCCTGGCACGCGTACAGGACCTCACACGTACGCGAGGAGGCCAGGGGCGCCCGTCGCCAATCGGACGAAATGCAGGTCTTGATCGGAACCAGCGGCTTCAGCTACCCGGCGTGGCGGGGCGGCTTTTACCCGGAGAAGATGCCGCCCGCCAAGATGCTGGCCTACTACGCCGAGCGTCTTGCGGCGGTCGAAATCAACAATACGTTCTATCGCATGCCGACCGCCGACGTGCTCGCCCGCTGGGCCGCCGAGACGCCGCCCGAATTTCGGTTTTCGCTCAAGAGCCCCCGGCAGATCACCCACGACAAGCGCCTGGCCGACGTGGCCGGGGCGGTCGAGCGCCTGGCCGAGGTGGCGCACGCGCTCGGCGAAAAGCTCGGGCCGGTGCTGTTTCAGCTGCCCCCCAACCTGCGCAAGGACCTGCCTCGGCTCGACGCCTTCCTGGCGGCGATGCCGCAGGGTCTCGCCCCCGCGCTGGAGTTTCGTCACGAATCCTGGTTCTCCGACGAGGTCTACGACTGCCTGCGGACCCGGCGCGCGGCGCTCTGCATCGCCGAGTCGGACGAGATGGAGACCCCGCTGCAAGCGACCGCCGACTGGGGATATCTGCGCTTGCGCCGAACGGACTACGACGACGCCGCCATCGCGCGCTGGGCCGAGCGGCTCAAGGCCCAGGGTTGGTCGTCTGCCTACGTCTTCTTCAAGCACGAGGACGCCGGAAAAGGGCCGGCCGCGGCCAACCGGCTCCGGGAGATGCTGGCTTGAGCCTTTTTTGCCCGCTGTCCTACATTCGGCTACACTGACGTACAAATCATGGCAAGAGCAATCGCAGGCGCAACGATCTCCTTCGGTCTGGTGTCGATTCCGGTGCGGCTCTACCCGGCCACACAGAGCTCGGCCGCCATTTCGTTCAACCTCCTGCACAAGAAGTGCGGCTCGCGGCTCAAGCAGCAATACACCTGCCCGCGGGACGGAGAGATCGTCGGCCGCGACGACATGATCAAGGGGTACGAGTTCGCCAAGGACCAGTACGTCACCTTCACGCCCGAGGAACTGAAGGCGCTCGAAGAAAAGGCGACCCAGAGCATCGACATTGCAGCGTTCGTCCCGCTGGCCGCCATCGACCCGATCTACTTCGAGCGGCCCTACTACCTCGGACCGGAAAAGGGGGGCGACAAGGCCTATCTGTTGCTCGCCGAGGCGATGCGCGAGACCGGACGCGCGGCGCTGGCCCGCTACGCGGCCCGCGGCAAGCAGTACCTGGTGATGCTGCGTCCCACGGCCGATGGGCGGGCGCTCATCCTGCAGGAGCTGCTCTACGCCGACGAGGTCCGGCCGATGGCCGAGGTGCCGCTGCCGGACGGCGAGGTACGCGAGCCGGAGCTGAAGCTGGCCAAGCAGCTCATCGACCAGATCGCCAGCGAGACCTTCGAGCCGACGCTGTTCCACGACGAGGTCCGCGAGCGAATCCAGGCCGACATCGAACGCAAGGTGCAGGGCCAGGACATCTCGGAGAGCGCGCCGGCCCCCGAGCCGGCCCGGATCATCGATCTCATGGCCGCCCTCAAGGCCAGCCTCGGCAAGGCCGCCGCGCAGACCAAGCCGGCCGCCCCGGCGGCGGCGGAAGCGGCGGCCGACGAAGAGCCGGCCTCGCGCCGCGCCGCGCACCGGTCCGAAGAGGCCCCGGCCGAGCGCAAGCGCGCGCGAAAGCGCTAGCGCCAGCGTGGACCGCGCGAAAGCGCTAGCGCGATACCGATCGACCGCTGCTATATTCGCCGCGCTTGAGCGGCTACACGACCCAAGAGGTCTCGCGCATGATCGGCGTCTCTTCCGGGCGGCTGCGGGCCTACCTGCGCGCCGGCGTCCTGTCGCCCGAGCACGGCCAGCGCGGTGAGCTGCGATTTTCGTTTCAGGATCTGCTGCTGCTCCGGAAAGCCGAGGAGCTGGTCCGCCAGCGCATCTCCCCCCACCGGGTGCGGCTCGCGCTCAAGAAGCTGCGGGCCCGGCTTCCCGACTCGCGGCCGCTGACCGGCGTCCAGCTGGGAACCGAGGGCTCTTCGGTCGTGGTCCACGAAGGGAACACCCGCTGGCAGGCCGAGTCGGGTCAGGTCCTGCTCGCGTTCGGTGGACCGCTGCCCGATCCGGAGAGCGCGCCAATGGGGATCCTGCCGTCTCGCCCGGCGCCCGTTCCCGGCGGAGATCTGGTCCCCCCCTCCACCGACGAGATCTACGAGATCGGATGCGACGTCGATGAAGCGGATCCCGAGCAGGCCGAGGCCAGCTACCGACAGGTCCTGATGCAGGCGCCCGAGCACGCCGACGCGCACATCAACCTGGGTCGCATCCTGCACGAGCGCGGCGATCTGCCGGCAGCGGAGGCCCACTATCGCCAGGCGCTCACGATCCGCCGGGACGATCCGACCGCGCTCTTCAACCTGGGCGTCGTGCTGGAAGACCAGGGGCGAAACGCCGCCGCGCTGGAGGCGTACGGAAACGCCATCACGGTGGATGGTCGCAACGCCGACGCCCACTACAACGCCGCCCGCCTCTACGATCTGGCGGGCGACTACGGCGCGGCGTTGCGCCACCTGCGGATCTGCCGCGACCTGACCCGGAGTCGCTAGGCGAGCCGGGCGTCCAGGGTAATCTTGGCGCTCGACAGGAGCTTCGAGATGGGGCAGCCGGCCCGGGCGGCCTCGGCGGCCTTCTCGAACTTCTCGCGATCGGGGGTGGCGAGCTTCACCGTCACGTCGAGGTGCGACGCGGTGACCGCGAATCCGCTCTCCACCTTCTCGAGCGTGACGGTGGCGCGCGCGTCGACGTTCTCGGGCGGCAGGCCGGCGCCCTCGAGCTGCCCCGAGAGGGCCATCGCGAAGCAGCTGGCGTGAGCGGCCGCGATCAGCTCTTCCGGGCTGGTTCCGGCGCCGGACTCGAAGCGCTGAACGAAATCGTACGGGACGTTCGTGAACGTGCCGCTGGCGGCGGAAAACGTCCCCTTGCCACCCTTGAGCCCACCCTTCCAATTCGCGGTCGCTGACCTTTTCATGCGTCTCTCCTGGTTGAAGACGGCAGAGGTTAACCACGAACCCGACCCGTGGCCAGCGCCGTCGAGCAACGACCTGTTTCGCCCGGACGCCCGGCGCGGCTAGAATCCCGCGCGATGCGAAGGCACGCCAGGGCCGGCCTCGTCCTGGTGGCGCTCTTTGCGCTCGCGCGGACGGCGCGCGCCGACACCATCGAGGAGCCGGCGGAGGCGCTGCCGGCCCCGCCCTTGCCGCGCGCGACCTGGTACACGCTCGAGACCCCGCACTTCGACATCCACTTCTACCCGGCCGAACAGCCGTTCGCGGAGCACGCTTCGCACATCGCCGAGCGCGCCTACCGGCTCATCACCCGCTATCTCAACTGGCGGCCGAGCGGCCGGGTGACCATCACCCTCAACGACAACACCGACGACGCCAACGGGTACGCTACCTCGATCCCCTACAACCTCATCTACGCCTACGGCGTTCCGCCCGATTCGCTCGACGAGCTGAACGACTTCGACGACTACGTCAAGCTGCTCATCACGCACGAGTTCACCCACGTGGTCCACCTGGACACCATGCTGAGCCCGTGCGCGCTCGTCATCAACACGCTCCTCGGAAGGACCTTCGCGCCCAACCTCTCGGAGCCGACCTGGTTCATCGAGGGGATGGCGGTGCTCATGGAGTCGCGCCAGACCACCGCCGGCCGGCTGCGCAGCAGCTTCTTCGACATGCATCTGCGGGTGCCGTTCCTCGAGGGGCGACTCTTCGGCATCGACCAGATTTCGGCGATCCCGCTGGCCTACCCGGGCGGGACGGCGGCCTACGCCTACGGCTCGGCCCTCCTGCGCTACATCGAGGATCGCTACGGCCCCGCCAAGATCCAGGAGATCTCGCACCGCTACGCCGACACCTGCATCCCGGGCGCTCTCAATCGAACCGTGGCCGAGACCGTGGGGCAGGGCTACGTCGGCATCTTCGGCCCAGGGCTGTGGGACGACTGGAAACGATCGATCGCGCACCGCTACACGCTGGAGGCCGAAGAGGCACGCCGGCGGCCCCTCACGGTTGCGACACGCCTGACCTGGGACGCGCCGTCGCCCCGCAGCGAAGGCCCGGGGCCGCGATTCTTCCGCGACGGCACCCTGGTCTATCACCGCGCCAACGACGACCAGTCGCCGGCTTACGTCCGCCTCGACCCGGAGACGGGCGCCCACCGCCCCATCGCCGACATGCAAGGCGGCGGGCCGGCCGTTCCCACGCCCGACGGGCAGGCTCTGATCTTCCAGCGGATCAACTTCCTGCAGATTCCGCTGCGCATCTCGGGCAGCCCAGAGTTGGGATGGAACGATCTGTTTCGCCTCGACATCGCGGCCGGCACCATCCGCCAGCTCACGCGCGGCACCCGCGCGCACGAGCCGGATGTCTCGCCCGACGGAACGCAGATCGCCTGCGTGCTGGCCGGAACCGGAACCCGCCAGCTGGCGCTGGTGCCGATCGGCGGCGGCACGCCGCGCATCCTGATGCCGGGCGCGCCCGGGCTGGCCTTCACGCCCGCCTGGTCGCCCGACGGCCGCCTCATCGCCTACTCACGCTGGAAGCCGGGTGGATTTCGCGATATCCACCTCTACGATCTGGCCGCCGCCACCGACCGCGCGATCTCGGTCGATCGGGCAATGGACATCGATCCACGGTTCTCACCCGACGGACGCTACGTCCTGTTCTCGTCGGATCGGAGCGGCATCAACGACATCTACGCCTACGAGCTGACGACCGGTCGGCTCTTCCAGGTCACGAACGTTCTGTCCGGCGCGTTTCAACCGGTGGTCTCGCCAGACGGCCGCCGGTTGGTGTTCACCGGCTTCACCTCGGACGGTTTCGACCTGTGGACCACGGCCTATGACCCGAGCCAGTTCCTGCCCGCGCAGCCGTTCGCCAACGCGCGCCTGGACGCGCCGGCCGATCCCGACGCCGAGACCGACTCGCCCGATGCCGCCCCGGAGGACGCCGCCGCGGTCCCCTTCCCGCAGCGAATCACCGGCTACGCGCCCTGGAAATACATGTACCCGCGCCAGTGGAACGTCCAGGTTCTCTCGCAGGCGCTTGGCCTCGGCCAGACGCTCGAGGTCAACACCAGCGTCGCCGATCCCGTCGGCAATCACTCCCTCGGCGTCGACGTGCTGGTGCCCTCGAACGGGGACGCGTCCGGCGTTGTGTCGTACAGCTACAACCGGCTCTGGCCGTCGTTCGGCATTTCGCTGGCGCGCACCGATCAGATCACGAACGGCCTCATCGTCGACGGGGCGAACCTCAACTACCGCCAGCGCTCCGAGAACCTGACCATCTCGACCGACCTGCCGATCCTGCACAACGCGGACGCCCAGGGCGACTTTGGCATCTCCTACGACTACGCGGCGTATGGGCCCACCGATCCCGTGCCGGTGGGCGAGCCGACCGGGGGCATCACCGTCAAACCGGCCATCGGGCCCTACGCCGATCTGAGGCTGAGCTGGTCGTTCTCCGACGCGCACGGCTGGCCCTATTCGATCAGCAGCCAGGAAGGGCGGATCCTCCACGTGAACCTGCGCCTTTCCGACCCGATCCTGGGCGGCCGTTTCCACACCACCGAGGTGAGCTGGTCGTGGACCGAGTATCTGACGCCCCCCTGGGCGCACCTGCATGCGCTCGCGCTGCTCACCGCCGGCGGCTTCGGCATCGGCGACACGCGCGACTTCTTCAACCTCGGGGGGTACTACCCACAAGACGTTCTGCGCAGCGTCCTGCTCAACCAGTACCAGTACGCCGCCCTGCGTGGCTATCCGCCGAGCTTCGTCGCGGGCGATAGCTATCTGCTCTTCGCGGCCGAGTACCGCGCACCGCTGGTCTGGATCGAGAAGGGCTACAACACCTTCCCCATCTACCTACGACGGATCTGGGGCGCCTTCTTCACCGAGGTCGGAAACGCGTTCCAGGGCCCATTTCGGGCGTCGGATCTCAAGAGCGACGCCGGCGCCGAAGCCCACTTCGAGTTCAACCTGGGCTACTACCTCAATCCGGTGGTGGAGCTCGGCTACGCGCACGGGTTCGCCACCGGCGGGGGCGACCGATTGTATTGGGTCGCCGCGGCGAGCTTCTAGTGGCCCTGTGCGCGCCTAGGCACCCATCACGACGTCGAGGCTGTCGGCGAGGATCGCGGTCATCTGATCGATCTCCGCGGGGGTCGAGGTGAGGGGGGGGCACAGGTACATGGTGTCGCCCAGGGGACGAAGCAGCGCCCCGCGCCGAACGGCTTCCCGATAGATGGCGTAACCGGTGCGACGGGCGGGATCGAGCGGCGTCCCCTCGGCAGCGCACACGTCGACGGCTGCGACGAAGCCGCAGGCACGCACGCCGTGGAGATATCCCCTGCGCGCCGCCAGCGATTCGACGCCGGCGCGCAGCTGAGGCGCCAGCGCCGACACGCGGCCGAGGATGTCGTCGGTCGCGAAGACGTCGAGCACGGCGTTGGCCACGGCCACCGCCAGCGCGTTGCCGGTAAAGGTGTTCGAGTGCAGGAACGCGCGGCCGTCGCCGTAGTCTGCGTCGAAGAGCGTGTAGACGGCATCGGTCGTGAGCACCGCCGAGAGCGGCAAGGTTCCGGCGGTGAGCCCCTTGGAGAGCACGGCGAAATCGGGCAGCGCCCCCAGCGATACCCGACCGTTGCCGCCGGCGAGGTGGCTGGCCAGGAGGGCCCCGAGGCGGCCCATCCCGGCCGCGATCTCGTCGGCGATCAGGTAGACGCCGCGCGCGTCGGCCCAGGAGCGAAGCCGGCGCAGCAGATCGGGGCTGAAGAGGCGCATGCCGCCCGCGGCTTGCAACACCGGCTCGTAGACGACGGCGGCGAGCGTATCGGCCTGGGCCTCGAGCCCCGCTTCGATGGCGGGCCAGGCCGCGCCCGTGTCCAGCCAGGTCGGATCGTGCGGGCCACGCCGATACGGCAGACCCACGATCCGCTGTACTGGAAAGCAGAGCGCGCGGAAAGGAGCCCCGTAAAGCCCGAGATCGCCTACCGACAGCGTCCCGACCGTCTCGCCGTGGTAGCCGTTTTCCAGCGCGGCAAAGCGGGTGCGCCCGGGCGCGCCCCGCTGCGCCTGAGCCTGTAGGGCCATCTTGAGCGCGATCTCGACGGCCGTGGATCCGTTGTCGGCCAGGAACACCTTGCCGAAGTGGCCCGCCCGGCGCCCCGGCGCGGCGGCCGCGCCCCACAGCGCGGGCGGATGGCCGTTGGCCGCCGCCAGCAAACGCTCGCACAGGCGCACCAGCGGGGCGTTGGTGGTGTTGGCGGTGATGACGTGCTCGAAGGTTTCGAGCTGCGTGCGCAACGCCGCCCCCAGGTGCGGGTGGCCGTGGCCGAGCGCCTTGCACCACCAGCTGGAGATCGCGTCCAGGATCGTCCGGCCGTCGCCGAGCTCGAGCCGCGCGCCGCGGGCGCCGACGATCTCCAGCGGCGGAAAGTCGCGGTAGTCGCGCATCTGGCTGCAGGGGTGCCAGAACACCGCCAGATCGCGCGCCGTGAGATCGCCCGGATGCTCCGCCATTCCTAATCCACGCCGCGGCCGCCGAGGCCGTGCTCGTCCATCTTTGCGTACAGCAGGGGGCGGCCGATTCCCAGCAGGCGCGCGGCCGCCGACCGATTCCCCTTCGCGCGCTCGAGCGCGCGTACGATGAGCTGCTTTTCCAGGGCCGCGACCGCATCGTGCAGCGGAACGTCCTGGGCGCCCAGGGCGCCGAGCTCGACCGGCGCCGCGGCGCCGACGGCCTCCGGCAGATCGCCGACGTCGATGACCTCGCTGGCGCAGAGCACGGCGGCACGCTCGAGCACGTGGAACAGCTCCCGGACGTTGCCAGGCCACGGGCTGCCGAGGAGACGCTGCATCGCCTCTTCCGAGACCGCGCGCGCCGGCGTCCCACGCAGCGCGTGTGCGACCAGCAGCGGAATGTCGCTCCGCCGCGCGCGCAGCGGCGGCAACTCGATCTCGATGACCGCCAGTCGGTAATAGAGATCCTCGCGCAGGGCCGCACCGGTGGCGCCCGGACGCACGGCGCGGCTGGTGGCGGCGATGAGCCGCGCGTCGGTCGCGATCGGATCGTTGCCCCCCACCCGTTCGTAGGTCCCCTCCTGGACCACCCGCAGCAGCTTGGTCTGCAGCGCCGGATCCAGATCGCCGATCTCGTCGAGGAACAACGTCCCCCCGGCCGCCGCCTCGAACCGCCCGCTGCGGCGCGCGGTCGCGCCGGTGAAGGCCCCGCGCTCGTGCCCGAAGAGCTCGCTCTCGATGAGGGTGGGCGGCAGCGCGGCGAGGTTGCTGGCGATGAAGGGCTGGCGCGCGCGCGGCGCGTAGGCGTGAATCGCCCGCGCCACCAGCTCCTTGCCGGTGCCGGTCTCGCCGGTGATGAGCACGGGCGCCGTCGACCCGGCGGCGCGGCCGATCAACTTCCACACCGCCAACATCGCGGCGCTGGTCCCCACCAGATCCGCCCGGGTCTCCGGCGGATCGGGCGCGGGCGGGGCGGTGCGGGCCAACGCGCGCTGCTTGAGCGCTCGTTCTATTGTCGCGCGTAGCGCTTCGAAATCGAAGGGCTTGGTCAGGTAGTCGAACGCGCCGTCGCGCATCGCGCGGATCGTCCGCTCGCTGTCGCCGTAGGCGGTGGCGACGATGACCGGGACGCCGCGCGCGGTCCCGCGCAACTCCCCGAGATAGTCGAGCCCGTCGCCGTCGCGCAGGCGAATGTCGAGGAGCACGCAGTCGACCGCACGCGCGGCGACGATCCCGCGCGCCTCGGCCAGGCCCGCGGCGGCCAGCGCCTCGGCGCCCATCGCCCTCACCACGTCGCTCAGCCCCTGCCGCAGGCCCGCCTCGTCTTCGACGATGAGCACGACGCCACTCATGGCAGTCCGTGGAGCGCGCGAAAATCGCCGGTTGGTTTCTCGGTATGCCCGGCGGCCTGGCCGCTCGGCAGCGTCAGCTCGAGCCGGGTCACGTCGTCGTGGCGCCGGTAGATCAGATCACCGCCGTGGGCCCGCGCGATGGCGCGCGAGATCGCCAGCCCGAGACCCGTCCCGTCCGGCTTGGTGGTGAAGAAGGGCTCGAAGATCTCTCCCGCTCGACCGGGCAGGACGCCCGCGCCCCGATCGGCGATCCGGATCCGCAGCCAGCTGCCGTCCTCCTCGACCGTCGCCTCGACCGTCGAGTCCTCCGGCGACGCCTCGATGGCGTTCCGCAAGACGTTGTCGAGCGCGCGGGCCAGCGCGTCCCCGTCACCCGTCGCGCCCCCCCCGCCCTCGACGCCGATGGCGACCTGGCGCAACGCAGCCCAGGGCGCGAGCGCCTCGGCCCGCGCGCGCAGCAGCGCTCCGATGTCGAGCGGCGCGCGCGGCCCCACCGCCCGCCCGGCCACGATCAGGAGATCGGCGACCAGGCGATCGAGCCGCAGGATCTCCGACGAGGCGTGATCGATGGCGTCGCGCGTGGCCTCCGGGAGCGCGGCGTCGCGGCGTGCCGCCAGATCCAGGCGCAGCTTGATCGAGGCCAGCGGATTCCGTACCTCGTGCGCGACGCCGGCGACCACCCGCCCCAGCGCCGCCAGCCGCTCCTGTCGCGCCAGGTCCCGCACCATCCCTTCCTGGATCCGGCGCGACTCTTCCAGCCGCCGCGCCAGGGTGTCGATCCCGACGGCGATGTCGTCGAGCTCCCGGATCCCCGAGCGCGGCGCCGGCGCGCTGAGATCGTCGGCGAGCGCGGACAGCGCGCTCTGCAACGCGCCCGCGGCGCGTTTGACGGTGACCAGCGAGTACGACGCGCTCGCCACCAGGAGCAGCGCCGAAAAGGCCAGGGCCACCACCAGCAGCCGCCAGCTTTGCAAAGTCGGAGATGGGCGGACCAGGACGGCCGCCCACAGCAGACGGTCTGGCGGCATCCGGACCATCCGGCCGACCAGCTGGCCGCCGTCGATCTCTGCTTCGATCTCGACCGGCGAGCTGGCGGTGCCCGCGCGTGCCGCGCTCCGCTCCAGGGCGGGGCGCCAGACGAGCGGAACCGCGGCGGCGAGCGCGGCAGCCGCGCCGGCACCCGACACGATGCCGGCGCGCATGCCAACGATGGGCGATTGGGTGGCCAGTACACCCGCGCCTTGCGCCGCCAGCCGATCGACCTCGTCTCGGACCGCCTCCCGGCCCCGCTCGAGCCGCTGCGCCCGCGTGACCGAGATGGCGCGATAGAGGGCGTCGGCCGAAAGCGCGGCGGTGGCAAGGCCCAGTACCGCCACGGTCAAGAGACGATGCCGGATCGGTCGACCGAGACGCACGGCGGGCGTATCAAGCAAGCGCGATACCGCCCGATGACCCTGGCCGCGCCGGCTCCGGCGGGGTCCAAGTCTGGCTAGCCGACTGACAGGTGTTCAGAATCGATACAGGTTAGCGCTCCCGGATCCGTCAAGCCAGAGCCGTGCCGAGGACCCCCGTGAGTGGCCCGTTTGTTGCGAAGCCCCGGAAGCGCTTCCCGACGGTCGTGTTCGACCTTACAGGTACTCTCGCCGCCCATGCCGCCCCGCCCTTTGCTCGCCCACCTCGGTCCCATCGTCGTCATCGGCGGCATCGCCCTCCTGGGCGGGAGCGCCATCCGCGCCGCAGCGACCTCCGACGATCCGAAGGCGCCGGTGACGTCGTTGACGCTCAGCCAGGCGGAGGCGACGGCGCTCCGAAACCAACCGGCGCTCACGCAAGCGCACGGCTTGCTCGAGGCGGCCGAGGGACGGGTCGAAGAGTCTCGCGCCGGCTACCTTCCCCAGGTGAGCCTGAACGGCACCTACGAACGCACGACCGGAAACTTCGCGCCGCGCCCGGGCGCGCTGCCGAGCGGCGTGGGCGCCGGCGGAATGGGCGGCACAGGAACGACCGGAGCGACCGGGACCAACACCGTGCCGGTCGGCTGGGACCCCAAGTACAACTACTTCCTCTTTGGAGCGACGGCCACCCAGCTCATCTACGACTTCGGCCAGACCAGCGACCGATGGCGTTCTTCCGGCGCCAGCCGGGACGCCGCCTTCGACAACACCCGCACCGCGGAGCTGCAGACCGTGCTCAACGTCCGGCGCGCGTACTTTGCCGTGCGGGCGCAGCACGATCTGGTGGCCGTCGCAGACGAGTCGGTGCGGAACCAGGAGAAGCACGTGGAGCAGACCCGGGCGTTCGTCAAGACCGGCATCCAGCCGGAGATCAATCTCGCGACCGTGCTGACGGCGCTCGCCAACGCAAAGGTTCAGCTGGTCATGGCGCAGAACAATTACGAGGTCTCCGAAGCGCAGCTCGCGCAGGCGATGGGGGTGCCGGTGGCTGGGCGGTTCGCGATCACCGACGAGGAGATTCCGCCCGTCGCCGGCGAGGATGGGCCCTCCGGTCCGCTGGCGGACCGCGCGCTGCACGCCCGCCCCGAAGTCGCCAACTTGGCCGACCAGCGGCGGGCGCAGGAGCTGACCGTCGGTTCGGTGCGCGGCGCCTACGGCCCGAGCCTGGGTGCCATCGCGAACGTCTCGGACAACGGGACGGCGATCAACGGGCTGGTCCCGAACTGGTACGCGGGCCTGGTGCTCAGCTGGAACGTCTTTCAAGGAGGTCTCACCACCGGCCAGGTGCGTGAAGCCAAGGGAACGCTCGAGAACCTGACCGGACAAGAAGCCGCGCTGCGGCTCCAGATCGAAGTCGACGTCGAGCAGGGACGGCTCGGCGTGCAGGCCGCCAAGGCGACCATCGGCGCCGCCGAGGAAGCGGCCGTCAATGCGCGCGACCAGCTGACGCTCGCCGAGGGGCGCTACGCGCATGGCCTCGGCAGCGCTGTCGAGCTCAGCGACGCCCAGGTCGCCTATACCACGGCGGAGGCGCAGCGGGTCCAGGCGCAGTTCAGCCTGGCTTCGGCCCGCGCCCAGCTCCTCGCCGCGCTGGGGGTCCGATGAACGCCCCACGGATGGGCGCGCTGGTAGCGGCGCTGGTAGCCGCGCTCGCCGGTGGCTGCGGCAAGAGCGAGGATACGTCGGCGGCCCAGAGCGGGCACGGCGCCGCCGGGAGTGATCGGGCTATCCCGGTGCTGGTCTCGAACGCCGCGATCCGCGACGTCCCGATCTATCTGGAAGGGCTCGGCTCGGTCACGGCATACAAGACCGTCAACGTCCGCTCGCAGGTCGACGGGCGGATGGACCGGGTCGACTTCAAGGAGGGCCAGACGGTCAAGCGGGGCGAGGTCCTCGCGGAGATCGATCCCCGACCGTTCACCATCATGCTCCACCAGGGCGAGGCGGCCCTGGCGCGCGACACCGGGCAGTACGAGGGGGCCAAGCGCGACCTCGATCGCTACGAGGCGGTCGGCGGCCAGCACCTCCTGCCCCAGCAGCAGATCGACGATCAGCGCGCGCTGGTCGAGCAATACAAGGGCACGGTGCAGAACGATCAGGCGACCATCGAGAATGCGAAGCTGCAGCTCGACTACGCACGCATCAAGTCGCCCATAGACGGCGTGACCGGCGTGCGCCTGGTCGATCCGGGCAACATCGTGCATGCGGCCGATACCGGCGGCATCGTGGTGGTGGCGCAGATCGATCCCATCGCCGTGCTGTTCACGCTGCCGCAGGATGACCTGCCCGACATCGCCCGCCAGCAGGCCGAAAGGCCGCTCGAGGTCGAGGCCCGCAGCCGAGACGGCTCGCAGATGCTCGGCAAGGGGGAGCTCCTGCTGATCGACAACCAGATCAACCAGGGCACGGCCACCATCCGGCTCAAGGCGGTCTTCGCCAACCCGGGTCACACGCTGTGGCCGAACCAGTTCGTCAAGACGCGGCTGCGGCTGATGGTGCGCAAGGGCGCGCTCGTGATTCCCGCCGCGGCCGTGCAGCGCGGCCCGCAAGGGACCTTCGTTTACATCGTCGACGGCGAGAAGGCGGATCTGAGGACGGTGACGGTCGAGCGAATCGAAGGCGAGGATGCGATAGTTTCCCAGGGCCTGGCGGCGGGCGATCGGGTCGTGCGCGAGGGCCAGAGCCAGCTGCGACCGGGCGCGCGCGTCTCGTTGCGCGACGCGGGGCAAAAAGGGGGCGGCGGGGGCGGCGGTCCCGGCAGCGGCAGCGGCCAGGCTGAGGGCGGCGGCCACCATAAACCTGCCGCCGCCACCGCGGGGCAACGGCAACAGTGAACATCTCCGAGCCGTTCATCCGGCGTCCGGTCGGTACCGCGCTGCTCATGATCGGCGTCGCGGTGGCGGGCGTCGCCGCGTACAACCAGCTCCCGGTCGCCGCGCTGCCGCAGGTCGACTACCCGACCATCGTCGTGTCGACGATCCTGCCCGGGGCCAGCGCGGACACGATGGTCTCGGCGGTCACGACGCCGCTCGAGCGGCAGCTGGGGCAGATTCCGTCGCTGGCGCACCTGACCTCGGTCAGCAGCGCCGCCAGCTCGCAGATCACGCTGCAGTTCACGCTCGATCGCGACATCGACTCGGCCGAGCAGGACGTGCAGGCGGCGCTCAACGCGGCCTCCAACCTGTTGCCCAAGACGTTGCCGACGCCGCCCACCTACAGCAAGAGCAACCCGGCCGACGTCCCAGTCATCTCGCTCTCGATCACCTCCGACACCGCCGCGCTGAGCGTGGTCGACGACTACGCCGATTCGATCCTGGCGCAGAAGCTGTCGCAGGTCTCGGGGGTCGGTCTGGTGACCTTGAATGGCGGCCAGCGGCCGGCGGTGCGGGTCCAGGTCGATCCGGTGGCGCTGGCCGGCCGCGGCCTCGGCCTCGAGGACGTCCGCGCGGTTCTCGCGCTCGCCAACGTCAACCAGCCCAAGGGAAACCTGGACGGGCCCCGGCAGAACTACCTGGTCTCCGCCAACGACCAGCTGCTGTCCGCCTCTGGCTACGGACCGCTCATCATCGCCTACGTGAACGGCGCGCCGGTGCGGCTGACCGACGTGGCCAAGGTGCTCGACGGCGTCGAGAATGCGCAGGTGGCCGGCTGGGCCAACGATCACCCGGCGGTCATCCTCAACGTCCAGCGGCAGCCCGGCGCCAACCTGATCGAGGTCGCCGAGCGCGTCAAGGCGCTCCTGCCGCGGCTCGAGGCCTCGCTGCCGCAGGGGATCAAGGTCGACATCCTCTCCGACCGCACCGAGACCGTTCGGGCGTCGGTCCACGACGTCGAGTTCACCCTGCTGCTGACCATGGTCCTGGTGGTCGCCGTCATCTACCTGTTCCTGCGCAACTTCCGGGCGACGATCATCCCAGGCGTCGCCGTGCCGCTGTCGCTGATCGCGACCTTCGGCGTGATGTTGCTGCTCGGGTACAGCCTCAACAACCTGACGCTGATGGCGCTCACCATCTCGACCGGTTTCGTCGTCGACGACGCCATCGTCATGATCGAGAACATCGCCCGCCACATCGAGGAGGGCGATCCCCCCTTTGCCGCCGCGCTCAAGGGCTCGAAGCAGATCGGCTTCACGATCCTGTCTCTGACGGTCTCGCTGGTCGCGGTGCTGATACCGCTGCTGTTCATGGGTGGCGTCATCGGGCGGCTGTTCCGCGAGTTTGCCGTCACCCTCAGCATCGCGATCGTCGCCTCCGGCATCATCTCGCTGACGCTGACCGCGATGATGTGCGCCCACATCCTGCGCCCAATCAAGAAGGAGGACGAAGGTCGCGTCGCCCAGGCCTCCGAAAAGGCCTTCGACTGGATGGTCAAGGTCTACGACCGCTGCCTGGGCTGGATCTTCGAGCACCAGGCGCTGACGCTGATGGCCACCATCGGGACGATCGCGCTCACCATCGGGCTGGCGGTGGTGATCCCCAAGGGCCTGTTCCCGCAGCAAGACACCGGCATGCTGCTGGGGATCACCGAGGCCCCACCGGACATCTCGTTTCCGGCCATGATGGACCGCCAGCGCGCCGTCGCCGACGTCATCCGCGCCGATCCGGACGTCGAGAACCTCTCGTCTTTCATCGGGGCCGACGGGAACAATCCGACGCTGTCGAGCGGGCGTATCTCGGTCAATCTCAAGGCGCGCGACAAGCGCCACTCGAACGCCCAACAGATCATCGATCGCCTGAACACCCAGCTGGCGGCGGTCAGCGGCATGAGCGTCTACCTGCAGGCCGTGCAGGATCTCGAGCTCGAAAGTCAGGTGAGCCGCACCCAGTACCAGTACACGATCGAGGACGCCGACCCCAAGGAGCTGACGACCTGGGCGCCGCAGGTGCTCGATCGGTTGAAAAAGATCCCCGAGCTGGCCGACGTCGCCAGCGACCAGCAGGACGGGGCTTTGCAGATGACGCTGGTCATCGATCGGGACAGCGCTTCGCGGATCGGCATCACGGCCCAGGCCATCGATGACACGCTGTACGACGCCTTCGGCCAGCGGCCGGTGTCGACGATCTTCACGCAGCTCAACCTCTACCGCGTCATCCTGGAGGTCGCGCCGCAGTATCAGCAGAATCCCGACGGGCTCGGCCAGATCTATCTGCGGTCCGCGAGCGGCGCGACCGTTCCCCTGAGCGCCTTCGCCCACTTCGAACGAACCCAGACGACGATCTCGATCGCGCACGAGGGGCAGTTTCCCGCCGTGACGCTGTCCTTCAACCTGGCGCCGCGCGCCGCGCTCGGCGACGCGGTGAGCGCCGTGCGAAAAGCCATGGCGGGGATGGGCGCGCCGGTCGGCCTGCACGGTGACTTTCAGGGCGCCGCCGCCGCGTTCGGCGATTCGCTCTCGAGCGAGCCGCTGCTGATCCTGGCGGCGATCGTGACCGTCTACATCGTGCTCGGCGTGCTCTATGAAAGCTACATCCACCCGGTGACGATTCTTTCGAGCCTCCCGTCGGCGGGCGTGGGCGCGTTCCTGGCGCTGCTGGTCACCCGATCCGAGTTCACCGTCATCGCCCTCATCGGCATCGTGCTGCTCATAGGCATCGTGAAGAAGAACGCCATCATGATGATCGACTTCGCGCTCGAGGCCGAGCGCGACGAGAAGAAATCTCCGCGCGAGGCCATCCATCAAGCCTGTCTGCTGCGCTTCCGGCCGATCATGATGACCACGGTCGCGGCGCTCCTGGGCGGATTGCCACTGGCGCTCGGCACCGGCAGCGGCGCCGAGCTGCGCCGCCCGCTCGGCATCACGATCGTGGGTGGGCTGCTGCTCTCGCAGGTCCTCACCCTCTTCACGACGCCGGTCATCTACCTCTACATGGAGCGCCTCGCGGCGCGCCTGCGTCGCGGCAAGGCGCCCAGCCCGGCGTCCCAAGACAACCCAGACAAGCCAGACGACAAGCCAGAGCCGGGGAGGACCGAGGGGCCGCAGAAGTCAGAGAAGCGGGTCCCAGGCGCGCCGGTGCCAGCGTCCGGAGCGCCATGAACATCTCGGCGCCGTTCATCGAGCGGCCGATCGCCACCTCGCTG
Source organism: uncultured Myxococcales bacterium (assembly GCA_937889515.1). GTDB lineage: Bacteria > Myxococcota_A > Polyangia > Fen-1088 > Fen-1088 > JADGRB01. The sequence goes on along the minus strand of CALAOV010000182.1, from coordinate 7,790 downwards.
CTGGCGGCCGCCGTGATCCTGGCCGGATTGATGGCCTACCGGTACCTGTCGGTCGCGCCGCTGCCGCGGGTCGACTTCCCGACCATCCAGGTCTCCGGCGCGCTCCCCGGAGCGAGTCCCAACACCATGGCCTCGTCGGTGGCGACGCCACTCGAGCGTCGATTCGGCCGCATCGCCGGCCTCACCGAGATGACCTCGGTCAACACGCTCGGCTCCACCTCGATCACCCTGCAATTCGATCTCGACCGCGACATCACCGGCGCCGCCCGCGACGTCCAGGCCGCCATCAACGCCTCACTCTCCGAGCTCCCACCGAACCTGCCCAGCCTCCCTAACTACCGCAAGGTCAACCCGGCCGACTCGCCGGTCCTGATCCTGTCGCTCACCTCGGACTCGCTGCCGCTGGCGCAGGTCTTCGACGCCGCCAACAGCGTGCTGGCTCAAAAAATCTCACAGATCAGCGGCGTGGGGCAGGTCTTCGTGGGGGGCGGGCAACAGCCGGCCGTGCGGGTCCAGGTCGATCAGGAGACCCTGGCCGGCCGCGGGCTGTCGCTCGAAGACGTCCGCGCCGCGCTGGCGACCTCGACCGCCAACCAGCCCAAGGGGACGCTGACCGGAGCCACCACCACCTACAACATCGCCGCCACCGACCAGCTGCTCGGCGCGGAGGCCTATCGCCAGCTGGTGATCTCGTATCAGAACGGCGCCACGATCCGCCTAGGCGACGTCGCCAAGGTCTTCGACGACGTCGAGAACAACCGCCTGGCCGGATGGATCGACGGCCAGCGGTGCGTCCTCATGATCATCCGCAGGCAGCCCGGAGCCAACATCTTGTCGACGATCGACGGGGTCAAGGCCGCGTTGCCGTTCCTGCGGGAATCGATCTCGCCGGCCATCAAGGTCGACATCGCGTCCGATCGGACGGCGACCATCCGGGCCTCGGTGCGCGACGTCGAGACCACCCTGATCTTGAGCGTGTTCCTGGTGACCGCGGTGGTGTTCATCTTCCTGCGCAGCGCGCGCGCGACCGCCATTCCGACCATCGCCGTGCCGCTGTCGCTGGTCGGCACCTTTGGCGTCATGTACCTGCTCGACTACAGCCTGGACAACCTGTCGCTCATGGCGCTGACCATCTCCACCGGGTTCGTCGTCGACGACGCCATCGTCGTGACCGAAAACATCGCCCGCCTCATCGAGGAGGGAAAACCACCGCTGCAAGCGGCGCTGGAAGGTGCGCAACAGATCGGGTTCACGATCATCTCCATCACCGTCTCGCTCATCGCCGTGTTCATTCCGATCCTGTTCATGGGCGGGATCATCGGGCGTCTATTCCGTGAGTTCGCGGTCACGCTGAGCGTCGCGGTCGCCATCTCGGCGGTCGTCTCGCTGACCGTCACGCCGATGATGGCGGGCCGCCTGCTCCGACCGGCCAGCGAACAGCGCCAGAGCCGCTTCTACCGCGCCTCCGAGCGCGTGTTCACGGCGATGGTGCACGGGTACGACCGCGGGCTCACCTGGGTGCTCGAGCACTCGCTCGTCATGCTGTTTCTGACCATGGCGACGCTCGGGCTCACGGTGTTCCTCGCCGTCAAGGTCCCCAAGGGCCTCTTCCCGCAGCAGGACACCGGCATGCTCTCCGGATTCTCCGAGGCATCGCAGGACATCTCATCGGGCGCGATGCGGAAAGCGCAGGAGCGGGTGAACAAGATCGTGAAGGACGATCCCGACGTCGCGCACACCATCGCCTTCGTGGGCGGATCGAGCGGCGCCGGCAACACGGGCACGATGTTCATCACGCTCAAGGACTACAACAAGCGCAAGAGCAACGCCGATCAGATCATCGCCCGGCTGCGCCCCCAGCTGGCGCGCGTCCCCGGCATCACCCTGTTCTTGCAATCGGTGCAAGACGTGCGCATGGGCGGACGCAGCTCGCGGACCCAGTATCAGTACGCGCTGGAGGATGCCGACCTCGCCGAGCTCCAGACCTGGAGCCCGCGCGTCCTCGACACGCTCAAGAAGCTGCCACAGCTGCGCGACGTCGCGACCGATCAGCAGACCGCCGGCCTCGAGCTGGCGGTCGACGTCGACCGCGACAGCGCCAGCCGCCTCGGAATCACCGCCCAGATGGTCGACGACACGCTCTACGACGCCTTCGGCCAGCGCCAGGTGGCGACCTCGTTCACGGCGCTCAACTACTACCGGGTGGTCCTGGAGGCGACCCCCGAGCAGTACGCCAGCCCCGACCAGCTGGTACACGTCTTCGTTCGTGGAGCGAACGGCCAGCTGGTGCCGCTGCCCAGCATCGCGAACGTGACCGAGCGGCCCACGCCCCTGGCGGTCACCCACCAGGGCCAGTTCCCAGCCACGACCCTCTCCTTCAACCTGGCCCCTGGCGCCGCGCTCGGTGACGCCGTCAAGGCCATCGACGCCGCCGAGCGCCAGATCGGCCTGCCCTCAGGCATCCACGCCAGCTTCCAGGGGACCGCGCAGGCCTTCGGCGCGTCGCTCTCCAGCGAGCCCTGGCTGATCGCCGCCGCGCTCTTCACCGTGTACATCGTGCTCGGCATGCTCTACGAGAGCCTGGTCCATCCGATCACGATCCTCTCCACCCTGCCCTCGGCGGCGCTGGGCGCCCTGATCGCGCTCATGGTCCTACACTTCGACTTCAGCATCATCGCCCTCATCGGCGTGATCCTGCTGCTCGGGATCGTCAAGAAGAACGCCATCATGATGATCGACTTCGCGCTCGAGGCCGAGCGCAAGGAGGGCCTCGACCCCAAGGAGGCGATCCACCGCGCCTGCCTGCTCCGCTTCCGCCCCATCCTGATGACGACGCTCGCGGCGCTGTTCGGCGCGGTCCCCCTGGCCCTCGGCCTCGGCGCCGGCTCCGAGCTGCGCCGCCCGCTCGGCATCACCATCGTGGGCGGGCTCTGCGTCTCGCAGCTCCTCAACCTCTTCTCGACGCCGGTGATCTACCTCTACCTCGACCGCCTCCGCCGCGACAACGCCGTCGAGCACCAGACCGCGACCGTGGAAGCTCAGGTCTGAGCCGGCTCGCCGCCGACACCGTATCCGGTACTATCGCCCACAGGAGGGACGAGCTTGGCGCGAAAGCCCTGTAGCGGGTGCGGGAAGTCGATCGACACGGCGGCCCCGATCTGCCCGGGTTGCCGCAAGATCCTACCGACCACGTCCGGCGCTATGAAGGGACTCGCCGGCGCGATCCTGGTGGCCTTCGCGGTCCTGTTCGCCACGGGTCTGTTTCAGGTCGTCAAAGGTCTCGGCAAGGCCGCTTCGCATCCAGATGGACTCCTCAAGCCTACCGTGCCCCCAAAGCCTCCGGGATAAGGCCTGCGTACATCGACCACCGGCGTCTTTGGCCAGGCGCCAGCAGAAGGTGCTCGCCAAACGAAAACGACCCAGGCGTTGCGAACAGCGCCTGGGTCGCGGGAATTCTGGCGGAGCGCGGGTCGCGTCGTTACGGTTGCGGGCCCCCGTGACGGAAGCGGCCGTGGTCTTGAGCCAGGATCCCCTGAACCTGCCGGCGTTGATCGGGCGTCAGCACCTGAGCGGTCTGCACGAACCCTTGCGTCAGCAGCGATGAGGTCTTGTCGGTCAGGGCCAACCCCTGCTGCCGGAGCTGCTCGACCGTGGCGGGGTTGATGGTGGCCGCGGTCAGGGCGCCCACGATCTGCTTGCGCACCGCCCCGTGCTGCTCGTGCAGCGCCTTGAGCTGGGGTCGCAGACCGTTCCAGATCGCCTCGATCTGACTCCGCTGGCTGGCGGTCGCGCCGACCTTGTCGAGCATCCGTTCCATGCGACGGGCCATGAATCCCCCCGCCATCGCGCCCGCGTCGGTGGGGTCGATCTCCTGCCCCTCCCCGGCTGCCTGGGCGTGCGCCGCGGAGATCGAGGCGCCCCCGAGCGCCAGGGCGGCGACCACCGGGCCCAGCAGCCAGAGCCCGAAACGGCGCGGCCGCTGGGGGGCAAGAGCTTCGGGGCGGACGTGTCGGACAGACGGTGAGGTGTTGGTGCGCATGAGCGGTCTCCTTCGTGGTTCTTGGTGCTGCGCCCGTTTGACACACTGCCGCCCCCAAAGGTTAGCGGCCAGATCTTTCCCGCCCCCCGTGCGTCGGTAACAGACAGGAGGCTCACATGACCAGGCGCACTTGGCTCACTACGCTCTTTGGAATCGGATCTCTCTGGCTGGCCGCGGATTCGTGCGCGGCGTCCCCGCTCCCGAACGGACCGATGGTCCTGCGCGACCGGGTGGCCGGTTACGAGATGACGGTGCTGGTGGATGGCGTCCCGGTGCCGACCTACACCCACGACGGCGACACCTATGTCCTCGGCCAGCTCGGCGCACGCTACACGTTGCGGGTCGCCAACCACTCGGGGCGGCGGATCGAGGCGGTCGTATCGGTCGACGGACGCGACGTCGTGGACGGCAAGCCGGCCGAATTCCGCGGCAAGCGCGGCTACCTGGTCCCCGCCTGGGGCTCGGTCGACATCGACGGCTGGCGGATCTCGCACGCCGAGGCGGCCGCCTTTCGCTTCTCGAGCGTCCGCGACTCGTACGCCGCCCGCACTGGCAGCGCCCGCGAAGTCGGGGTCATCGGCGTCGCCGTCTTCCCGGAGCGCTACATCCCGCCGCCGATCGTCTATCCCCCGCGGCGTCCGCTGGCGCTCCCCGAATCGTCGCGGCTGCGCGACTACCGCTACGACTCTCCGCGCGGGCTGGACTCCTTGGGCGGTGGCGACGACGCCGCGTCGGCCGCGCCGGCCCCGCCGGCGACACGCTCCATGGACAAATCGTCGGCCGCCGACGAGGCGCCGATGGCCGAGGAGATGGAGAGCGGACACGCCAGGGGTGGACGGGCCGAAGCGCAGGCGCCCGCCAAGAAGTCACGACCCGGCCTCGGCACCGAATACGGCGAGGCGGTGAGCTCGCCCATCTACGAGGTGGAGTTCGTGCGCGCGAATTCGAGCCGCCCGGCCGCGCTCCTCGGCGCCCGCTACAACGACCGCGAGGGCCTGATCGCCATGGGGATCCCCGTCGACGGAACCGACGACACCTGCGCCTCCGACGCCGACCTGCGCCTGTCGGCGGAGCCGTTCCCCGCGACGGATCGCCGCTTCGCCGCCCCCCCTCCCGGATGGCGGCGCGCTTGCGGCTGGCGCTAGGCCCGGCGAGGATGCCGTCCTGGTGGACGGCGACGAGTCGGACGAGGCGCTCATGACGGCCTACCGAGCCGGGGATGTCCGCGCCTTCGAGCGGCTCCTCGCCCGTCACGAAAAGCCGGTCTGGAACTTCCTCCGCCGCTTCTCGCGGGATGCAGAAGCGGCGGAGGACCTTTTGCAGGAGGTGTTCTTGCGGGTGGTGAAGGATGCCCAGGAATCGACCGCGGCCTGGACGGGGGCCGCGAAGTTTTCGACCTGGCTCTACACGATCGCCCGCAACCTCTGCATCGATCGGGCACGGCGGGCGGTTCATCGGGAGGCGGCGTCGCTGGATGGAACCGGGGCTGGGGGCGCCGAGTCGACCGAGACCTTGCACGACCGCCTCGCCTCGCCGGACGCGCCGGCCGACGTGGTGGTGGCGGGACGGCAGGCGGCGCGCCGGATCGATCGCGCTATCGCCGAGCTGCCAGACGACCAGCGTGAGGTGTTCCTGATGCGCGAAGTGATGGAGCTGCCGTTCGCCGAGATCGCGTCCGTGGTGGGCGCCTCCGAGCCGACGGTCAAGAGTCGGATGCGGTACGCGCTCGAGAAGCTGCGGACCGCGCTGGCGGATCTCGGCGCGGGCGCGACGGGCGCCGCCGAGTCCACGGGGTCAGGATAAAGACAGATGGCGACGAGCTGCGAAGACGTGAGCGCGCGGATGATGGAGCTCCTCTACGGAGAGCTCCCGGAAGGCGAGCGCGCGGCCATCGAGGCGCACCTGGGGCAGATCGGGCAAGCCGGATCGGACCGGGCGGGTTGCGCCCGCTGCCGTGCGGAGCTGGCCGACCTGCAGAAGACCCAGGCGGTGGCGCGGCAGGTGCTGGACGAAACGCCCCCCGCCCGCGCCCACCAGGCGATCCTCCGCGCCGCCGCGGCGGCCGTGGCGGCGCGTGCCCCCGTGCCCGAAAGGCGGGCCGTACCGACGCGCGCGTCGTTCTGGGACCGACTGCGGTCGCGCTGGACGCTGCCGACGCTGGCGACCGTGGGCGCCGTGGCGGTCTTCCTGCTGGCGAGCAAGATCTTCCTCGAGCCCGACAAGACGTACGAGCGCGGACGGCAGGGGCTGGTGCCGCCGCCCGCCGAGGCGCCGGCGTCGGCGCCGGCGGCCCAGGAACCAGCGACCCCGCCGCCGATCGAGGCCCAGGCTCCCGCGACCCGCGCCGCGCCCGAGCCTTCCGGAGCGACCGGTGGCAAGCGGCCGAGCGGTCGGACGAAGGACGAGGTCGGCGGCGAGCTCGGCAACCTCGGCACGATCGACGCGCCGGCCGCGAACCAGCGACGCGCGGTCCCCGAGGCCCACGCGAAAGCGAAGCGCGAGGCGGCGCCCCTCGAGGAGCTTGCCCCACCACACCCCGCACGCGCCGATCGTGCCGAGCGTGCCGACCGATCCTTCGCGGCGCCGCCGCCGCCGCGGACTGTTCAACCGGCACAGGCAGGTCCGGCCGACGACGAGATCGTGGGGCTCGATCGCAACGACTCCGAAAAATCCCGCCAGAGCGAAGGGCGTGGCGCCGGGATGGGCGGCGCCGTGAACAAGTCCCTCGGCCCGAAAGCACCTGCCCCTGCCAAGGCGGCGAAGAAAGGATTCGGCGGGCTGGACGACGACTTCGACGGCCGCGCCGCCGGTTCGGCGGAGTCTGCGCCGACGGGCTCCCTCGCCCAGGAAGCGGCACCACGCGACAAGAGCGCCCGCAGCGCCTCCGCGCCCGCGCCGGCGCCTCCACCAACCCGCGCCCCGATGCCGGCGAAGCGGGACCTTTCCGATAAGACGTCGGCCTCCGATGAAGCGTCCGAGGCGTCGGCGTCCGAAGACGACGAGGCCCCGGCCGCGCGCAGCCGGAGCGTGCGAAGGGCCGAAGCCCCGGTGGCCCGCGATCAGACGGCGCCGAAGGCGGAAACGCCGGTCGCCCGCGCCGATCGGCTGTTCTCCCAAGGGCGCTGGACCGAGGCCGCGGCCGCCTACCGCGAGCTCATCGGGCGCGACCCGCGCAACGCCGACGTGGGCCGTTGGCGCAAGCGGCTCGCGGCTTGCCAAGCGGCGCTCGCCCCATTCGCGGCGCCACCACCCTGATCGAACGAGGTGGCGGCGTCAGCTGCACGAGGCGGCGGTCAACAAGCTGTTGACGCACCCGGTGACCACGCTGTCGTCGCCCTGATTGTTCTGGCAATTGAGTTTGCAATTGCCGTCGCAAGGATAGGCGGCGTCTTCGCAGTCGATCGTCTTCTCGCACTTGACCGACTCGTCCGTCTGGTTGTTCTTGCACATGCTGCACGGTGGCGCGCCCGTGGCCGAGTAGCCGTTCAGCTTGATCGCGTCGATGCAGTTCTTGGCGCCGCCCGTTCCGCTGCCGCCCGCTCCGGTGGTGCCGGCCATGCCCATCGTGCCCGCCATTCCCGTCGTGCCGGCGACGCCCGTGGTTCCGGCGGCGCCCGCACCGCCGCTCGTTCCGGCGCGCCCGCCGCCACCGGCACCTGCGCCGCCGCTGGTACCGGCTCGATTGCCGCTGCCCCCGACCCCCGCGCCCCCCGCCGTCCCGGCGCGGCCACCCGCCGAGCCCGCGATGCCC
>CALAOV010000181.1 GCA_937889515.1 uncultured Myxococcales bacterium | reverse complement strand
GATTCGCAAGATCCTCCTGCGGGGGCTGTCCACCAGCCCGAGCGATCGCTTTGCCTCGATGACGGAGCTGCTGGCGGCGCTCTCCCACGACCCGGCCGTACGCCGGCGGCGCTGGTTGGCGGCGGCCACGGGCGTTGCGTTCGTGGCGGCAGGCGCGGCCGGGGCGCACCGGTTCACCGTCGGGCAACACGCGATGTGCGCGGGCGGTCCCAGCCGCGCGGCCACAGCCTGGGGGCCGGAGCAACGAAAGGCGATCGAGCACGCGTTCTTGACGAGCGGGAACAAGGACGCAGGACGGGCCTTCGCGAGCGCCGCCGCGCTCTTCGATCAGTACCTGGCGCGTTGGACCGGCATGTACACCGAGGCGTGCGAGGCGACGCAGGTACGGGGAGAGCAATCCGCCGAGGTGCTCGATCTGCGCATGGGCTGCCTCGGTGAGCGGTTGTCGAGCGTCAAAGCGCTTGGCGACGTCTTCACCGCAGCCAACACGGGCATCGTCGACAACGCCGTCAGCGCCGCGAGCGCGCTGCCGACCCTCGACCGCTGCGCCGATATCGCCATGTTGCGTGCGGTGATCAAGCCGCCCGACGATCCGGCCAAACGCGCCCGGGTGGCGGCCTTGCGGGACGAGGTTGCCAAGGTCAATGCACTCGCGACCGCCGGACAATGCGATAGCGCCAGGACCGTCGGTGCCACCACACTCGACGCCGCGAAAGCGACCGGGTATCGGCCGCTCGAGGCAGAGGCTTCCTTTGCGCTCGGACGACTGGCCGACTCTTGCCTGGACCCGCCGAAGGGCATCGAGTACCTCGAAGAGGCCGTCCTGTCCGCGGAGGCCGCGCATCACGACGAGGTCACGATCGGCGCCTCGATCTACTTCGCCACGCTCTATTCCGATCGCCTGCGCGATCCACACCTGAGCCGATATTGGGCTCGGCACGCCGAGGCCATCCTGGCCCGATTTCAGGGACACCCGATCCTGGAGGCCTGGCTGTCCGTCGCGCGCTCGGCCTCTCTGGACGCGGAAGGCCGCGATGAGGAGGCCCTCGTCGAGGATAGGCGAGCGCTGGCCCTCAAGGAGGCCGCCCTCGGTCGATCGAACCTCGACACCGTGAACTCGATGCTCAACGTCGAGGTCAGACTCCACGAGCTCGGTCGCGACGCGGAATCCGTGCTGCTTGGCCAGCAGGTGATCGAGCTGACGACGAGGCTCGCCGGCGCGAACAGCGGCAGGGCCGCCTTGGCTTTCGCCGACCAGTCCGAATCTCTGACCGCCCTGCATCGCTTCGCGCCCGCCAGAGCGGCCATCGAAAAGGCGCTCACGATCTGGAAGGGGAGTGACGCGGGTCCTTTCTACGTCGGCTACGCACTGCTCGATCTCGGACGGCTCAATCTGGCCGAAGACCATCCGCAAGCCGCGCGCGCGAACCTCGAGGAATCCGTGGCTCTTCTCGGAAGCTCCGACACGCGCACCACCGCCGAGGCCAAATTCGCCCTAGCGCGCGCTCTCTGGTACTCGCCGCGCGATCGATCACGGGCCAAGCTCCTGGCCCGCGAAGCGCGGGACGCGCCCATCCCAGGAGCGGCAGGGACGCGCCGAATTGCGGCGATCGACGCCTGGGTCCAATCGCGCCCTTCGGACAAGCCCGCCCGCTGAGCGGTTGCCTCCGGGACAACAGGTGTTGCCGTTCCGACGGTACTTGTTGCTAGGAACGCCGAAAATATTCTGTTTGATTACAGTATGTTATAGTTCTGATATAAGTATTAGTATTCTGGCATACTGTTTGTAATGAATATGTTCGGAGGTAACGGACCCATGGGACGAGTAACGGTAGGTCGGGCACTGGCGGTGGTGGGGATCTCGGCATCGATGTTCGGGTGCGCCGAAGCTCCGACAGGAATCGATGTCGAATCAAGCAACGCCGTGAGTTCCGGGAACGGCCTGTCCGCCATCAATGGCCTCACCGCGGCGAACGGCCTCACCGCGGCGAACGGCCTCACTGCGGCGAACGGCCTCACCGCGGCGAACGGCCTCACCGCGGCGAACGGTCTCACCTCCGCGAACGGGCTGTCGTCGATGACGGGGCTCATGACGACCGCCGCCGGGCGCAAGACCGTCGCCTACCTCGTCAAATGCTCGCTCGCCACCGGCGACTCGATTGTTAAGCAAGACCAGAACGGCACCAACTACACCTTCGCCGGAAGCATCGGGCTTTGCCCGGCGTGGAAGAATGGCAGCATTACCAGCAGCGCGAGCTGCCAGGAATTGATCTCGGCCTGCATGATGGCCCACGTGAACACCGCCGGGGTCCACGTCCCCATCTGGCTCGACTCGTCGTCGCCCGCAGTCGGTTGGGGCATCGACAAGGTCAACTTCCCCTTCCAGGAAGGGACCTTCTTCGGGAGCATCATGGGCGGATCGCTCGCGACCACTGGAAAGGTCAACGTGACGGGCCCGGTCGCTTACTACTGCGACGGCGCCGGATTCACCGCCGGCGCCACCGGCGTCGTGGCCGGCCGACTCGGCGCCAATCAGGCGGGGTCCCCGTACGCCAATCCGTTCGGCAACGGGACGCTCTGCAAGAACGCGCCGGCCAGTGTCCCGTACTACACCTACGGAATCGCGGGTCAACCCGATCCGGACGGCTACCAGAAGCTCGAGCAGCCGACGGGCACGCCCTGGAACAACGCCGTTACAGTCTGGCGCAACAACAGCTATACGCCGGTCTTCGACACCGGCTACCAGTACAGCTTCTCGGCGAACATTACCCACAGCAGTCCGATGGTGATCGACGTGGGGACCTCGCCTGTCCAGCAGTGGAATCAGTCGGCGGGTCTCGCGTCGTCGGTGTTCAACATGGCGCCGAGCGGCAGCAACTGGACAATCTCCCCCATGGGTAGCCCCACCAAGTGCGTCGACGCCGGCGCCGGCACCAACGGCACCGGTCTGATCCTGGCCACCTGCAACGGCACCACGCACCAGAGCTGGTCGATCTCGGCGGACGTCCAGACCGGTAACTTCTTCGTGAAGGCCGCCAGCACCGGCCGCTGCGTCAACGTCCGAAACGGTAGCACCGCAGCGGGTGCGGTGATGGAGGTCTATGACTGCAACAGCGCCTCCGCCGCCCAGAAGTTCGCGATCCAGGCCACCGTCTACACCGCCGACAGCACGGGCACCACCGGAACCACCGGCGGTACGACCCCCTGCGCCTCGTTCTGCAGCAACCCCATCGAAGTGCCCGCCCAGAGCTACTCCGTCACCGGCATCGCCACCACCGGCGCTTGCTACGAATCGAGCTTCCCGATCGTTGGATTCAACTGCGGAAACATGAGCGGCCGGACCTTCAGCGTCAACGGCCAGACCTTCACCTGCGCCGGCAACCAGGTCCTGCCCGCCAAGGTCAACGGCGGCTACTGCTTCCAGGCCAGCGCCGGGGGCGCGACGGGCGGCTACTTCGGTACCTGGTAGCACGGGCGGGTTCCCGTACGCGTGCGGGCGACTGCGCGGCGGGTTTTCCCTGCGCCAGAAACGGGCTAGAACCTCCGTAAGGGGGAACCGCCCATGGCCAAGAAGAAACCCGCGCGCAAGAAGCCCGCGCCCAAGAAGATCTCGACGAAGACCTCGACCAAGCGCGTCCCCCCCAAGAAGGCGCCCGCCCGGCGGGCCGCCGCGCCCAGATCGCAACCGCGGGGGCCGCGGGTCGTGCACTGGGAGGTGCAAGCCCGGGATCTCGCCGGGCAGCAGCGGTTCTTCGGCGATCTCTTCGGGTGGACCATCAACGCCAACAATCCGATGCGCTACGGCATGGTCTCGGGGGGCGGCGCCGACTCCATCGGCGGCGGAATCGGGGAGACCTCCGACGCACCCCGCACGACGTTCTACGTTCAGGTCTCGGACATCAACGCGACGCTCGCGAAGGCGCAATCGATGGGCGCCGAAACGATCATGCCCCGCACCGACGCCGGCATGGTTGTGATGGCTCAGTTCCGCGATCCCGAGGGCAACGTCATCGGCCTAGTCGAAGGGCCCTGAGCGGACCTCAGGCGTCGGGCCTCGGTCCCAGCGATAGGCTTCGCCGGAAGAGCCCGCGCTTGACCCCGCACAGGGTCCGGACCATCTCCGTGTGCAGGAACGACCAGCGCATCGCCAGCGGAAACAGCCGGTCGCGCACGGATGCGAGCCAGCTCCGGTCGGACTGGAAGAACGGCGTCAGCCAGCGGCTCGCGAGCTGATAGTAGCGAACGTGGTCGTGGCGCAGCGTCGCATAGCGGCGGAGCGCGTGGTCGGCGTCGACCTCGGTCTCGAGCGCGTCGGCCAGCGCCGCGGCGTCGAGCAGCGCCAGGTTGGTCCCCTGGCCGAGCTGCGGGCTGGTCGCGTGGGCGGCGTCGCCCGCGTAGGCGATGCGGCCCTCGGACATGCGGCGCATGACGCCGTCGATGTAACCCGCGGTCAGCACCTGATCGACGTCGTGGATCTGGTCGAGCAGCGCGTCGGCGCGCGGCTCGAGGGCCAGGACGTCGCGCTTCCAGGCGTCGAGCCCACGCCGGCGCCAGTCGTCGACCGTATCCATCCGCAGGCTCCAGAACAGGCTCACCAGCGGGACCGCGCCGCCGCCGGGGCCGAGCCCGGTCGGTAGAAATCCGACCATGCGCCGGGTCCCCGCGACCACCTGCGACAGCGTCCCGTCGAAGCGCCGATCGGGGTCGGCGCCCACGAACCAGAGCGCGCCCCACCGGTAGGGACGGGCCCGGCGCAGCTCGGGCGATCGGTCGCGCAGCTGGGAGCGCGCGCCGTCGGCCACCACCACCAGATCGTGCTCGGCGAGCGGTCGACCCCCGGCGTCCAGGGCGCGGGCGCGCCCGGCAATCTGGTCGATCGCGTCGATCTCCGTTCCCGGGCGCAGCGTGATCCCGGCGGCGCGAACGGCGTCGAACAGCGCCTCGAAGAGTGCCCCGCGGTGCATGCCGAGCCCGTGCAGGCCCGGCGCCAGACGTTCGTAGCGCAACCGGAAGAGCGATCGTCCGGCGGCCGTGCGGCAGTCGAGGCCCAAGATCGGCGCGCCCCGGACCCGCAACCCGTCGAGCAGGCCCAGGCGAGCGAGCACGGTGAGGCCGGTCGGCTGGAGCAGGATGCCGGCACCGACCGAGGAGGGTTCCAGCACCCGCTCGTAGATCGTGACCCGGTGACCGGCCCGGGCGAGCAGCAGACCGGTCGCGCTCCCGGCGAAACCGCAGCCGACGACGCCGATGTCGAGGGGCGCGGTCACCCCCCAGCATACCGCGTCACCGCGTCAGGGCGTCGGCGTGACGATGGTGTTCGAGCTCAGGACCACCGCCGCGGTCCGAGCCAACACCCGCCCATTGACGGTCGCGCCAGAGATCAGGGTGATGGACTGGGCGGCCAGGATCGTCCCGGGCAAGGTGGACATGGCGCCCAGGGTCGCCGAGCTGCCGACCTGCCAGAACACCTTCGACGCCTGGGCGCTGCCGGTCAGGTTGACCTGGCGCTGGGAGGCGGTCGTAAGCGTGGTCGCCATCTGGAAGATGAAGACCGCATCGGCATTCCCCCCGGCGTCCAGCGTGAGATCGCCCGAGGTGATCGCCAGCGAGGAGATCGAATTGTAGAGGCCCGGGGGAAGGATCCGTCCGCCCAGATCTCCGGAGATCGGGACCTGGCAGAGCGTGCGCGCGGTGGCGTCGTCGTACGCGGTGCTCACGTCGGCCTCTCCCTGCGCGGCGGCCGGATCGCCCGCGTGCTGAAAGCCCACCAGCGTTCCCGGCGGAAACCCGGTCAGCGCGGTTCCCGGGCTCACGCCGATGTCTCCCACGACGGAGGTGGGACCGGTATTCGCCACCGTCGAGCCCGCCAGCACCGCGAAGGTGGCGGCCGCGCCCAGCGCCACCGGCGTCTCGGCGCAGGCGGACGTCGTGAAGCTCCACGGATGATTGCTCGCCACCGGACTGCCCGCCGAGCTGGTGGCCCCGGTGGTTATCGTCGCCGTGAAGGTGGTGCCGGGGGCGAGGTTGCTCGAAGGCGAGAAGGTGGCCGTGGTTCCCGCGTAGCTCACCACCCCGGGGACGGCGACGGTGCCCCGTTGCAAGGTGAACGTCGTCGCGTTCAGCGTGGATGCGTTCATCGCCTGGCTGAAGGTGGCGCTGATCTTTTGGTCCAGGACCACTTCGGTGGCGCCCGGCGACGGGGCCGTGGTGATCACGGTCGGGTCCGCCCGATCGTCGACGTCGGTCGCAGCCGCCCGATCGCCGACGCCGTTGCCGTCGAGCCTGGCGGCGTCCCGCGCGACGTCGAGCCTGGCGGCGTCCCGCGCGACGTCGAGCCCGGCGGCGTCCCGTGCGGCGTCGAGCCCGGCGGCGTCGCCGCCGCCCGCGTCCTTGCCGGCGCCCGCCCCGGTTACCGACCCGCAGGCCGACAGAAGCACAAGGGCGCAAAGCGCGCCGCCTCGGAGGGTCCTCAAGAAACCGCTGCGCGTCTCATCTATGAAAGCTGCGCACGATCGGGGACCGGCGACAGGGGTGCAACGATGATAGGCTCAGCGGGTGGGTAGGCTCAGCGGGTGGGCGGGTTGCGGGGCCCGCCGCCTTCGAACGCCGCCGCGGTGAGCAGGAAGAACTGCTGCGTCGCGCTGTCGATGGCCAGCTTTTCGAAAGACCCGAACCCGGCCTCCTGCGCCAGCTCGCGGGCGCCGGCCTCGCCGATGATGGTACCGAGGCCCGCCCCGCCGGCGCCGAGCGACACCGTCAAGCAATGAAACGGGCTCAGGTTGGCGCGGAGCTTCCCCTGCGGATTGCGGTTCTCGAGCGGCTCGCGGGAGCCGGTCGGCTCCGACCAGAAGAGCAGGCCGCTCTCCGGCAGGAGGGCCCCCATCGCCCGCAACGCCTGGACCGGCGCGACCATGTCGTGGACGCAGTCGATCGCCACCACCAGATCGAAGACCTCCGGTCCGGGGTCGCCCGCCATCATCTGTTCGATCGGCAGCGCCTGGAACCGGACGTTGCTGAGCCCGGCCTCGCGGGCCGCGGCGCGGGCTTTTTCGATGCTCGGCTCGTGCAAGTCGATCCCCCGGATCGCGCTGGCCGGATAGGCTCGGCCGAGCGCGATGGTGGAGCGGCCCAGCCCGCAGCCGACGTCGAGAACGGCGATCCCGCGCTCGAGCCGTTCGACCAGACCGGGGACGCCGGGCAGCCACTCCTGGACCAGCAGATGATCGAACCAGGGGCGGTGCATCCGGTCGATGGCGTCGGGAATCTCGGGGGACAGCTCGGCGAACGGAATCCCGCCCCCCTGTTTGAAGACTTCCAGAAGCCGCGGCGTCAACAGCAACGAGGGCAACGCGAACTGGAACGCGCCAGCCACGAAGGTGCGCGCCGTTTCGTCTACCAGCGCGGCGGTCTGTTCTGGCGTCAGGAAGTAAGTTCCCGCGGCCGGATCGTGCTCGACGTACTCCGCAGCGACCATGCCGCTACACCACTCGCGAACGTAGCGCTCCTGCAAGCCGGTCCGCTGCGCGAGGCCGGCGCTGGTGGCCCTTCCCAGCGCCGCGAGCGCCGCGAACAGCCCCAGCTTCTGTCCGATGTAGGCCAGCCCGACGGTGAACGCGCCGCCGACGTCATCGGCCACCCGCTCCGCGATCGGTTTGGTGGGCATCCGGGCGGCGCGGGCTACTGGGAGCTGGCGTCGCTCGGGTGGGTGCCGGCGTCGGTGCCCGCGTCGCCGGCATCACCGGCGTGGGTGCCGGCGTCGCTCGGATGCGGCGGCGCGCCGGCGTCGCCCGCGCGGGTGCCGGCGTCGTCGCCGTCGGCCGCCGGCTCGTGGTAGCCGAGCAGCGCGGTCTTGACCACCATCCCGGGCGCGTTGGGCGTTCCGTTCCAATCGGCGATCACCGACGGGAAGGTGCATCCCCCCGGAAACCAGGCCCAGGCGGTCCAGTTGGCGTTGTGCATGTCGGCGTAGGCGATCAGCTGCTGGCTGTAGTCCGACGCGCAGACCATCGCCCCGGCGTCGTCGACGACCGAGCTCGAGTCGCCGAACTCCGTCACGATCACCGGATCGGTCGCGGTCAGGAAACCCCAGGAGAAATCCCAGGTGGTGGGGCTCTTGCCGGAGCTGTTGTAGGGGTGGGTCGCGTACAGGATGTTGTAGCCCTTGATGCGGTGGGCCGGTACGCCCGATAGATCGTAGGCGAACGAGAGGCCGCCCGCGACCACCAGGTTGTTCGCGCCGGCCGCCCGCACGGCGTCGTAGAGCTGCTGCATGCCGGCCGCCGACCAACCGTCGGCGGTCCCCCCGCCGGACAGCCAGACATCCCAGGAGACGTCGTGCGGCTCGTTGTACAGCTCGAACAGCACGCGCCCGTCGTTCTTGTAGTGGGCGGCGACCTGCGACCAGAAGGTGATCGAATTGCTGTCCGCCATCTTCTGCTGGCAATTGCCGCCGGGGTCGCAGCTGCCGAGGACGCCCTTGTCGGACCAGTGCAGATCGAGGATCACGTCCATGCCCGCGGTCTCCGCCCAGTTGACGGCGCTATCGACCAGCTGCGGGTAGGTGGCGCTGTGGATGGGCGATGCCGCCAGCCAGAAATCCTGATTGAGCGCGATGCGCACCGTGTTGGCCTTCCAGGATCCCATCAGCGCGAAGTCGGCGGCCGAGAGGTTCTGCCCGAAGGGGGACCATTCGAGCGACGGGCGGTCGACGCCGTGAAACAGGTGCGACTTGCCTGCCGCGGTGCAGACCGTATTGCCGTTGACGTAGTAGCCACCCGGCGCGATGGGCTGGGTCGGCGTGGTGGGGCAACCGGTCGCTTTGACGGGACCGGTGGTCGGGGGTGCGCCCCCGCCGCCGCTGGGGAAGAGCCCGCAGCCGGCGGTCGCCGTCAAGCCAAGGAAGGAGCACAGAACATTGGAAAGGCGGGGCAAAGCGAACCTCCTAGACGAGACATTAAGGGAATGCGCGAGCTCTTCGTGGGACCGCCGATACCCGCGCATTGTAGCCCGGCGGGCGATTGGATGACGATCGGAGCATCTTCTGGCTGACTGCGTTCTGGCCGACTGCGCTCGGATGCTGCGCCGGGCTAGTCGCAGGTGAACTTGAGATCGTCGACGTAGATGTCGTAGCTGGCGCTGGGGACGTTCA
Source organism: uncultured Myxococcales bacterium (assembly GCA_937889515.1). GTDB lineage: Bacteria > Myxococcota_A > Polyangia > Fen-1088 > Fen-1088 > JADGRB01. The sequence goes on along the minus strand of CALAOV010000181.1, from coordinate 832 downwards.
CCTGAAACTGGATGCCGTAAATCTTGGAGGGGGTCACCTGCTTCTTGAGCGGATTTCCCCACCCGGCCAGCTGCTTCATCTTCTTGAAGGGGAACACGTACTGCTTCCATTCGGTGGTGAAGGTCATGTCGGCGCCGAAGTCGTTGAAGCACTCGGTGCAGACCGCGCCGTCCGGATCGGTGTTGACGTCGGGGACCTTGAGCCGGACCTTGCCGGTCGAGCTCTCGCCGCGCTTGGCCCAAAAAGAGATCCCGCTGTACTTGGAGGCGTCGTACTGCCCCTTGGGGTCGATGAAGTTCATGCCGAGCCCCGAAAAGACGATGGCGCCGGTGCCGACCTTGCCGTGGTAGCGCGCCGCGAACTGCGAGCCGTGGCCGCCCTCGCTCATCGCGAAGGTCCCGCCCTCTTCGCCCGCCGCCGGATCGACGGTGGTGGTCCCCTTGTCCTTGAAGGTGTACCAGTAGCCGCCCCGACCATCGAGCGGCAGGTTCTGATTGTTGCCGTCCTCGCCGTCGTCGATCATCGCGTTCGCCCCGCAGTCCTTGAGCGCGATCGGCGGGGCCGAGGCCGTGGCTCCGGCGGGCTCCGCGGCGCCGGTGCCGTGAATCGACGCCGCCGAGCCGGGCGTCGCGGCCGGCGCCGAGGGCGCGGGGATCAAACAGCCCAGCGCCAGCAGCGAGCCGCCGAACAGGGCCAGGGACATCCACTTCTTGAGGTCGGTCTTCATGTTGAAATCCTCGTGTGAGACGAAATGACGTTGACTAGAACCAGATGATTGCCGCGATCTGCGCGGCGTTCTTGTCGACCCCCAGCCCCGAAGCACCCGCCTGCG
>CALAOV010000180.1 GCA_937889515.1 uncultured Myxococcales bacterium | reverse complement strand
CCGACAGGACCCGAGGATGAACGAGGCGAGCCGCTCGGGCTCGCGCACCCGGTGATTGCGGAGGTTTTCGAGCGCTAGAACGAGCACTTGCTGCACGAGATCCTCGGCCATGGCATCGCTCCGGAGGTGACGCCGACCGTAGAGGCCGATCCTCCAACCGAAGCGTCGGCACAGCTCGGCCTCGGCCTCGCTGTCGCAGATACCCGTCCCGATACGCCGGACCAGCTCGGCATCGCCGATCCCCTCGGCGGCCATCATATTCGCGAGGCTCACCTGCCCCCCTCGATACTTCTGTAACGCCGAGCCGTCTCGCTACACATCCGGCCGAAGATAGATGCGCGAGGGGGAAAAGCCAGTCATGAGGAACACGAATCCAGAGACCGGAACGAGGACACGCCGATGACGATGCACCCAACCGGAACGCGCGAGGAATGGGTCACGGCGCGCAAGGAGCTCTTGGATCGAGAGAAAGCGCTGACCCGACAGAGCGACGAGCTCGCTCGACAGCGGCGTTCGCTCCCCTGGGTGGCCATCGAGAAGCCCTACCAATTCGAAACCAACCAAGGCAGCAGAGACCTGACGGAGCTCTTCGGCGGGCGCTCGCAGCTGCTCGTATACCACTTCATGCTCGGTCCGAACACGCCAGAGGGGTGTCCGGGCTGCACCCTCTTCGCGGACGGCTTCGATGGCGCGATCATCCACCTCGAACATCACGACGTGACGTTTCTGGCGGCGTCGCGCGCGCCACTCGAGACGCTGAACGCCTACAAGCGGCGCATGGGCTGGGGGTTTCCCTGGGTCTCGTCGCAAGGAAGCGACTTCAACCGCGACTTCAGTGCGTTTAACGAAAAGGACCGCGCCAATGGCACGGGCTTCAACTTCGGAACCCCCAAAAGGGCGGCTCTCAACGTCATAGAAGACGACGAGTTGATGGCCCTGAGCGCGTTCGCACTGGAGGACGGTGTCGTCTACCATACCTACACTTGCTATGACCGCAGCACCGATGGCCTTCATCTCGTTTGGCAACTACTCGACAGAGCGCCGAAGGGGCGCGACGAGGGTGCCTGGAAGAGCTGGCCGCGTAAGCACGACGAATATGGTACGCCTCCAAGATGACCGATCCCGCAAACGCTACCCATATCAGACAGGTTGCGACCGTCTTCGTCCCGGTTGCCGACCAGGACCGAGCGCTCACTTTCTACCTCGACAAGCTCGGGTTCGAGAAGCGCGCCGACTTCCCCTATGGCAACGGAAGTCGCTGGATCGAAGTCGCGCCGCCGGGCTCGACGAACACAATCTCACTTGTTCCCCCGAGCGAAGGTAAGTCTGCCGGCGGTGACGAAACGCATTGCGCGTTCGCGACGGCGGATATCGAGGCTGACCACAGTGCCCTCCGCGCCCGGGGCGTCGACGTGGACGCGGAGATCGCGCGCAAGGGAAAAAGTAGGGCGGGGCTGGTGTCGATCGAGGCCACCATTGAGGATCCCGTGCCGTCGCAGTTCTTCTTCCGCGACCTCGACAGAAACCGCTTCCTGATTGTGCAGTCGGAGTGACCCGGCGGGGGCGACAGTCGGGGGACAGTCCGTCCCCTCAGGTCTGAGTTACCCTTCCGCGCGCTGCCATCGCGGAGGATGTCGTGCAGGTCCCGCCGGCCAGCTTGGCGCACAAGCTCCGCCTGCAGGCGAATCGCCCGCTTCTTGTCCTGATCGATTCGCACACGACGGCCCTCGGCCAAGACGGGTTGACGGATGTACCGCTTCGCGCACAAGCGCTCGTACGGATCGACGGATATAGGCCGCGCGTTGGCGCTCCTTGCGGAGCGCTCTATTCCGGATCCGATACGGGCGCTCCTCGCCAGAGGAGCGCAACCGCGCGGCACCGGCGCTCGCTAGTCCGAGGTGTTCGCCCCGCCCGGCGCCGGGCTGTCGTTCGCCGCAGCCGCGTGGCTGAGGGCCCCGCGGTGCTCGACCTTCTCACCGTCACCACCGGCGTTCGGCCCGGCGATGTAGTCGGCGAGTGCGCGTACGTTCGCGGCCTTACTCTTGGGCGCGGACGTCTTGGACATCGTGATCTTCTTGACGATCACGATGCGCCCTCGTCGCCCGCCGCCAGGCGAGCGATGGCGGTGCTCAGGGCGGCGAGCGCGGCGGCCGTCTCACGGCTGTAGGCACCGCCGCTCTCTATGTGGACCATCTTGAGGAGGCCGCCGAGACGCCGCAGCTCGCGGATCGTCGTCGCGTCTTGCGCGACACGACGGGCCGGCCGAGCGCCCGCCGCCGCACCAGGTCCGCCACGTCGATGCCCGCGGTATCGGCGGTCTCACGGAGCTGCGCCTTCTCGGCGGACGCCACGCGCACGTCGAGGTTCGCGGCGCTTCCCCGGGGACCACTAGGAAGCCCTCCTCGCGGACCTGACGTCCAACAGGCCACGCCATGCCGAGCGCGTTCTCCACGACTACCTGGCCTACTACCATGGCCGGCCCCATCGCGGACTTCGAATGCAACCACCCGACGGCGCCCGACACCTGCCCCCTCCTCGGCCGCCAAAAGGAACCCGAATCGTTGGCATCCCGCGGCGGTCTGCATCATCGCTATGGCTTTGCGGCAGCTCCACGCGCACCACCGTCGGAGGAAAAGCGTGCCGCTTGAACGCCAGATGGAGTATTTGCTTCCCACAACGGCGGGCAACCGTGCGGGGCAGAGTGGTCGCGGGTGCGGGAGGTTGCGGATCTCGCGCCGCGAGTCCCACGTCACCGTCGGTGAAACCAGATCAGATCCAGCTCACGGACGGAGTATTTGCGGCCAACAGCCGCCGCCGACGGGCAGTGGCAAGGACGATTCCGATCCCACCAAGCCGTTCCCGAGCGGCTGCAAGGCGACCGGTCTTTCGGGCCAAGCCAAGGCGCTGGAGTTTCTGTTCTTCGATCTCTCCGCCTGCATCCGGCCCGATTCGAGTATGCCCGAGCCGCCGGTGGTCCCGCCGCCAGGCGCGCCGACCTCGCCACCGCCGTCGGTCTCCCAGCCGCCCCCCGTGCCGCCGCCACCGCCGCCGCCGCCGCCGATCGTCATCGACAAGCCCTGATGATGTTATAGGGGGGAATGCGCGAGGCGCGTCCCCCGTTTGTTCGGTGTTGGTGGGGCCTTCTCGTCGTTGCGGCTGCTTGCTGCGCGACCGCTGTTTGCGGCGCAGCGGGGGGCGTTCGAGCTGCTGATTTGCCGGCGCCCGCGACGCCGGCGACGACCGCAGCAGCGAGTCCGCCGGCGATCGCGCAGGCGCCCGCAACGACGAAGGCATTGCAACGTTACAGCCTCACCGTGCGCGGCGGCGTCAGTTTGGGCGCCTACGAGGGCGGCATCAACTGGGCGCTGCTGCGCGTGCTCGAGGGCGATCCGAGCGCGTCGCTGACCACCGTCACCGGCGCCTCGGCCGGCAACATCAACGCGTTCTTAAGCGCCGTGGAGTGGTGCCAGAGCCCCACGCGCTCGGCCGCGGAGTCACCGCGCGACAACCTGTTCTGGAAGGCCTGGATCCCGGTCGGGATTCACGGCCTCTTTCCGCGCGGCCAGCCCAAAGGGTACGCGCCCGGCGACGGTCTGTTCGCGCGCGGGGCCTTCGCCCCGGCCGAAGCGACGCTCCGGCGGGCGCTCGACGACGGGACGCGATTTCCGGCCGCTTGTCCGTTGACGGTCGGGGTGACGGTGACGCGCATTCGTCCCGCGGACATCGTCATCAAGTCGGCCGACGCGCAGTCCGGCAGCGATGGGATTCACATCCCGACGCAGCGGTTCGTCTCGACGTTCGGGCTCGAGACGGGGCCCGCGGGGCTGCGCTTCCGGCAGCTCGCCGAGCACGACCACGAGATCGGCGAATACCTGACCCTGCCGACAAAAGATGGCGCCGGCCTGATGACCGACGATCAGGTCATCGACATCATCCACGCCTCCAGCGCGTTCCCCGTCGCGTTCGGGCCTCAGGTGATCCGCCATTGTCCCGAAGACGGCCCCGGCCACGGTCTCGCCGGCTGCGGTGTCGCGCTCGACGACCAGTTCATCGACGGCGGCGTGTTCGACAACGTCCCACTCGGGCTGGCGGTCAGCCTGACCGGACAGATCCTCGCCCCCGACGCCGCCGAGCAGGTCCACTACGTCTACGTCGATCCCGACCACGCGCGGTCGTACACCAAAGCGCCGCCGCCCCCGCCCGAGCGCCCGGAGACCAAGCGCGTCGGCCTCTCGACCACCTTCGACTTCATCTCCACCTTCGTCGCTGTCTCGGAGCAGTACGAGTTGCAGACGGTCGCGCGCTACCTCTACAAACCGACCGATGGGCGGTTGCCGAACGGCGAGAAGCTGCCGCCCGCGACGCCGCTCCCCCGGCTGAGCTCGCGGTTTCATCCGCTGATGGGCTCGTACCTGGCCCACTTCGGCGCGTTCTTCGCCGAGCCGTTCCGCGAGCACGACTTCTACGTCGGCGTTTACGACGGCCTCATCAACGCCGCGCGCGAGCAGTGGAAGATCAACGCCGCCGATCGTCAACTGACCGAGGACGAGGCGGTTCGCCTGGTCGGCAGCGTGCGGGCTTTTCACGATCGGCTGGGGCTATCGGCGCCGCGCGCCGCCGCCGCGTCGTACATGGTCCGCCGCCTGCTCGACGCCGAGCTCACGCAGGCGGTCTCTCCCGAGGTCGACGTGCGCCTGCGGCAACAGCCCGATGCCGGTGGGGTCACGCTGGACGCCTGGTTGAAGGCGCGCGAGCAGCTGGCCGAAGAGGAATCGCCGCCGCGAATTCCGTTCCTGCGCGTGCTGGTCGACGTCCTCTCTTGCGAGAGCCAGGCCGGGACCAAACCACCCGGCTGCGGGCCGCACGACAAACCAGTCGACGATCAGGCGCTGACTGACGTCGTCGATCATCTGCGCGAGGCGCTGGCCGCCGACAAGGTGAAGTCTGATCTCTACTTCACCGACGCCGACGAGCGCGGCTTCCTGCGCCGGCCGGACAAGTGGCTGCAGAACGCCGAGATCGACGCCGCCGAGCGGCTCGATCAGATCGAGCACATCGACGGCTACCCGCTCGGCGAGCACCTGACCGCCGGAGCGCAGATGGTGCTCGAGACCGAGCCGCTGCGGCCGCTGACGCCGCTCGATCTCGACCCCTCCAGCATCCCCGATCGCCGCCTCACGCCGACCCGGCTGTTTTTTCACTTGCTCCCCTACGAGGTCTCGGGCGACTTCGTCCACTCCGGGTGGCGGGTCACCTATCGGCCGACGTTTGGACGGGAGAGCGGGCAGCTCGCGCTCATCACGCCGATCTCCCCCTGGATCTGGCAGCGCAGCACGCACCAGACGTTTCAGGCGGTCGGCGTCGGCCTCTTCTATGCGATCGACTCGCTGCTGCTCACGGGCGTCGAGGCCTTCCCCAAGGTGCAGTGCGCCTGGTTCGCCCAGGGCTGCACCTTCGGCGCCGAGGTCGGCGCCTACTTCATCGCCGGGAAGCTCCGACTCGGCGCCGGCGTCGACAGGTTCGCCGGCGCCGGCCAGCTCGACAGCTGGATCGCTCAGGTCGGCATCGCCGACATCAACGGCCTCATCTACTGGGGCGTCCGGCACGCCGTGGAGTGAGCGCGCGCCGCGGCGACCCCAGTCGCGCGGGTGGATCTTGACGTCGTAGTGGTGCGGGCGCCCCTCTTCGCGCTCGATCCAGTTCTTGATGCTCATCAGGAAGACCTGTCCCTCGCCAACCGCTCATCCGGGCGCGGGGCGGAGGCTGATTCTAGATGG
>CALAOV010000179.1 GCA_937889515.1 uncultured Myxococcales bacterium | reverse complement strand
GGAGTTCAGACGTGTGCTCTTCCGATCTACGCCGAGTACGCGGGCGCGCTGTGGGTGGTCGACTGGGACCACCGGCTTCCGTCCCGCCATGCGGCGCTGCGCCTCTACGCGTACTACAGCGCCGAAGGCCGCCGCGAGCTAGACGAAGCCTGCGCCGCGCGCGAGCGGGCGATCGCCTCCGAGGATCTCTTTCCGGAGTTCGATGTCTCCGACTTCGCCGGGCTTCCGGCCGACGAGGCCTACGAGGCCGAGACCGATCTGGGCGGCAGTCCCGCGCGGCTGCGTCTGGTCAGCGAATGGCGGCGGCAGATCCAACCCGCGGCTTCCTCGCAGGCCATCGACATCGTGCGGGCCTCGACGCCTTTCCGCGAGCTGCGGGTCAATGGCCGCATTCGCCCGCCGGGCCTTGGCGATCTGGAGCCGACGGAGTGGTCGCCGCCCTGCGAGAGCGGCCACGTCCGTTGGGCTCTCGACGTCTGGTACCTGCTGACCTTCAACGGCATGGTCGGCGAGGGCCGCGCCTTCCTGGTCGACCTGGTCGAAAAGCAGGTCGTTCGCGAACGCGACTTCCAGTTTCGGGCCGGTTGAGGCGCCGGCGACCTAGATCGGGACCCTGGGAGCGTCCCGCGCCCCCCGCGATGGGCTCGGGCCGGCGAAGCCGTCCCGCCCCCGACGCGCCGACGATCTGGATGGTCCCCGAGCTACTTGGCGACCGTGCCGCCCTTGGCCTTGCAATCCTTCTCGGACATCTCGACCCAGCCCTTGCCCTTGCAGCCGTTCTGACCTGAGCAGCCGTTGGTGGCCGTGGAGCAGGCGCTCTTGCCCTTGCAAGCGTTCACGCCCTGACAGTGGATCTTGGCGGCGTCGGCGGCGGACGCGGCGAGGGGCGCTCCCGCGCTGAAGAGGCCGGCTGCCATCGCCGCGATGAGTGCACCTTTGTTGGTCATGGGGGGTCTCCTTGGTCGCTGTTTTACCCGAAAACCCGGGGTCAGCCCACCCGGGCCCTCCGGAAGAACGCGCCGGGCGGGCCCCAACGCGGAGCGACTAGACCGCCCTTCCGCGGTGCGTACGGTAAGGGCGTGGAAACCGTCAAGAACGTCGAAACCGTCCAGAACCTGGAAACCGCCCTCGAGGTAGAGGATCGCCCCGAGCGGAGCCTCACCCGTCCGAGCATCGAGCTCGACGTCGGTGGGAGCGATTTCTTGCTGAGGGGCAAGTTCGAAGACTGGGAATCCGGGCTGGCTTTCGGGCCCGACCTCGACCGGGTCAGCGTGCGCCTGGCCATCGACGCGACCAGCGGCGTACGGAGCGGCCCCACCCTCTTCACCTTCCGCAGCCGCAACGTCCAAGCCGAGGGGAATGGGTCGTACCGGGCAGTAGGCACCTTCGTTGGTCCGCAGGGCGAAACGTCGACCGAGATGTTCATCGAGAGCCCACCCGGCCACACGGCGCTGGTTGCTCTGACCTTCACCGCCAAGAAGCAGGACTTCGGGGAGGGCTGGCACGATCTGATTCAGAACGCCGTTCCGTTCGTGCCAAAAGGAGATGACGGGCCGGTCCGATCGGCGCACGCTTGGCTTCTCGCGCCCGAGCTCGCGGCGGCGTGAGCCGCCCCGCCGCCGGACCCCGCGCGTGCACGCCGGGACCGCGTCGCCTATAGTTGCTGACGTTTTGCGACCCTCGACCGAACGCACCCGGTGCAAGGGGACCATGCGGGTCGTTCCGATTCTGGCCGGCGCCAAAGTCGCCCTTTGCCCCTATTGCCACCGGACCGTGGAGATCATGCGCCAGGTTCGTGACGGCGCGGCCGGTACACTCAAGAGTCACCCTAGCCGCAGATATTGAGGTGACGATTGTCAGAAAAAATTCGGCCGCCCCTTGCCCCGCCCTACAAATGGGTCCATCTAGATTACCGGGAAAATGATCGGCGATGACAAAGACACGGCGGGCGCGCCGGCTCTCCGCTCGAAAGAAAAATCGCGCACCATCCTGGCCGTGGTGGCCGCCTCGGTCATCTCGCTGGTCGTCTGGGGCCTGATCGTCGCTTTGAACGTGCGCTAGATCCCACGATCGGATCGCTGTAAGATGCGAGGCACCTTTCGCAAGGAGCCCGCCGATGATGGACGGCCAGCCGAATCCCGGTGGCAACCTGGCCACCCCCGCCGCGGCACCCGCGCTCCAGCATGAGCCTGTCTCGGTGCGCCGTCGGCGTGCGCGCCGCGGTCATCAAAGCGGGCGTCGCACCGGTCGTTGGGTGGTTCGATCGCGAAATCGATGGGTGCGAACCGTCGCGCTTTGCACCGGCGTGCTCCTGCTCATGGCGATCGGGCTCTATTTCGGTCTGGCGCACCAGGAGTCGGCTCCGTCGGACGGCGCCTCGCACGGCAGCCCTTTCCGCGGAATTGCCCTGGCGTAAGTAGAGCCCTCGAAGTGGCCCAAGGCCCCGACGCGATCTCACCGACGGGGGTTTTGAAGGCGGAGCAACGGCTCACCCGCCGTCGGGGGATGCCCCAGAACCTCGAGTAGGCGGCGCACCAGCTCCTGGAAGGTGGCTTCGAGCGCCTCCTCCGAGGTGACCGGCGCGAAGAGCCGTGCGCCCGCCATCGTGCCGTGGCCGCCCGCGGCGCCATCCTGGGCGACGATGTGGCGCATGATCGCGCCGGCGCGGGCATTGTCCGCCTCCATGCGCAGCGACAGATACGCGCTCTTTTCGTACTCGCCGATGCACAGGACCATCCGCGCGCTCTCATAGGAGAGCAGGAGATCGGCGATCTCGGCCACCAGGTCGGGATACCGCAGCGTTCCGAGGTTCACGGCCACGACCTCGCCGAAGACCTGCGCCGATCTGAGCGCGCGATCGAGCGCGGCGAAGTGCGCGCAGGGCACCTTGGGATGGCTCATCCGATAGAGCAGGCCGTGGTCCACCAGGGTCACGAGGGCCAGATAGGCGTCCCGCTCCGCGTCGGTCGATTCGCGGCCGAGGTCGCGGGTCTCGGTGCGCAGCGCGAAAAAAAACGCGCTGGCGAGCTTCGAGTCCAGCGGGATCCCGAGTCTGCGCAGGTACTCGAAGACGATGGTCGAGGTGGCGCCGAGGTCGGAGCGGACGTCGCACCAGGCGGCGCGTGCGCTCCCCGGGCGCAACGGGTGGTGGTCGATCACGACGTCGATCCGATGGCCGGGCGGCAGAGAGTTGTTGCCGGTCTCGGGCTGGCTGTCGACGAGGGCGATGATCTCGAACGCGTCGGGGTCGATCTGTTCGACCGGCATGAGCGCCACATTGAGCGTGTCGACCATGGCGCGGTTCTGGGCGCGCCCGACGATCCCACCGTGCGCCAGCGTGACGGTGACGCCGAGCTCGCGTTCGAAGAGCCAGCCCAGCCCCATCGCCGCCGCGAGCGCGTCGGGATCGGGGTTGTCGTGCATGTAGACGAGGGCGGTCTTGCGCCCTTTCAGGCGGGTCAGCGCGGGACCGAGATCGAAGCGGGGACTTGGGGGAGGCTCGCCCATCGTGCCTACGGCGCGGGCCGGATGCTGAGGTTGTCGAAGGTCACGTCGGCCTCCCAGTCGTTGACGGCGAAGTACTCGTGCCCGGCGCCACCGAACGGCGCCGGATCGGTCCAGGCCAGAAACGGCCGCCCATCGATCGCCCAGTCGATGGCGCCGCCCCTGCGGCCGATCGTGAAATGGTAACGACGGAAGGGCTCGACGTGAACATCGCTGCGCTCTGCCTTGCGACCTTCTCCGTGCTCGTCCTGCCGGCAGATGACCGAGAGGGAATTATGCCAGCCGCCGAATATCAGCACGTAACCTGTGGAAGTGTAGCTCCCTTTGTCCGGATCGAACGATTCTCCGTCGCCATAGAGCTCGACCTTGATGTCCCCGGCCGGGCTCTTGGAGGTGACGTCGAGGTCGATGAGGGCGTTCGCGGGCAGCCGCCGGCGCAGCCAGGCCGGGTGGTTGTAGCCGCTCGTCACCTCCAGCTGCCCCCCGGAGATCCGGTAGGCGGCGGCGGTGGCGTTCCACGACGGGCCCAGCTCGGCGCGCTCGAAGTCGTCATGAAAGGGCGCGTCGATGACCGGCGTCCGGGCCTGGCAACCCACCACTGCCACCGCGGCCACCGCTGCCACCGCGGCCAGCGCGAGGCCGCAGATCCGGGGCCTCCAAGCGGCGGGCATGGGAAGAAAATAGCGTCGGGGCCCCGCGGGTTCAAGCCCCGCGGCGCGTCTCCCCCAGCTC
>CALAOV010000178.1 GCA_937889515.1 uncultured Myxococcales bacterium | reverse complement strand
TCCGACCAGCGCCGCCCCGGCATCTTGCGGCCGGTGAACTCGTCGACGATGATGATAGCCCCGTCGTCGATCAGGTAGTTGACGTCGCGCTTGTACAGCGTGTGCGCCTTGAGCGCCTGGGTCACGTGGTGCAGCCACTCGATGTTGGCCGGGTTGTAGAGGTTGCCGACGCCCAGGCGCTGCTCCACCCGCTCGATGCCGTTGTCGGTCAGGATCGCGGAGTGCGCCTTTTCGTCGACGGTGTAGTCGATGTCCTTGCGCAGGCCCGGGATGATGGCGTCGACCTTCTGGTAGAGATCGACCGACTGCTCGGCCGAGCCCGAGATGATGAGCGGCGTGCGCGCCTCGTCGATCAGGATCGAGTCCACCTCGTCGACGATCGCGTAGTTGTGCTCGCGCTGGACGTAGCGCTCGATCGAGTCCTTGGTGTTGTCGCGCAGGTAGTCGAACCCGAACTCGGAGTTGGTCCCGTAGGCGACGTCCGAGCGGTAGCTCACCTGCCGCTCGGCGTCGGAGAGGCCGTGGACCACGATCCCCACCGACATCCCGAGGAACTTGTAGATCCGCCCCATCCACTCGGAGTCGCGGCGGGCCAGGTAGTCGTTGACGGTGATCAGGTGGACGCCCTTGCCGGTCAGCGCGTTCAGATAGACCGGCAGCGTCGCGACCAGGGTCTTCCCCTCGCCGGTCTTCATCTCGGCGATGCTCCCCTGGTGCAGCACCATCCCGCCGATGAGCTGGACGTCGAAGTGGCGCATCCCCAGTACCCGGCGCCCGGCCTCGCGGCAGACCGCGAAGGACTCCGGCAGGAGATCGTCGAGCGGCTCGCCCTTTTCCAGGCGGCGCCGGAATTCACCGGTCTTGGCCAAAAGCTCAGCGTGCGACTTCTTCTGCAGGTCGGGCTCGAGCTGGTTGATCCGCTCGACCAGGGGACGCATCCCCTTGATGACGCGGGCGTTTTTGGTACCGAAGATCTTTTTGGCGAGACCGAACATGGGGGACCGGCGCAAAGCCGGGGCGGTAGACATTATTGCGCCGCCCGGCGCCGCGCAAGGCGAAGCCGTCAGGCGGCCGGGGCGGGGGCGGTGAAGAGCTGGATGACGCTGGCGACGAACCAGCACAGCGCGATGATCGCCGCCATCAGCAACACCAGGACCAACCCGCCACAAAGCGCGAAGATCAGCCACAGAAAGATGGCCGAATCGCGGCGGCCCAGCTGGAACAGGACGCTCCCGACGCTGGGTTTTCCCCCGCCGCCCGACAGCTCGGCCAGGCGCCGCCCCCCGGAGAACCACCACACCATGTCCATCAGATCGCCGCTGGCCCGCTGGCGACGCATGTCGCGCATGATGATGAGGTTCGAGAGGATCAGCATCGCGGCCCCCGCGATCCCGACCCCCACGGCCCAGCCGCCGGCGCCCGCGCGGTGCAGGCCGATCCCGGTGGCGGCCGTCATGAGCACGTTGAGGACATCGTCGACGAAGGTGTCCAGCCAGGCGCCCAGCTTCGACTGCTGAAACCGAACCCGCGCCAGCTCCCCGTCGCACCCGTCGAGGATCGACTGGAGCTGTTCGAGGGCGAATCCCAGGCAGAGGGCAGCGAACCGTCCCGACGCCACCAGGCCACAACCGGCGATCCCCAGGGCCGCCGCGAAGAGGGTGATCTGATTGGGAGTGATGGACGTGCGCACCAGAAAATACCGGGTGAGTCGCACCGAGATCGGCTTGTTGAGGCGGCGAGCCACGAAGCCGAGATCGGGTCGGTAGAGGACGGCGAACACGGCGTCCTCGGCCGCGCGGCGGCTCGGCTCATCGACCACGCGCAGACCGTCCCAGCGCGACCGATCGACCCGCACCAGGTCGGCGCCGATCACGGGCGCGTCGAGCGCCCGGGCGGTCTCGGCGACGGCGGCCGGCGCGTCGGCCTCGGCGACGGCGCGGACCTCGACGCTCGGGCCAAGCGCCGCCGGGAGCGCGATCGACCCGTCGCTGACGACGACCACGCGGATCTCGGGCGTCAGGCCGAGCTGCTTGAGCGCGCGATCCACCACCGACAGGCCGGCGATCGTCAACGACGCCCCGGGGAATTGAGCGCGCGTCGCTGCGATGACCACCGAGGACGGCATCGTCTCCGGCGCCACGTTACCCCGGCGGCAGCAGGCGAGCGAGGCCGGTGGCGACCGCCGGCGGAAACCGCCCGTCCGCGCGCCTCAGGACGCGGGGGTGGGTCCAGTCGTCGTTGTCGACGAGAACGTCGGCACGCGCGATCGGATCGAAGGCGGCGCGGTAGCGTGCCTGCGCCGGGAGATAGCGGCGTTCGATCCGCCGCGTGATCTCCTGGGGGGTGCGACCCTTGGCCGCATCGCGCGCCAGGATGCGCTGCCGGGCCACCGCCGGGCTGACCTCGAGCACGACGAGCGGGGTCTGGGGGGGCAGGGTCGCGCGCAACACCAGCACCCCTTCGACGATCGCGATCGCGCCGTCGGCCGCCCCGCGGAGGAACGTCGACAGGGCGCGATCGAGCGCCGCGAAGTCGTAGTAGCGGTCATAGTAGAGTGAGAGCTCACGATCGGCGCTGCCGCCTTCGAAGGCGACCGGGACCCGAAAATCGTCGACCCGCAGCAGCACCACCGTCCCGCCGGCGGCCTCGACCGCCGCGGCGAGCCCCGCGGCGAAGTGGGATTTGCCGCTGCCGTCTGGTCCGTCGATCGCGATGACCGACCGGGAAACGACCGATCGGGGCCCCGGCGCGTTCACGCGGGGGGGCGGACTCTCCAGTCGGGCGTGAACAGCTGACCCAGCGCGCCCGCCGCGCGCACGATGGCGACGATCAGCACGTAGAGCAGAACCACCGGAAGCTGATCGAAATAGGCCAGTCCCAGCGCCAGCAGGATCACGAAGTCCCGGCGGCCGAGGAGCATGACCCCCTTGATCGAATGGCTGCCCGCGCCGCTCACGTTCTTGAGCGCCTGCCCGTAGGCAAACCACCAGCGGAGCTTCATGACGTCGCCTTCACCCTGCCGCATCAGCTCGCGGTAGCAGACCGCCACGTAGAACAGCGTCATCCCCGCGGCGACGAGCGCCATCTTCATGTCGAGGATGGTGCCCCCGTGGTGCCACAGCGCGAGGCCGACCGCCAGGATCATGACCACGTTGACGAAATCGCCGACCACCGTGTCGAGCCACGCGCCCAGCGCCGTCTGGTGCAAGCGCACGCGTGAAAGGTCGTTCGCGCAGCCGTCGAGAATGACGTAGCCCTCGATCACGGCGAAGCCGGAGACGACGCCCTGCCAGGTCCCGCCCGCCACCAGCAGCGCGCCGTAGAGCCCGACAAACCCCGCCACCAGCGTCACCAAGGCGGGCGCGATCGGCAGGTGCACGAACAAGAGTCGGGTCAGCCGTGAGGAGATCTTCTGGTTCAAGAACCGGTCGACGAGGCCGACGGTTTCGCGCTGGATATCGTTGAAGATCGAATCGTTGGCGGCGTGACGAGAAGCGGCGTCGACGACGCGCGTCCCCCTGTCGAAGCGCGCCGGCTGCAGCCAAACGAGATCGGCGCCGACCATCGTCGTGTCGGGCCCGAGCTCCGCCTTGAGCTGCTCGATCGCGGCGGTGAGATCGCCACCGCCATCCATGCTCCGCCGCTCCATCCCGCGCGGGAGGCGCCGGGGCAGCGGAATACTGCCGTCGTCGACCACCACGACGTGCACGTCCCGGAGGCGTCCCAGCTGACGAATGGCGCGATCGACGACCCGAAGACCGCCGACGTGCATCCGCGCACCCACCGACTCCTGCTCGGTGGCGCGCAGAATGACCGGGACCGTCGTGCGCGGGGCCGCACCGAGCGTTCGCGGAAACATCGCCGGCGCTGCCCTGGCCGCCGGATTCAACTCTGTCGCTCCTTCAATCATTGCCACCTAGTTTGTCGCCACCGTAAGCCCGCCCCTCAGGGTTGCCTACAATGCCACCCATTCGGTCGCTACTCAAGGCGAAATTCCGAGGCTGGGCGTGGTAAGCGGCGTCACGTTTTTGGCTTGGCCATCGGGTCCCGATTCGGTTGTTAGGATGCCGTTCGGATGTCTTTCGTCAGATTGCTGACTCTCACCCTCGTCCTCGGGGGCCTGCCGTGGCTGGCGGCCTGCTGTCGGAAGACCGCGCCGCCGGTCGTCGCGCGGGCCGACTTTCACGGGTGGGAATCGATCGCCCTTCGAAATCCGGTGGCCGAAGCGGTGGTCGTTCCAGCGATCGGGCGGATCATGCGGTTCGGCCTCCGGGTCGGAGGCGGAGACGCACCGCCCGGTCCGTTTTGGAGCCATCCCAACCTGACCCCGACGCTCGGGGCCGACGAAAACGGGTGGATAAACTATGGCGGCGACAAGACCTGGCCCGCGCCGCAATCCGCCTGGCCCGCGATCGCCGGGCGCGGGTGGCCACCCCCCAAGACCTTCGACGCGGTCCCGTATGCGATGTCGATCGAAGGCAACCGCGTCCGGCTGGTCTCCCCCGTCGATCCGCTCTATGGAATCCGCGTCACCCGGGCCATCTCGATCGATCCCGCGAAACCGATCCTGACAGTCGAGACGACCTACGACAAAACGCAAGGCGCGCCGGTTCGGGTGGGGGTCTGGAGCATCACGCAGCTCGAGGCCCCCGATCGCCTGTTCGTGCGCCTGCCCGAACGCTCCTCGTTTCCGGGCGGCTACGCGCTTCTTTTGCCGGCGCCGCCCCGGGATCTCCGGACCGACGGCCGGCTGCTGTCGTTGGCCCGAGACCCCACGCAAAAGACCATGATCGGCAGCGACGGCGATGCCCTGCTGTGGATCGGCCGGGGGCTCGACCTGCTGATCGAAAACGTGACGGTCGAGCCGGCCGACGCCGCTGCGCGCTGGCCCGACGGCGTCCACGCGCAGGTCTACACGAGCCCCGGCGGGTCCGAAAGCTACGTCGAGCTCGAGCTGCTCGGTCGCCTGCGCGATCTCCGACCGGGAGAGCGCACCTCGATGACGGTCCGCTACACGCTGGCGGGCCGCGTGGAAACCGATCCGGACGCAGAGGCGCGCACGGTGTTCGGTCCCGGCGCCCGCCTCAAGGCGGCAGAATCTCCGGCAGGCACGGCGCCATGACCCGGAGCATGAAGCCGTGGCACAGACCGTTGCTGGCCACGCTGCCGCGGCGGCGATAGAGATCCGTCTGGTTGTAGCGAAACGGATGACCGTCGCCGTCGCTCACGGTGCAACCGGCCTCGGTCATGATCACCTGCGGCGCGCAGGTGTCCCATTCCTGCTCGGCGGGCGAGAGGTTCAAGACCGCGTCCAGATCCCCCCGGGCGAGCGCCATGTGCTTGACCGACGCGCCCATCGCGACGGCGCGCGGGGCCAGGCCCGAGGCGGCCAGGCATTTGCCGAGCCCCTCGTCGGGGTTGAGGCGCGAGATGCCGACCCGCAGCTCGCTGGGCTCGGGCCTCTTCGAGGTGGTGATCCGGGTGCGGGTGCCGCTGCTCTCGAGAAATGCCCCCGTGCCCTGGCAGGCGTGGTACAGCGCCTGCCGCACCGGCTGGTAGACCACGCCCAGCACCGGCTGTTCGTCGATGACGAGGCCTATGTGAACCGAAAAGTCGCCGGTCTGGGCTAAAAAGTCGCGCGTTCCGTCGAGCGGATCGATGATCCAGACCCGGCGCCGGCCGATCCGCGATCCGTCGTCGGGAGATTCTTCGGAGAGGATCGCGTCGTCGGGGAAGGCCGCGCGGAGGTGGTCGATCACGACCGCGTTGGCGGCCTTGTCGGCGATGGTCACCGGCGACGTGTCGGCCTTGGTCTCGACGACGATGTCGGGGTTGCCGTAGTGGCTGAGAATCACCCGACCCGCCTCTCGTGCCGCCAGGCAAGCGATCTCGAGCTCGCGGTCCAGGTTGATCACGGGCGCCAAGGCTAGCAGAATGCCAGCGTTTCGATGAGATTCTTGTAGCGGTCGGCCACCACATCGAGCGAGTAGGCCGCCTCGACGCGCGCGCGCGCGCGCAGGCCGATCTCTTGCCGCAGCGCGGGATCCTCGATGAGGCGGGTGAGCTGGGCGTCCCAGGCGTCGTCGCCGTCGGGCAGAAAGCCGTCGACGCCATCGGTGACGACGTCGGCGTTGGCACCGACCGGCGAGGCCACTCCCGGCCGACCCAGGGCCATGTACTGGAGCAGCTTGAAGGCGCACTTGCCGCGCTCGTAGGGACCGTCGGGCAGTGGCATGACGCCGATGTCGATCCGGGCGAGATCCTCTACCTCGGTCTCCGGTCGCCAGCGGACGAACTCGGCGTCTAGCGCGGCGAGCGACCGCGGGGGCGGGCGATCGGAGATGGCGAGAAATCTGGCGCCGGTTCGCCGGAGGGCGCGCGCGATGCCGACGGCCGCGTGGGCGAGCTGCCGGTAGTTGCCGGACAGGCCGGTCCACCCGACGACGACATCGGCCCCGCGGGCCGGACCCGGCGCCTGGGCGGTGAAGCGCCGCGTGTCGACGGCGGTCGGGATGACGACGGTCTTGTGGGGGGCGGCCGCCGCGGCCGCAAGGTGACGGTTGCCGGCGACCACCCGATCGCACAGCGCCACCAGGCGCTCGAACTTGGGGCGAACCCCCCGCCGTTCGAAGATGGCGTCGTCGAAATCGAAGATCGTCTTGCGGCCGCGCGCCGCCAGGCGCTCCAGCGCGACGGTGGGCAGCTCGACCATCGGCCGCTGGAAGATCACGACGTCGTCCGCCCGCAGATCGCGCAGCTGTGGCAGGCGTGCCAGCGCGGCGATCGGGACGTAGAGCGACCGCGGCAGATGGAGCGGCCAGGGCAGTCGGGTGTCTCCGTAGACGCTCGGACGCGGAACGCGCAGGCTGCAGGTCAACCCGCGCGCCTCGAGGGCACGGGCCACGGCGAATCCGCGCGCCCGCGCCGCCGGGACCTCGGCCCCCTGGAGAAAGAAAACCACCCTCACGCGCCACGCCCCCGCGGCCAGAGACGTCGCAGAAGGCCGATCACGAAGCGGCGCTCCTCTTCGCCGGGACGCAGCGCCAGCAGCACAGCCGCATAGGTTGTGGCGCCGGCGACGATCGTCAGCGCCAGGCCGACCGGGGCGGGCAGCGGCAGCGAGATGGCCACCCGCTCGACGACGAAGGCGGTGGCGGCGGCCAGGAAGGGTTTGGCGAGCGACCATTCGAACGGATGCACGCGCTCGAACCAGTAGGCCTGCGCGGCCAGCACGCCCTGCAGCGCCGACACCGACGTCAACGACGCGACCGCGGCCCCGGTCACGCCGTAGCGCGGAATGAGCAGCCACGACAGGCCGAGATTGAGACCCGCGGCGCCCAGATTGTCCCAGAAGAAGAGGCTCGACCGTCCGCTCATGACGATCACGTAGGGCGTGAGACCCATGACCCCGTTGACCAGATGTCCCAGGATGAGAAGCCCCATGGCGGTGGCACCGCTCGCGTAGCCCGGGCCGTAGAGCGACAGGAGCCGCGGCCGCAGCGCGAAGAGCGTGACCGCGATGGGCGCCGAGGCCGAGGCGACCCAGCGGGTCATGAGCGCGAGGTTGTAGCGCAGACGTTCGCGGTCGCGGACGAAGAAGGCCTCGGACATCATGGGCGTCACCACGCTGTCGAACGCGTAGCGCACCCCGATCACCGAGCGCCCCAGCTCCTCGGAGGCGGCGAAGACCGCCACCGCGGCGGCGCCCGAAAAACCGCTCAGCATGAAGACGTTGACCCGCTGCAGAAATCCATTCATGAGCCCTGCCGCGCCCAGCGGCAGCGCGAACCGGATCAGCTCGGGCGAGGTGCGCGCCACCAGGGCCTTGGCGATGCGTCCGCGCCCGTAGACGAGGTTGGTGCCCAGCCAGGCCAGACCGAAGAGCGCGATATACGAACACAGATGCGCGACGGCGAGGCCGCCGACGGTGGGACGAATCAGATAGGCCACCAGCGTCGCCGTCAGCAGCAGGAACGGATCCCCGATGCCGCGCACGAGCAGGTTGGTGCGCGTGACCTTCACGGCCAGCGTCGCGGCCATGAGCACCAGGACGCCACCGCCCGCGAAGATCGTAGGGGCCAGGACCGGCAGCACGAAGCGAAACTCCGGCTTGCCCCAGATCCGTGCAAAAAATGGCGCCGCCAGCGCCAGCGCGACGGCGAGCACCAGCAGCACGCCGCCGGAAAGGCGCAGGCCGGTGCCGAGGGCCCGCGTCTCTTCCTCGGTCTCGCCGGCCGCCCGATATCCGGCCACGAAACGCAGCAGTCCCTTGTCCGCCCCCGCCATACCGGCGTTGATAGAGACCTCGCAGAGATCCGCCGACGCGCGGTAGATGCCGTAGGCGGTCTGACCGAACAGACGCGAAACGAGCATGCGGTGGATCGGGAGCAGGCCCTGCCCCAGCATCGCGAGGACCTGCGAGAGGCCACTGCGCGCCGCGTGCGCCGCATCTTCGCGCCGGGTCGGCGCCGCCGGGGTCATGAGGCCTGGGCTGCGGCCACCGGCGCGGTCACGGGCGCGCTCGGGGTGGCGGCGATGACCTCGGCGCGCGCGGCGATCTCGCGCGCGAAGGCCGCCCGGCCGTCGACCATCTCGCGGAACCAGGTCTCGAGCACCATCAGGTTCCAGATCCGCTCGCCGTGATCCTCGCCGGCGCGGTGGCGATCGAGCAGCGTCTCGACGGCGGCCGGCACGAAGAGGTCGCGCCGCCGGGCCTGGGGCGAGAGCAGCAGATCGCGCGCGAACCCGTGCAGGCGCCCCGCCAGCCAGCGTCCGATCGGCAGCGCGAACCCCTTCTTGCGCCGCGAAACGATCTCGGGCGGGACCAGATCGGCGAAGGCCTGCTTGAGGATGTATTTTCCCTTCCCGCGGCGAAGCTTGAGGCGCCCCGGCAGCGCGGCGCCCAGCGCGACCACGTCGTGATCGCAAAACGGGGCGCGCGCCTCCAGACCGTGGCTCATGCTGGCGATGTCGACCTTGGCCAGGATGTCGTCGGGCAGGTAGGTGTCGCAGTCGAGGTCCTGCAGGCGCCCGACCACGTCGGTGGCGGCGCTTTGCTGCAGGCGCGACGCGAAGGCCTCCGCCGTCGCGTCGTGCGCGAACCGTTGCCGCAGCTCCGGCGTATAGATCTCCGACTTTTCCTGGGCCGAAAAGTGACAGACGAAGCGCAGGTAGCGGGTCGCCTCGTCGGTGGAGAGCCGCGCGCCATATTCGCGCAGCCAGCGCGCCGGGCCGCCGGGCACCGCGCCGAGCGCACCGGCCGCCAGACCCCGGAGCGGCCCCGGAAGGCGCACCAGGAGATCGGCGACGTGCGACCAGACGTAGCGCCGGTAGCCGCCGAACGCCTCGTCCCCCGCGTCGCCCGACAGCGCGACGGTCACGTGCTGCCGCGCCAGCCCGCAGAGATACCGGGTCGGCACCGCCGAGGTGTCTCCGAACGGCTCGCCGTGGTGGCGGACGATGTCGGGCAGAAGGCCGATCATGTCGGGCTCGACGACCAGCTCATGGTGGTCGGTCCGGTAGCGCTCGGCCACCAGGCGCGCAAAGGGCAGCTCGTTGTCGGCGCGCCCGCCCTCGGAAAAACCGACCGAGAACGTCTTGACCGGCGTGCCGAGCGCGCGCGCCATGCAGGCGACCACGATCGACGAATCGATCCCGCCCGAGAGGAACGCGCCCAGCGGCACGTCCGACATCAGCCGATCGTGAACCGCCTTCTCGACCGTCTGCCGCACCCGCGCCGCCGCCTCCCGTTCGTCGAGATGCGCCAGCGTCGGTTCGAAGCTGGGGCGATAGTAGCGGCGGACCACCGGCCGGCCCCCGCACCGGATCTCCAGCGTGTGCCCGGCCGGAAGCTTCTTGAGTCCCTGGTAGATCGTGTCGGGGCTGGGCACGTACTGCAGCGCCAGATAGGCGTCGAGCGCGGGCAGCGAGAGCTCGGCCGGGGTGCGCCCGTCCGCCAGCAGCGCGCCCAGCTCGGAGGCGAAGACGAACCCGTCGGGACGCTCGCCGTAGAAGAGCGGCTTTTCGCCGAATCGGTCGCGGGCCAGCAGCAAGGTGGACGTGCGCGCATCCCACAGCGCGAAGGCGAACATCCCGCGCAGCAGCTCCGGCACGCGCGCGCCCACCTCTTCGTACAGGTGTGCGACCACCTCGGAGTCGCTGCCGCTGCGAAACCGGTGCCCCTTGGCCACCAAATCGGCGCGCAGCTCGGCGTGGTTGTAGATCTCCCCGTTGACCACGATCGCGATCTGCCCGTCCTCGTTGGTCATCGGCTGACGGCCCGCCTCCGACAGGTCGATGATGGCCAGACGCCGGTGTGCCAGCGCGATGGGGCCGCGTTTCCAGAATCCGTAGCCGTCGGGGCCGCGGTGAACCATCGCGGCCGCGAAGAGCTCGGCGGCGCCCGCCGGCGCCAGCGCGTCCTGCCGCGGCGCCAGCGCGCCGGCGATCCCGCACACTACCAGCCGCCTTGGCGGAGCGTCTCTTCGGCGTGATCGCGCTCTTCGGGCAGGTCGACCTCCAGCCAGCCGTGGCCGCTGATGTCCCGGCAGACCGGCGGCCGCTCCGATTTCGCCAGCCGCGCCAGGACCTGCTCGACGTGGACCGCGCGTCCCTGTTCGGCGACAACGGCATCCGCCGCTTCCCAGTAGCGCGCGGCCGCGTGCGCCGGCACCCGCGTCATCCCCACGTAGCCGGCGTCGAATTCGGTCAAGGTCTTGGCGATGCGCGACACCCGCCCGCGCTCATCGCGCGCGACCTTCATGTCGTCGGCGCCCAGGGTCCGATCGGTGTCGATGAAGGCCGTCACCTCCTCGACGTCGCCGGCGACCAGCGTCGCGATCGCGGGCCGATAGATGTGGTCGATGTTCATGATCAGGAAGTCCTCGCTGACCCGCGAGCGGGCGCTCAAGAGCGAGACCAGATTTCCGTCGCGAAACGCGCCGTTCTCCAGCAAGACCACCGGTAGATCGCGCTCGGCCACCTCGGCCGCCACGCGATCGAACTGGTAGCCGCCCACCACGATGACGCTGCGGGCCCGGGCGGCCTGCGCGAACCGAACCGCGTGGGCCAGCAGCGGCTCACCGCCGACCGAGATCAGCGCCTTGGGCAGCTCCGCCGTCAGCCCACCCAGGCGGCTGCCCAGTCCCGCTGCCAGCAGCACGGCCTGCACGAATGCCCCCTACTGAAACAGCTCCGGAAGGGCCGCGAAGCGCCGAATCACGGGAGCGTGCGGAAAACGGAGCATGAAGCGCTCCGGGGAGAAGGTGGTGGCGACGGCCACGAACGGAACCCCTTCCCGTTCGGCGATCTCGCCGTCGTGGAGCGAATCGCCCACGAACAACATCTCCTGGCGATCGACCCCGAACATCCGCGAGGTGGCGTCGAAGTGCGGCTTGCCCTTGGCGAGCTGGCCTCCGAAACCGAGCACCAGATCGAAACCGAAGACCGAACCACGCGCGAACGCATCCACGTTCTCGGTGCCATTGTTGGAGGAGACCACCACGCGCACGCCGGCGCGCCGCAGGCTCTCCAGCGCCCGCCGCGTCTCGGCCGGCATCTGGATGTCTCCGCAGCGGGCTGGCTTGCGGCCCTCGAACAGATCGGAGGCCAGCTTGTTGCGGGGATCGCCGGGGTAGATCTCTTCGAGCTGACCCGCAAACGGCAGCCCGCAGGTCGCCAGGTAGAGCTCGCGCGCGAGGACGCCCGGCGTCTCGTAGATCTCTTCCATGACCTCGGCCGCGACCTCGGCCAGCGTCGGCATGCTGTCGATGAGCGTCCCGTCCAGATCGCAGAGCAGCACGCGCGGACGCGGCATCCGCGCCAGCGGAGCGCGCCGGACCACCCCGGCCGAGGTGCGCAGAGCGGCGCCCGAGATCGAATTGGCGGGCAGCGGAAGGGCGGCGGAAACGAGACCTGGCATGGTCTACCCCAACCGAGCAAGCCCGACGCCAGCCCCGAGCGGCAACCTAAGCTACTGAATTATAAGGAGTTTGTTGCCGATTGCCGCCCGATCTGTTCGATTTCTGACAGGTCGGCCGGTAGCTTTCCAACACCCGCCGCGGTGGCTCAGGCGCCCGCCCCCGCAAACTCGGGAAATCGCGACGAGATCGCGGCCGCCACCCGGAGCGCGTTGGCGGTGATCGTGAGGCTGGGATTCACGCCACCCGAGGTCGGCATGAAGCTGCCGTCGACCACGAACAGGTTCGGCAGCCGCCAGAATCGGCAGTCGATATCGAGCACGCTTTCGGTGGCCGACCGGCCGAAGCGCGCGGTGCCGACGGCGTGCGAGAAGCTATCGATCGGCCTCATCTTCCCGACGAGGCCGCCGGCCTTCCGCAGGACCTTCCGGGCGACGCGCACCAGACGGTCGCGGCGGCGCCAGTCGCCGGCCGTATATTCGTGACGCACCAGAGGAACGCCGTCCTCGAGCGACACCCGGTTTTCGGCCTGCGGCTCGTCTTCGGCGATGCAGAGCAGGGTCTGGATCCGGTTGGCGGAGGCGGCCGCGGCCCAGCGGAAGCCGGCCGGACCGAGCACCCGCACCACCTCGCGGGGCGGCATGCACATGTCCTGGATGACGCCCAGGGCGGTCCCGTCCTGCCCGCGCACCGACTCGTAGAGATCGCTGATGCAGATCTGCTTGTGGTTGACGAGCTCGGGGTTGGTGCGAAAGGGAAACACGTAGCCGATCATCGCGTTGCAGTGCCGCATCAGGTACCGGCCGAGCGCGCCCGAGGCATCCAGCCGATCGAGGCCGGAGCGCAGCATCAGGTCCGGCGTTCCGATCGCGCCGCCGCTCAGCACGGTGAGCCGGGCGCGCAGGACGAACCGGCGCTGGCTGTCGCGATCGACGGCTTCCACGCCGGCGATTCGCCCGTCTCGTTCGACGAGCTTGGTCACCGTCATGCGGGCCACCACGGCCAGATGTTCGGGGTCCGCCTTGGCGAGCGCGGTTTGCGTGACGTCATTCTTGGCGCCGATGCGGCAAGGGAAGCCATCGCAGGTGAAACAGCGGATGCACTTCGGCTCGCGCGCGCCGCGGTGGTTGAGCGCGATCGGAAGCTGGAAGGGGTGCAGGCCGAGCTGCCGGGCGGCCTCGGCAATGCGCCGGGCGGGCGCGGTCAAGTCCGGCGGCGCGTACGGATAGTCGGACGAGCGGGGCGGCTCGCAGGGATCGTCGCCGCCGCGCCCGTGCACCTCGAGCAGCGCCTCGGCGGCCCCGTAGTGCGGCTCTAGATCGGCGTAGCCGATCGGCCAGCGCCCAAAATCGGAGGCGCGCAGCCGGAGCGCGGCACCGCCGAAGAAGATCGAGTTTCCGCCCACCACCTGGTTGGGAAACGTGTCGACCGCCTCGCCGGCGCCCAGCTGGCGGACGCGAACCACCGAGTCGCCCCGATAGCGTCCTTCGAGCAAGATCGCGCGCCCGTTCCAGTCGGTCTCGTCCCGGAGGGGCCACCCGCCCCGCTCGACCAGCAGCACGTTCAGGCCGGCGCGCGAGAGCGCGTAGGCCGCCGTCCCGCCGCCGAAGCCCGAGCCCACCACGATCACGTCGAAGACCGTCCCTTCGAGATCGACGTTCGCAGTCGACTGGTTCATCGGGCTGCCGACTCGGCGAGGAGCTCGTCGTAGATCGCCACCATCTGGTCGAGGACGTAGTTCTCGCGCGGCGCGAAACGCGCGACGACGTGGGCTCGGCTGCGGCGCCCCATCTCCGCCAGGGCGTCCGGCGTCGTGCAGAGGGCGTCGTCGAGCGCCCGCGCGAGCGGGCCGATGCTCGCGGTTGGAACTTGCCATCCGGTCTGGCCGGTCTGGCCGGTCTTGCCGGTCTTGCCCGGCTCGATGATCCCATCGACGTTCGCGGCGTGAGACAGAATGGCGGGGAGGCCACAGGCGCCCCCCTCGAGCGCGGCGTTGGCGAGCCCTTCGAAGAGCGACGGCATGAGGAGCAGATCC
Organism: uncultured Myxococcales bacterium; assembly: GCA_937889515.1. Classification (GTDB taxonomy): domain Bacteria; phylum Myxococcota_A; class Polyangia; order Fen-1088; family Fen-1088; genus JADGRB01. The sequence goes on along the minus strand of CALAOV010000178.1, from coordinate 7,018 downwards.
GAGGCCCAGTAGAGTGACCGGATGTCTTTGACCGCGCCCAGGAATCGGGTCTGCGCCGCCAGGCGCGGATCGCGGGCCAGGCGACGAACCAGCGCGCTCGTCATTCGATCCCGCTGCCGCCCGGCGAAGAGCACGACGGCGTCCGCGGGCCACTTGCCGGCGCGCAAGAGGCGCCGCATCGCCCAGAGGATCCCGAGCTGATGTTTCTGCAGGCCGATCCGCCCCGGCACGATCCACGCGCGGCGCCCCGGCTCCAGATTCCACCGCGCCCGCGCCTCGGCGCGCTCGACCTCGGTCGGCGGCCGAAAGTGCTCGATATCGAGAATGTTGTAGACGACCCGGATCTTGTCCGGCGGCACGCGCGCGTAGCGCGTGAGCTCCCGCTTCACGCCGATCGAATTGACCAGGATGAGGCGGGTCCGCCGGGACATGAGCCTTTCGGTCAGGAGGTAACGCAGCTCCATCATCCGGTTGCGGCAGGCGGTGATCGTGATCGGCACCTTGGCCCGCGCGGCGGCCAGCCGGGCCCAGAAGTTGGACTTGTCTCGATAGGAATGCAGGATGTCGGGTTTCTCGCGCCGGAGAATCTCGGTCAACCGATCGAGCGCCGCCGGTCCCATTCGCCGGACGCCCAGCGTGTGCGCCGGCTGCCCCGGCGGACAACGCTCGTCGAAGAAGATCTCGTCGGCGTGGTACACGCAGAGGACCGGCTCGAACCGCTCGGGGAGATCCCGGATGAGTTGCAGGATCTGACCCTCGGGCCCGCCCTGCTGGAGGTTGGGGATGAAATAGAATATTTTCGTGCGTCGCATGCGCCGTCGCGGGAGTCGTGGGAGAGACCGACGGGGATTCTATCCTGCGCATGACTGACGTCTCGGTTTGCTTTCTGGGCTGCGGAAAAATCAACCAGCGTCACGTTCGGATCCTCCGGCGCCTCCAGCCGCGGGCCCGGATCGCGGTCGCCAGCCGCGATCCGGAGCGCGCCCGCGCCTTCGGCCGAAAGGTCGGAGCCGCGGACAGCTTCGGCGACTACCAGCGCGCCATCGCCTCGGACTACCAGGTGATCGTGATCGGGGTGCCGCCCCGCGCGCATCGGCCGCTGGTCGAGGCCGCGCTGGCCGCCGGGAAGCACCTGCTCATCGAGAAACCGGTGTTCGCCTCCTTCGCCGATCTGGAGGCGCTCTGGCCGGCGCTCAGCGGCCACCGGGGCACGGTGATGGTCGCCGAGAATCTTCATTTCGCCCCGTTCCACCGCAAGCTCAAGACCCTCCTGCGCGATGGCCGCCTGGGCCGGCCGCTCTTCTTGGACCTGACCCGCCTCGGACGGTCGCGCCCCGATGGCTGGCGGGCGGACCCGGCGGAGATGCCGCTGGGCGCGCTGCACGAGGGAGGCGTGCACTGGATCCGGCGCGTGATGGATCTGGCGTCGGTGTTCGAGGCCGACGAGCCGGAGCACGTGCTGGACGTGTCGGCCTTCGGCCCCCCCGAGCCGATCACCGCCACGCCCGGGGAAGACACGACCATGGTCGTCGCCCGCCACCGCTCGGGGCTGGTCTCGCGTCTGCTGCACACCTGGGCCATTCCCTGGCGGTTCCCGCCGTTCTTCGACGCGTCCAAGGTGTTGCTGGAAAAGGGCGCCCTTTATTTCGACGCCCGCGGAATCTTCGCCCGCTTCTACGGCCCCGGCGGTCGCAAGCTGGTCGTGCCCGCAATCCGAGATGCCTCCGGCTTCCAGGCGATGTGGCGCCACTTCCTGGCCTGCGTGCGCGAGGGGCGTTCCACCGACTTCACGCTGCGCCAGGTCTTCGCGGACTTCGCGTACATGGACGCCGCCTATCGGTCGCGAAAAAGTCTGCGGCCCGAAACGCCCCGGCCGGTTCCGGGTGAAGCGCCTAGGCCCCGATGATCAGGATGAACTGCCAGTTGTGGGCCTGGATGCCGTAGCCCGCATCGAAGCCGATGAGCGGGACCGCGACCGAGCGCAAGAAGAAGCGCAGGCCGCCGCCGACGTCCTGGTGGACGCTCTGACTGAAGCTGAAACCGGACTGGAGGCTGGTGGGGAACGTGCGCCCATCGGGGGTGTCGCGCTGGGTGTAGGTGACGCCGGTGATCGGATCGGTCACCATCGGCACGGTCGGCACCTCCCGGAACCAGATCGCGGAGATGTCGTAAAAGCCGAGGGCCCGAAAATCGAGCGAGCCTACCGAGAACAGCGGGAAGTGATACTCCGCCTTCCCCCAGAGCTGGGTGTCGCCACGAAACTGCTGGTTGAGAAAGCCCCGCAAGTTCGGACCCCCGGCGGTGTTCTCCGACCAGAACGGGAGGTTGTGGCCCGCGATGGCGCCCGCGCTGTAGATGAAGTTGTGGGACTTGAAGAACTTGATGCCCTGCTCCCAGCTCGCGCCGGCGCGCCAGTAGGTGAAGTCGCTACCGAAGGCGGGGCTGGCATAGTCGAGCGAGCCCGAGAGCGCCTGCCCGGTCATCACCGCGAACTCGCGCGCGCGAAAATCAAAAGACAGGCCGGCCCGGCCCACACCGATGGTGCCGGGCTGGGTCGACTGAATGAGCTGCTGGCCGGTCAGGGGATCGTCAGACCCCTCGGAGTTTCCGTTGTGGAAGTAGCCGAATTTCTCCAGGTGCCAGGCGACCTGCGTCTTGACCCGGCGAAGCCAGGCGACACCGAAGGCCGGCTCGAACCCGTACGAGAAGAGCCGCGTCTCCCGGATCTCGAGCGGCGCCGCCAGGGTGGCCCCCGGGCCGTAGCTGTCGTATTCGGGGATGACCTGCCGCTGGATGAGGCCCTGCAGCTGCCAGTACATCCAGGTCCCGAACAGCGAGGGGTCGCGGTAGGCGACCGTCGCGCCCGAATCGATGGTGGCCAGGCGGGCGCCCAGCACCAGCTGCTTGCCCCGTCCGAACAGGTTGCCGTGGACGAAGATGAGGCCGATGGCCTTGTTGTTCGACGACCACGACGCGGTGGGAAGGGGCGCCCAGGGGAACTTGTCCTTGACCGAGATGTTGATCCGCACGCCCGCGCCATTGGCCTCCCACCAGACGTTGACGTCGGCGAAGAGGCCGGTCGTGTTGAGCCGCTCCCGCACGACGTCCAGCGTGTCGGCCTGGAGCGTGTCGCCGATCGAGACGCCGGCGATCGACCGAACGGTCGAGTCCTCCGTGCGCTGGTTGTCGAGCACCCGAACGTCGGTGACCTCCTCACCGACGGCCTGGGCCGACCGGGGCGCGAGCGCGAGGGCCCCGCCGATCAGGGCCGCCAAGCAGGCTACCCGCGTAGCGAATCCAAGCGAAGTCATGTTCCAAGGATATCGGTGCGGGCGCGATTCGCAAACAGCAAGCGTGGCTGAGGTGACCGGCGCTACACATACATTTGTCCGTTTCATGTCTCCGTGGCTCTGCGTCGGTACCCGCGCGAGCCGGCCGGCGCGGCGGTGTGGGTAGAGAGCCAGAAATGCGGCTCCCGCCCGAGGCCAATCCTTGCTAACGTTCGGCGCCCATGGCGCCCCCAGCGCAGGTTCGGCACGATCGAAACCTTCTCATCGATCGTTATCACCGCTGGCTCACGAAGTATCCGGTGAGGGTCTTGATCGGCGCGGTGGTGATGTTCGTCGTGGCCTTCGCCCTGGCCGCGCGGCTCAAGCTCAAGACCGCCTTCGTCGAGCTGCTGCCCAGCAACGATCCGGGCGTGGTGGCGCTGTCGCGCACACAAAAGCGGATGGGCGATCTGTCGCTCTTGCTCATCGGCATCCGCTCGCCCGACCACGACGCGAACCTCCGCTACGCTGAGGCGCTGACCCAGAAGCTGCGCGCGCTGCCGCCGACGGTGGTGAACCTGGCGACCTACCACGTCCGTGACCTGCGCGATTTCTACCAGACGAACAAGTGGCTCTTCGTCGCCGAAGATGACCTGGAATCGATCCGCGATCGGCTGCGCAACGAGATCAGCAGACGCAAGAACCCGCTCTTCGTGTCGCTGGAAGACGAAGAGCCGATCGACCAGATGCAGAAGCGCCTCGAGCGCCACGACGGGCTCGACGAGCGCTTTCCCGGCGGCGTCTTCACCAGCAACGGCGGCGAGTACGTCTGGATCGCCGCGCTGCCGCCCGGCGGTCTCTTCGTCGAGCACGCCGGCGAGGCGCTTTTCCAGGCCGCCCACACCCTGATCGCGCAAAACCCGCCCGAGAGCTACCACCCCGAGATGCGGGCCGACGTGGCCGGCCCGATCGCGACCGCCATCGCGGCCCGCCAGGCCGTCGAACGGGACATCCTGTGGGTCACCGTCATCTGCGTGACCCTGGTGGTGCTCTCGATCGGCCTCTATTTCCGCCGCCTGCGCGCCATCCCGCTGACCGGAATCCCGGCCGCCATCGGGGCGATGATGGCCTTCGCGGTGGCCGACCTGGCGTTCGGCTACCTGAACTCGTCGACGGCGTTTCTGGGGTCGATCATCATCGGCAACGGAATCAACTACGCCATCGTGCTCATGTCCCGCTACGAAGAACACCGGGCGCGGGGCGCCGAGCCGCCGGAGGCGCTGCACTATGCGCTGGCTGGGGTCTGGCGCGGAACGGCCGTGGCGGCGATCTGTGCCTCGGCCGCCTACGCCTCGCTCATGGTCACCAGTTTCCGCGGCTTCTATCAGTTCGGCGTGATGGGCGCAGTCGGATCCATCTTCTGCTGGCTCGCCACCTTCACGGTTCTGCCCGCGCTGCTCGTGCTCCTCGACTGCCGCGGCCGGGCCGGGTCGGTGCGCGTGCACCGACCGCCCATCGAGCTTGGCCCGCTGGCCCGGGCTCTGGGGCGACACAGTGGCCTCATCACGGCCGCCTTCACGGTGTTCGCGATCACCGGCCTGTTCGGGCTGCGACATTTCTTGAAGGACCCCTTCGAGTACGATTTTCGCAAGCTGAACTCGAAGCTCAACACCAGCGAGGAGACCCAGCAGTTCAACCACAGCATCGATCACCTGTTCGGACGTTGGCCCTCACCGACGATCGTGCTGGCCGATTCCCTCGACGAGGTGGAGCCGATCAAGGCCACGATCCGCCAGCAGGATCGCGACCTGCCGGGACCCGACGTGATCGGCCAGGTGGTCACCATCTACGATCTACTTCCTGGCGCGCCCGCAGTTCAGCATCGCAAGCTCGAGCTCATCAAGCAGATCCGGAAGCTGACCCACGATCCGGCGCTCACGGTCCTGAACGACAAGGAGCGGGCCGACATCGCCAAGGTCGATCCGCCGGCCGGGTTGCGCGAGCTCGGGCCGATGGATCTCCCGGCGTTCGCGCGCCGGCCGTTCACGGAAGGCGACGGCACCGTCGGGCGGGTGGTGCTGGTCTACCCGCCCGAGGCGGGGATCTCGGTCTGGAGCGGACGCGATCTTCTGAGGATCGCCTCGGTCCTGCAGTACCTCCACCTGCCGAACGGCAAGGTCCTCGCGACCTCGGGATCGGCTGTCGTCTTCGGCGCCATGATTCGATCGGTGCTGCACGACGGTCCCATCGCGACGGCGGCCTCGCTGATCGCCGTTCTGTTCATCATCGCGATCGCGATTCGCCCCCTGTCGGCGGCCGGGTTGGCGCTGGGGACGCTGATCCTGGGGGTGCTACTCATGGTGGGCGGCGCCGGATGGGCGAAGGTCCACGTGACGTTCCTGAACTTCATCGCGCTCCCCATCACCTTCGGCATCGGCGCCGAATATGCCCTCAACGTGATCACCCGCTATCGCGAGGAGCGCGACGTGGCGCGCGCCGTGATCTCGACCGGCGCGGCCGTCGCGCTCTGTTCGTGGACCACGATCGTCGGTTACGGTTCACTGCTGGCGGCGCGCAACCAGGCACTGCAGGGCTTCGGCCTGATGGCAATCTTCGGCGAGGTCTCCTGCCTCTCGGCGGCCATCATCGCCCTGCCCGCCGTGCTGCTCTGGCTGCAGCATCGCTCGCGCACCCGAGCGCCGGGTCTCCACGTTCCAACCATCGATCCCCCGCCCGCGCTCGAACCCGACCCACCCTAATGCCGCAGGCGAAGCAGGCCGGCGGTCGAGAAGATGAGGAACAGGCCCATGGCGACCCAGACGAGGCCGAAGGTGAGGTGTCGGCGGCGGGCCTTGGCCCGCTCGGGCGTGTCGTCGACCAGCTCCCGATCGGGGTTGCGACGGCCGAGGGTCGCGGACCGCACGACGCCCGCCACGACGAGAATCGCGCCCATGACGTAGAAAAAGATCGGCGGGATGACGATGTTCATCTCAGCTGGCTACCTCGACGGCCTTGAGCTCGCGAATGACCGTAACCCGAATCTGTCCCGGGAAGCGCATCTCCTGCGAGATCTTGCCCGCGATCTCGCTCGACAGCGTGACCGCCCCGAGATCGTCGACCCGGTCCTCCTGCACGTAGATCCGGACCTCGCGGCCGCCCTGCACCGCGAACGCCTCCGACACCCCGCGAAAGCCCCGGGTGATCCGCTCCAGGTCGTCGATCCGGGTCAGGTAGTTCTCGTCGGTCTGACGGCGCGCGCCGGGCCGGCCACCCGACAAGGCGTCGCCCGCCGCCACCAGATAGGCGTAGGGGCTGTTGAACGGCTCGTCGGTGTGGTGGGCGCCGATGGCGTTGGCGACCAGCTCCGTTTCGCCCAACCGGCGGGCGTAGTCGGCGCCGATGACAGCGTGCGAGCCGTCGAGCTCGTGGGTGAGCGCCTTTCCAATGTCGTGCATGAGCGCCGCGCGGCGGGCCAGCTTTTCGTCCAGGCCCAGCTCGTCGGCCATCATCCCGCACAGGAAGGCCGCCTCGATGGCGTGCTTCCACTGATTCTGCGTGAAGCTGGTGCGGTAGTTGAGCCGCCCGACCAGGTTCACGATCTCGGCGTGGGCGGGCGGAATCTCGAGGATTGAAAACGCCCGGCGGCCCAACTCGGAAAGCTCGGCGGCGAGCGCGGCGGAAATCTCCTGGGCGACCCGGGTCACCGCGGCCGGATCGCGCGCCGAGCCGGGCTGGAGATCGGAAGAGCG
>CALAOV010000177.1 GCA_937889515.1 uncultured Myxococcales bacterium | reverse complement strand
TCTGTTTAAAATTAGACTCTCTAATGTTTTTATATTCTTCTTTCTGAATATTAATTTTTTTTTTCAAGCAGAAGACGGCATACGATTCTGGTCAGTGACTGGAGTTCAGACGTGTGCTCTTCCGATCTGATCGTCGGCGTGGGTGCTGCGGGACCGACCGACTCCTGGTGCCGCTCATCTTCCAGCCGTGAGGATAGGCCGGATAAACGCCATTTCCGACCGCCCGATAATCTCCGATCTGTCAACTGCGCGCCAGCCTACCCGAGCCTTCCCGGGGGACAGCGGCTCGCAGACGCAGCATCGCATGTCGACAGCAAAGACAACTTCCCCAAATGGGGGGGGCGGCTCAGAGGGCGCAGCGGAATCCGATGTAGTCGATGGCGGTGTCGGTCGCGTTGGCCTCGCGGAACGAAACGCGTACCTGCGCGGCGCTCGAGCGGTACCACCCGCCCCGGTCGACGTGGTCGGTGCCGGTGCTGGGACCGGGCGGATTGCTGGCGGGGCTGGAGGCGTAGTAGCCGTCGGCGTAGAAGTCCGACACCCATTCGGCCACGTTGCCGGCCATGTCGAGCGCGCCGTAGGGGCTCGCCCCGGCGGCCCGCCCGCCGACGGCAGCGGGCGCCGTCGCGCAGGTCCCGAACACAGCCTTGTCGCAGGTCGGGGCGTCGTTTCCCCAGGGGTAGATCCGCCCGTCGGTGCCGCGCGCCGCCTTCTCCCACTCGGCCTCGGTCGGCAGGCGCTTGCCGGCCCAGGCGCAGTAGGCCATGGCGTTCGCGAGCGTCATGTCGTGGACCGGCACCTCGTCGGACGGTAGCCCTTGAATCGCCAGGCAAGCGCCGGCCGCGATGCAGGCCGAGTAAGCCGCCGCCGTCACCTCGGTCTTGTCGATCGAGAAGGCGTCGAGAGTGACGCTGTGGTACGGGCTCTCGTCCGGGTTGCAGCTCGTGTCGACGGCAGAATTACACCCCATCATGAACGCGCCGGCGGGGACGGAAACCATCTGCGCCCCGGAGGCGCCGTCGCCCGGGCTGCCGTCGGCGTGCGCGGACGGCGTGGACGAACAGGCGGCCCCGGCGCAGGAGATCAGGATGGCCGCCGCGGTCGCAAGATGAGCTGGTGGTCGCCGCATGTTCACCTCGAGTCAGTTGATGGAGAGGGACGCCCCGAGAACCGTCGCGCCGCCATCCGGAAGCCAGCGCCCGACGGAGAAGCTGAGCCCGACCGTCCCGGATTGCGGGCCCGTGAGAAACCCGCGCAGCTGGTGCGGAAGATAGGCGAGCTCGATGCTGCCGACCGGCCCGTGAACCAGCTCGAAGCCGCGGCTGCTGTCGTTGAAGAACCAGCTCGGACGGACCTGGTAGGAGGCCCCCAGGCCCAAAGCCACGCGGCCGATGAGCAGGGGGAAGATCTCGGCGCCGACGGCGATCGGGATGGCGAAGGCGGCGTTCGGATCGCCGTGCCCGCAGCAGGTGAGCCCCACCCCTGTGCCGGCGCCAAGACGCACCGGCCCCCACCAGCGTCCGAGCCGCAATAGCACGAGATCGGCGCCATCGGAGTGCCGATCGGTGCCGAGGGGGAACCAGAGCGTGACGGCGTGACCGACGAAGGGGCGGTTCTGTCCCCAGGGATCGAGCGTCCAGGCGAGATCGGGATCGGGGCCCGAGAGGGGAAGCGAGAGGCAGCGCGCGTTCCCCTCCCCGCTCGCCAAGCGCACCTCGAGGTTGGAAGGGCCCTCGAGGAGGTCGAGGAGCGGCCGATCGAACTGGGCATCGAACGCCCGGTCGGGACCGGCGGCCGGGGCCGGAGCGATGGATCTGGCGGCGCCGCGGCGGGCGCAGGGGGCCCCGTCCACCGCGCCGACGGTCCAGACCCAGGCACCCTCCAGCCGGAGGGGCGCCGTTCCGCCGCGGACGTCGATCTCCACGACGAAGCGGCGAAGATCGGCCCCTGCGATCTCCACCTGCTGGCCGTCCGCCTCGGCGCGGCGGGGGTGGAGGGGGCGGAACGTGGGGGCGGTGCAAGCCCCCACGCCCGAGATCACGCCCGCGACGACCACCCACGCTGATGAGGACCAGCCGCGCATGCCACGATGTTAGGGACTGAGCGGATAGATATCCAGTTGCAGGCGATTGATGAACGACTCCGGCTGCCCCTCGAGGTTCGTACCGTCGAAGCTCCAGGCCGGCACGCCCTGCTTGAGCGATTGGGTGATGAGCGGCTGCGACGTCGTGGACGGGTCGGTGTTGGGCGTGACGTTGCTGCTATCGACGCAGCCTTTGCCCGTGTGCTTGCAGGTGTAGGCGTTGACGGCGAAGAATGACCCGGTCGCCCCCCCGTAGAACGAGAACAGCCCCGACACCCAACCCGGGAAGGGGATCGGCTCCCAGATGTTCCCCAGGCCGTCACTGACCCCGGCGATGAGGCCGGTGCCGATCCCGATGGCGGTCCCCAGGAAGACCCCCAGCCCGAATTTCGGGTCGTTGGGGTCCCCGCCCGCCACGGCCCCGGTGGCCCCGCCGGCGGCCCCGATGAGGAGGTTGGCGATGAGATCGTGCGTGGCCCAGTCGGCCAGGTTCTGCGCGCTGAAGGCCGCGCTCAAGCCGCCCGCACCCACGATGTATCCCAGCGAGGCGCCTATCAGCTCGCCGGCGAATGTCGTGGCCAAGATGAGCCTCAAGGATGCTGCGCTGGTTAGGTTCCCATATTTTGCGTAGGCGAGGATGACTCCCACGGCGAGCCCGACGCCGGCGCCTATCAGGAGGCCGACCGCCACGCCGAAGATGACGTCTCCGACGCCGGCGGTGCCGATCGTGACGACCACCACCGCCACGACGATGAGCACGACGACGACGATCGCCAAGACGACGTCCCAGAAGCTGTGTCCGGTGAGGTCGATGTTGCGGATCGGGTTGTTCAGGTTGAACGCGTAGCGGTGCAGGACCTGCGGATTCTCCGGAGCGCTGGTCTTGGTGTCGGCGGTCAGGTAGCGACCGAGCACCGGGTTATAGTGCCGCGACCCGAAGTAGTAGAGCCCGGTCGTGACGTCGAAGTCGTGCCCGTTGAACGAGCGGTTCATTTGCTTGGCGTCGGGATCGTTCGGCTTGTCGAGGAACCCGCTCTGCGTCGGGTGGAGCTGGTCGGTGAGCTGCTCGCCGAACGGCTTGTACTGCAGCCGCTTGACCACCTGCCCCTGCTGATTGGAGATCGCCTCGACGTTGCCGACGTGATCGAGGTGGTAGTAGAAGAAGTCGATGGGCGGACCCAGCGACATGTTTCCGCCCTGGTCGCCGCGCGCGCCGTTCGCGTAGAGGAGATAGGTCGGCAGCAGCAGCAGGGCGATGAGCCAGCGTCCCGTCCGCCGCCGCGCCGCCCAGAGCGCGCTCGACCCGAGCGCGCTGGCGTCGCGCCAGAGCCGCGCCCCACGTCCCCTGCGCGAGCGGACGAGCAGCGCTGCCAGCGCGCCCGCCACCACCAGCCCTAGCGGCAGA
>CALAOV010000176.1 GCA_937889515.1 uncultured Myxococcales bacterium | reverse complement strand
GTCCTCCGATTGGAGGACTCGCGCTCGAAATGGTCCAGTTTTAGGGGGTCAGGTCCGCCCTGTCGCTTGATTTGGACCTTGTCGATCTCTGGGTAGCCCAAGGAAGTTCCCATCTGGTACAAGAGCTCGTGAAGCAGGTCGTCGCCCTTCTCGACCCAAGCTTGGAGAGAAGGGACTGAAGAATTGCTACTCAGATGGTCGATGTACAGACTCGCAGCTCTGCTGATTGGCTTGTCCTTGTAAAACTCAATGGCAATCAGGTTTAGGGCCTCGGTATGTTTGGGATCCACTGCCTTTCTGACCCTCGTGGACATCAGCGTTCGGAACACGCGAAGCTTTCGTTCCTTCTCCTGCCTATGCCGTTCCAGATAGGTCTGCACCTAAACTGCCATGAGGGGGCCAATGAAAAGCGCGACAATCGTTACAATGTCCTTCACGCTGGTTAGTGTCTCAGGAGCGACGAAATGGTCGAGCCCGCGGGGTGCGGTCCTCGACACCCACATGGCTTCCGTCCATCCATCGGCTTAGCGCAGGACTGAGCCATATTTCGCACACACCGCGCGACTATTTGCACACGTCGGGCTCGACGGGGCCCCCTCTTCTAGCGCGGGCGCTCGCCTCGCATCAATACATCGCGTCCTCGCCGCGGCCTGAGTCCAATACTGTGCGGCACGTCCCTCTCTTCATCTCAAAGAACCGCGGCGAGGAGACCATCTTACCTAACGCAGTGATACCAGCAGGTAAGACCCGACCTACTTCCGACGATGCACGTAATCAGATGGCAGCGTGGCTTTCTAGCACTCGGGGCCGCGCCTCCCGTCGTGCCATGGTCTTCCGCAAAGTGATTCTGAAACACGGTCTCCAGATTCCCCAATTGTTCTTCAGATACTCGGACGCCCGACTTCGGGACGTCGGACTTCGTTCCTTCGATGAATTCGATCTGCCGTTTCTTGCTCATCGTTAGCTCACCTTTGGTTGGGAATGTCGTTCGTGTCGACGCGTGACAAAGAACCAATCACGCGTCCTTTCGAGGTACTGCAACCGGCGGGCCGTCCTGCTACCGGCCTGCGAATCGCTCCCGAGGGCGAACGTTCAGGGACCGCGTAGAGTCCGGCCGCCATTGCCTTCACCCGGGCCGACCACCGCCAGCCCGAACGGACGCTAGCGCGGGCCGCCGGCGTTCATCGGTATACTTCGCGCCCCCCCAAAAACACCTCGCCGGCCTGGCGGGCGTCCTCTACCTCTTCGGCGGTTTCGCCGAGGGCTACGTCGATCCCAAGCTCCTCGTCGCTCTCGACCGCCATCAACTTTGGAGTCGCGACCGACGGCACCTATGCGGCCGCCCTCGGCATAACGGGTTCGAATGCCCCGGTGCTGCTCCTGCTCGACACCCAGCGCTACGGGACCCTCATCGCGCTGGGGCTCTGTTCGCCAAATGGCTCAACGGCCTGTACCTGCTCGTAGTCGGCGTGAAGACTAGACGTGCTTGTTCACGCCGCCACGTTCCGCCCCGGATCCTCCCCGTCGTAGATCACCCACAGCGTCCCCCCCACGGGCGGTGGCGCGCGCAGCGTCGTCCGCCCCGTCGTTCGGCCCGACGGGGTGTCGAAGGCGTACTCGACGCGCATCACGCGACGGCCGTTGACCCGCATCAAGCTCGACTCGATTCCGGTGACGGTCGCCAGCGCCGCCCGGCCGCTGACGTAGATCGCGCGCAGCCGGAGCGCCCGGCGGCCGCCGAGCGCGAACATCAGACCGCCCACCACCGCGAATCCGAACGGCAACAAGCCGAAAAGCCCGATCACCGAAGCGCGCTCACCCCGCAGCCGCGACCGCGCGGGCGCCTCGGGGTCATATTCGATCGCCAGGGGCGCCTGGCGGCCGGCGCCGACGATCGTCTCCGGATGCGTGGTCCCGGCCGAGCCCGCGCGCGGGTTCCCGGTGGCGTCGGCGAACGTGTACCCGATCCGGTAGATCGTCCCGCCGCTCACGTGCATGCTGGTCGGCTCGACGGAGGTCAGCCGGGCCTCCGCCGCGACGCCGCGGCGGTCGAGGAAGAGGTCGTTCCAGAAGGGCCCGCCCGTCGCGCTGAGGGCGATCGCCAGGATCGTCCCGATGAGCCCCCAGATCCCGCCGAACAAGAGCAAGAACACCGACCCCGCGTCGAGCGCCCCCAGCCGGAACGCGCGCGGCGCGGGCGGTGGGGACGGAGGCGTCACGACACGATGGTACCGCAGCTCCGGCGCGCGTCGGCGCGGCGTCGCGATTCGACAACGGGCTCCGACATCGACGACGAGGGATTCGCGCCTTCATCGTCGCCCCCTCGGCCATCGAGGTGGTGCTATGTTGGAGGCATGTCTCCCAGGGTACAAAAGCTGGTCCAGGAGGCCGTCGAGCTGTCGTCGACGGAACGCCTAGCGCTGATCAAGGAGCTGGTCGGCTCGATCGACGTCAGCAAGAAACAGATGGATCGCCAGCGGCGCGCTGTTCTGGACTTCCTTGCCATCCCGACAGCCAATTCCGGAGTGCCTGATCTCTCCTCGAACAAGTACGGCCTTACGCGCGCGGCGACCAGCGCATCGGAACCCACGTCCGCCAAGGTCTGGGCGAATCCCGAAGACGACGTATACGATCAGACGTAACCGGCTGGCATGGCGGCCGAGAGCTGGTGCAGTTCGGATATGGTTCAGGCCGGTTTGACCCGCATCCAAGCTGTTGATCTGGCTCGCCGGATACAGGGCCTTCCCGTCGCCGAGCAAGCCAAGTTGCTCGCCCGCGTGATGCTCGCCGAAGGGAAGAAGGCTGCCCGATCGGCGATCCGGGCCATCCAGCATCGCGCGGGGACGCCTCGGACGTCCGCAGACGCGGTCGAACTGAAAGTGGTGAAAACCGTCCGCGCGGTCCGAAGCGGCCGCGCCCCCCAACCTCGCTGATCGACCGATGGCCATTCCGGAACTTGAAAAGGAGCGGGCGATTCGAGCCCTCCGTCGCTTCTGCGACAAGGTGCCCGTCGAGATTCGCCATCAGCTCCTGCACGATTTTCGATTCGTCCGATCGGACATTGAGCTCTTTGAACGACGACCGCACTACCGGGAACGGCACCGCCATGTCGAGCACGTCGTCGCAAAATTCAGGTACAACGCGAAGCGCGGGTCCTGGACTCTTTTCTGGTCAGACCGAAACCTGCGCTGGCACGCCTATGATGGCTTGGAGGATCGGCGCGATTTCCTCGAGCTGCTCCGAGAGGTCGAGAAGGATCTCACCGGTATTTTCTTTGGGTGAGCGGCAGCTCGGCAAGCTCGAGAACGTCCAATCCGCACGCGTCAGCGCCCGAGCCAGTAAAGCTGTTCGCGGCTCTGGTGCGCGATCGAGACGATGAGAACGCCCCCGTCGTCGATACGATCGTACCAGTCGGCGGTGACGTTCATCTCGTCCTCCGCCTCGGGATGAAACCGAAGCGGCGTCTCAGCCGGCACGTCGCCGGCTCGCGATGCGAGCCTTGACCTCGGCCCACGGGATCGCTTTCACGGCTCCCGAGTCGACCTCCCAAATGCGGCGTTCGATCTCGCTGGCCAGCTCCGGTTCGACCTCGACAGCCGCCTCGTCCAGACTCGCGATCAGGTTCTTCGCCAAGCGGGCCCGCTCGTCCGGAGCGAGGGCGAGCGCGGCCTTGAGGATCTCCTGGCTCGACATGGTCCTCTCAGTGTACCTCGCTTCTCACCAGCGGCATCTGCGGCCGATCCTACCCTACTGAGGCGGCACTCGGCCTGTCCCCCTCCCCTACATCGTCGACGTCAACAGCCCGAGCCGCCACGGAATCGCGTTATACCCGCCGTCCGGGTTGGTCATGGTCGGGTCGACGCCCTGGTGCAGGTAGCGCATGTGGCAGGTGCTGATCGAGAGGTGCTGGTCGTAGCCGTCGCGGAGCATTTCGCCGTGGCTGATGTCGGCGGTCCAGGGCGGCTGCACGGTGAAGGTGACGTTGGCGGTCGAGGCGAAGGGCATGGCGTAGCTGTCTGCCAGCGGGGTCCAGTCGCCGTCCAAGGTGTCGGCGGTCCAGGAGCGGAAGTAGCGGTGGTAATTCGAGTCGGCGTCGAAGGCCTCGACGAGGGCCAGGTACTTGCTGGTGCCGGTCAGCTTGTAGACGTTGCTGGCCTCGAACAGGTGGTAGGGGTTGGCGTCCTGCAGGACAATGACGGGGTCGCCAAAGCCGGCGGGGAACTGGGCGACCGTCGTTTGACTGCGGTACCAGTGGCCGTTGTCGTCCGAGAAGAACAGGTAGCAGTTGGCGTCGTCGCAGATCACCCAGAAGTCGAGCCAGCCGCCGCTCGACCCCTGGTTCTGGGTCACGATGGCCGGCTCGGCGCCGAAGAACGAGGCGGGCGGGGTCCAGCTGGTGGGGTCGTCGATGTTGCTGGTGGTCGAGTAGGTCGGCGGGCCGGATTGATAGACGAGATACCAGAGGCCCGTGGGCGCGAAGAAGAACACCTCGGGGGCGGCGTGGTAGCCGGCCAGGCCGGGCGTCTGGTCCATGTAATAGAAGGTCGCGTCGGCCGTATGGTCCCAGTCGGGGAACGTCAGGTACGCCATGTTGTAGGAGCCGGCGGCGGCGACGGTGCTGGTGAACACCCGCCACAGGTTGTTGTAGTAGACGACCGACGGATCCTTGATGGCGGCCAGGCTGTGCGTGGCGTCCGACTGGGGCGCCAGCAGCGGGCCGCCGGTGGTCCAGGCGAAGCCGGTGGGGACGCCGCAGACCTGACTGGCGTCGGAGGCGGCATCCTGGGCACCGTCGGGCTTGCCGGGGCTGGCGGATTTGCTCGAGCAGGCGGCGAGGGAAACGGCGACACCGAGGCAAGCCAGGCGGACCACGAGGCGAGATAGGCGAGAGCGAGATAGACGGCGCATCCCGGAAGGTGCCATCTCTCCGCCTCGGCGGCTCAGATTTGCGTCGACTTGAGCTCTTCCAGATCGAACGCGTTGGCAAGCTGAAGGCGTCCGCCGTAGGATCGTCGTCGCGATCGTCAAGGCGCCGATCGCGCCGCGCGACTGACCTCGCACCTTCTCAATCGATGTAGACCCAGTCGGGGTGCCACCAATTGCCGGGACGGGCCGGGTCGCCGCCGACGGTGATTTCGCACGTATTGCAGCCGACGGCAATCTTCCGCCCCGCCAAGAACGCGCCGTTGACGATGGTCGCCATCATCGGGGCCGCCGGATCGGTGTCCGGAAGGCACCACCCATAGGCAGCGCTTGCCGGGGCGATCCCCGAGAAACACAGATAGGAGCCGCCGTTGATGACAAACACGGCCGCGCTGGTGGGGGTCACCTGCGAATAAGATCCGGCGTCGGCTGTGCCGGCGACCAGGGTGAACGCGGCGGCGGCGATGATTCCAAGACAAAGCTTCTTGAACGATTTCATTGAGTGCTCCTTCGTTGGGATTGAGGTTCGACTCAGCTACGCGAGGTAGATGCGGCGCCACTCGATCCCATTCACTCTTTTTGAAAGATGGACTCATCGGGGCGTCGTCAGCCCCGTCCCCGCGGAACCAGATCGATGCGCGCGATCGCCGTTGATTGAGCCTGGACCACCCGCTCGGTCGCGCGCAGCAGCTCTGCGACGGCGGCGCCGGTGAGCGCGCCGTCGAGCTCGATTCGCGCCAGCACCCAGAGCCGGCGCGGGCCCAGGAAAGTCACCAGGAGCTGGCCGACCGCGGTGATCCCCGGCTGCGCAGAGATGAGCTGTGCCAGCCGCTGGCGGATCTCGGGCGACGCCTCCTGCCCGACCAGGAACTTGCGGTTCCGGCGCGCCAGGTCCAGCGCCACGATGCCCAGGCTGACGCCGATGACCAATGCGGCCACGGCGTCGGGAACGGCAGAGCCGGTCAGCTGGTGAAGGAGGATCCCGACGAAGGCGACGACGTTTCCGACCATCGCGACGGCGTCTTCCGCGAAGACGGCGCGCGCGATGGGATCGGAGCTGAGATCGAGGTGCTCCAGAAAGTCTCGGTCGAGCGTGGTCGCCTCGTGCTTGATCTGGCGGAAGGCTCGGACCAGCGACACGCCGTCCAGACAGAGGGAGAGGCCCAGCACCAGGTAGGCGGCCGACCACGACGACACCGCCTGCGGATGGATCAGCTGGTGGACGCCCTGTCGGAGCGACAGCAGCGCGCCGGCCAGGAACACGCCCAGGGAGGCCAGCAGCGCCCAGAAGTACGCCTCGCGGCCGTGCCCCATCGGGTGGTCCTCGTCGGGCGGCCGGCCCGCCCGTCGGTCGGCGACGAGCAGGAGGACCTGGTTCCCCGCGTCGGCGCCGGCGTGAAACGCCTCGGCCAGCATGGCGCTCGAGCGGGTCAGCAGCGCGGCGACGATCTTGGCCGCCGCGATGCCGAGGTTGGCCGCCAGCGCGACCACGACGGTGCGCAGGCTCTCGCCGTCGGTGGGGGCTTCGGCGAGGGTCTGTTGATCGCTCGGCATGGCAGAAAGCTAAGGCGCGGAAAACCGCGCGTTGGGTTTTCTCCGCGCGCCGTTCAGCTACCTCCGAAACCGACCCCCGTACCGCTCCGCCGCCCCGGTCTCCCAGGGCCGATATCCGTTGATGAAATCCACCCGCTCGCCGATGGGCGGGTGGCTCGCGCGGAACACCTTGTAGAGCCAACCCGGCCGCGGCACCGCCAGGTTCTGCTGCTGCAGCGCCACGAAGGCGGTCGCGCCGGCGATGTTGTCGTGGGTCAGCTCGAGCCCGAAGCGATCGGCCTCGTGCTCGTGGTGGCGCGACAGCGCCAGGACCGCCGGCGTGATGGCGAACGAGAACAGCGACAACAACATCATCAAGAGCGGCATCGACGCGACGTCCGAGATCCGGGTGAATCCGAAGACGCCGCCGAACCGGCCGAGCAGCAGATCTGCCGTGCAGTGGACGCCGTAAAGGCCCAGCAGCGTCAGCCCCGACGAGATCAAGATGTTGAGCCAGACGTGGCCGAGCACGTAGTGGCCGAGCTCGTGCCCCACCACGAAGCGCGTCTGCCGCGGCGTCAGGCGGGCCAGCAGCGTGTCCCAAAGAACGATGCGCTTGGTGTTGCCGACGCCCGTCACGTAGGCGTTGACCTTCTCGGTGTCGACGCTCTTGTCGACCTCGTAGACCCGCGCCCCCTCGACGCCGGCCCGCGCGGCCACCCCCAGGACCTCGCCCTCGAGCGCCCGGTCTTTCATGGGACCGAACTTGTTGAAGAGCGGCGCGACGAAAACCGGCGTCACCAGCAACACGATGGTCAGAAACGGCAGCGACAGCGCGCCCGTCCAGAGCCACCAGCGCGTCGGGCTGCGCGCCAGCAGCAGGTACGGTACCCAGAGCACCAGGGCGCCCACGGCCACGCCGATCGCCAGTCCCTTGATCTCGTCCCCCGCCCACTTGCCGAACCGCTGCGTCGACAGGCCATAGGCGTGCTCGCGCGCGAAGCCGACGTAGTACGAAAGCGGCAGCTGGATCAGAAACAGCAAGGCCGACAGCAGCACCAGGTAGATGACCAGCGTCGGGTAGAAGTGGCCACGGCCGAGGCCGGCGGCGAAGGTCCGCAGGCGCGCCGACAGGCCCGTGAACAACAACAGCGCCGGCAGCGCCAGCCCCAGCACCTGCTCGATCGTCCAGATGGCGTTCCCGCTGCGGTAGTAGCGGAGCGCCTTCTCCGACGGCGGCGGAACGGCCACCGGGCCGACGGGATCATCGGACGCGGCGGCGGCCGAAGATGTAGGAGACCCGCCTTTGGCGCTGGCGCCCACCGTCGGCAGGCCGCCCTCGCCCGCCATCGCCGTGCGGTTGCACAGCCCTCCCATGAACAGCCCTCCCATGACAGCGAAGAGTATGACTGGCTTCATCGACGGGCGGTGGGAACGGCAGCTCCGGCGCGCGTCAGCGCGGCCGGCCGGGGCGATCGCACGTCAGGCGGCAACGATCGGCGGCGCTTCGTCTCGGACGACGCGCGTCCCGGCGATCCGGTCGTGCAGACAGCGGTTCCCGGCGCCGAAGATCATCAGCAGGTCGACCAGGCCGAAGGCGTAGGCGAGCGGCACACTGAACATCCGGGCGATGACCAGGTAGATGGCGATGGTGACCCCCCGCCGGAGCAGGATGGCCCGCGCGAATCCCGGGGGGCTTCCGTCGAGCGCGACGATCTTCGTCCGCATCCAGCGCTTCCCCAGGGACTGCCCTTTGGCCGCCTCCAGGTACATCTGATATCCCCCCAGGACCAGCATGGCGGCCACGCAGAGGAACGCGGCGAACATCAGCGTTCCCGGAACCGCTTCGTGATCGCGGGCGAGCCGCCCGAAGCGGAACCCCAGCACGACGGCGGGAAACAGGAATGGAAGCGTGATGAGGCCATCGAGCACATAGCCCCCGAGACGCTCGCCACGTGACGCCAGCACGCCGCCCACTGGATTACCCGTCGCAGCTCCGTCCGCCATGGGGGCCAGGATACCATGGTCGGGCTGCCCGCCGATCCAAGCCGCCGACCCTGCCACGTCTGGCCTTTGTCTATTATAATAGACAAAGTTCTTGACGTCCGCGGGGCCGGATGTCAGAACGACTTCATGAGCTTCACGGATTTTGGTTCCCCCTGTCGTTGCGCAGGAACGCCCACTCCGGGCGGCCTGCCTGCGACGTCAACAGGAGGAATCGCATGTCCGTTTCATCTCGTTTGTGGAGAGTCCGTTCACCCCACTTCCTGACCGGGGGCCTGGCCTTGCTGCTGGGCGCCGCGGTGGCCCGGGCCGCGCTGGGGTCGCCGGAGGTCGCCAGCCCGCCCGTACCCGCGGTGCCGCTGGCGCCGCCGCCAATCACCGTTCTCAAGTCGAGCCCGCGGGTGGACCGCGGCTTCATCTTCGTCGCGCCCAAGACCACGCCGGCCGACGGCGTTCAGCAGGGGCCGGAGATCGTCGACGATCGGGGTCGCCCCGTCTGGTTCCGGGCGGTCCCCGCCGGTGATCAAGCGGCGAACTTTCGCGTGCAGACTTACCGCGGCCAGCCGGTGCTGACCTGGTGGCAAGGGCAGAACGCGCCGACCGGACCGGGAGCGGGCATAGGGGTCGACTACGTGCTCGACAGCTCGTATCGCCAGATCGCGATCGTGAGCGCGGGGAACGGCCTGTCGGCCGATCTCCACGAGTTCCGAATTACGCCCCGCGGAACGGCGCTCATCACCGTCTATCATCCGGTCCCCTACGACCTCTCCGCCATCGGCGGGCCGGCCGACGGCTCGGTGGTCGACGGCATCGCGCAGGAGATCGACCTCGGCACCGGCGCGGTCGTCTTCGAGTGGCACAGCCTGGACCACGTCGGCCTCGCCGAGAGCCACGCGCCCGTCCCGACCGCCGCGGGGGCGACCTACGACTACTTCCACATCAATGCCGTCAACTGGGATGAAGACGGCAACATCATCATCAACGCCCGCAACACCTGGACCACCTACAAGGTCGATCATCGCTCGGGCGAGGTGATCTGGCGGCTCAACGGCAAGAATTCCAGCTTCGCGCTGGGCGACGGCGTGGCCTACGCGGGGCAGCACGATCCCGAGCCGGTCGATCGCACGACGCTGCGGATCTTCGACAACGAGGCCGCGCCGGCTGTGCTCCCGACCTCGCGGGTCATCTGGGTCGAGCGCGATCTTCGCCATCACACCGCGACGCTGCTGCGTTCGATCGTGCATCCGGACGGCCTCTTGGCTGGCTCGCAAGGGAATTCCCAGGCGCTCGACGCCGGCCACACCTTCGTCGGCTGGGGCGCGACCGGACGCTTCTCGGAGTTCGACGCCGCGGGCGGCTTGCTCTTCGACGCCAGCGTCCCCACGAGCTGGGACACCTACCGCGCGTACCGGAACGTCTGGCACGCCACCCCGGACAGCTCCCCGACCGCGACCGCGACGCGCAACGCCGACGGCAGCCTCACGGTGCACGCGATCTGGAACGGCGCCACCGAGGTGAATCGCTGGATCGTGATCGGCGGCGATCGTGCGTCGAACCTCTGGCCGCTTGGCTCGGCGGACTGGAACGGCCTCGACACCTCCATCACGCTCGGCAGCGGCGCCCGACACGTCGCCGTGGTGGCCCAGGATGCCCGCGGGCGCTTGATCGGACGGTCCATCGCGACGGTGGTCGGCCAGTAACGAAGGCCGCCGACCGGGTACGCCGCACGCCCGAGCACGCTCGGGCGTGCGCGTATCGAACGATACCAACCCGCCGCTGTCCCATTTGCCCAGGCTCACGTGTTTTGAGAGCACAATGGACATGCGGAACGTCATGCTTCGACCGGCGTCTGGCGCGCGATCTCTGGCCTTCCTCATCGAGGTGGCGGTTCTGGCGCTCGCCCTCGCCCGCCCCGCCCGGGCCGATCAACCAGAAGCGCCTCCCGCCAGCTACGCGCTGATCGTCGGCAGCAACGCTGCCGGCTCGGGGCAACAGGAGCTGCGCTACGCGGAGCGCGACGCGACCGCCCTGGCGGCCGTCCTGCGCGAGGCCGGGCGTTACCCGGGGGCGCAGCTCGTCGTGGCGCTCCACCCCGGGCGCGCCGAGCTGTTGGCCGCCCTCGCGTCGCTGCGCGAGCGACTGCAAGCGGGGGCCGCGCGCGGGGAACAGGCCCAGCTCATCTTCTATTACTCGGGGCACGCCCGCGCCGACGCCATCACGCTCGGACGCGAGGAGCTGCCGCTCGCCGAGCTCCGCCAGCAGATCCTGCGCCTGCCGAGCACGCTCACCGTGGTCATCGTCGACGCCTGCCAGAGCGGCGCCTTCTCGCGCATCAAGGGGGCGGAGGCGACGGCGGACTTCTCTTTCAACTCGGTGGCCCGCCTCAACACGGCCGGGATGGCGGTGATGGCCTCCAGCACCGCCAACGAGCTGAGTCAGGAATCCGACGAGCTGGCCTCGTCGTACTTCACGCACAACCTGCTGCTGGCGCTGCGCGGGGCCGGCGACGCGAATCAAGACGGCCAGGTCAGCCTCGACGAGGCCTACCGCTACACCTACAACCGAACGCTCACCGGCACGGCGGCCACGGCGGTGGGGGCGCAGCACGCCACGCTGGAGACGGCGCTCAAAGGGAAAGGCGACGTGGTGCTGACCCGGCCGACGCTCGCCTCGTCCCAGCTGGTGGTGCCGGCCCGGATAGCCGGGCGCCTCTTCATCCAGCACCGGCCGAGCGGCTCCGTGCTCGCCGAGCTGGACAAAGCGCCGGGCGCCCCCGTCCGCCTCGCCATGCCCTCGGGCGCGTACAAGGTGCTGCTGCGCCAGGGGGACGAGATCCGGGAGTGCGACGTCACCCTTGCCGAGCAGTCGACGGTGACCTTCGACGTCGCCCTCTGCCGCCCGGCGACGCTCGACGAGGGGAGCATCAAGGGCGGCGGGCCGCCGGCCGCGCCCTGGGGTCTCGAGCTGTCGCTCGGGGTGCTGCAGGGGCGGGACGACAGCTACGTCTCGGTGATGCGCCAGTTCGGGTTCAACCAGTTCGGTGGGAACGTCTGGCTGGGCCTCTCGCACCAGATCTCGCTGACGGCCACCCGCGCGCTCGACCGGCACTTCGCGCTCACCCTGGACCTTCTCGAGCTCGACGCCGAGAACCGCTCGCGCAGCGGCGGCCTGGACGGCGACGACGCCAGCTTCGGCTGGTCGAGCTACGGCCTCGGCGCCGGGCTGCGCGGCGCCCGCCCGGTGCTGCGCGGCCACCTCGTCCCCTACGCGCAGGTCAGCGCCGGTCCCGCCCTCGCGTTCACCACCTGGAGCGACGCCACCGGCACCTACCGCCAGACCTCCTTTGGCTACTACCTCGGCGCCAAGGTCGGCGCCGCCTACATGCCCTGGCGCTCGCTCGGTCTGCTGGTCCAGGCCGGCTACTACTACGCGCCGATCATCAAAGACAACATCGGCGACACCCACGACAGCGGCGGCTTCGGCGCCCAACTCGGAACCCGCTGGGTCTTCTAGGAGCTTCCCCATGAAAACACCGAAAACATCGAGAACATCGAAAACATCGAACAAGCCGGACAAGCCGATTTTGCTCGCGCTGCTCGCGCTGCTCACCCTCACGATCGCCGGCTGCCCGCTCGACGAAGACCCCAGCTTCGACGACTGGTGCGGCGCGGAGCTCTGTCACTGGCAAACGGTGCAGGGGAACATCCAGAAAGTCCCGACCTGGAACGACCACGACTACGGCGTTTCGCTGCTGGGCCCGCAGGTCACCCTGACCCAGAAGACGGACATCAGCTCGGTCGCCTGCCTGGAGTTCAAGGTGATCGCCAACCTCGATCCGGCGGCCAGCGTCTACCTCGAGATGTCTTTCACCGGCGACGGCACGAACCAGTACCGCCAGCGGATCCCGAGCGCCGCCTGGCAGCCCCTCACCTTCCTGGTCGCGGCGCCGACCTGGTACGACTCGCTGGCCGTCACCATCAGCAAGGAGAGCGATGGCCTCGCCGTGCTCGCCCGCCTCGAGGTCAGTAGTGGCGAAGGCTGCACCGGCGTGCCCATCGCGCTCGACAACCGCCCCGCGGGCGCCTGGTGCGAGGCGGGCGCCGAGTGCACGTCGGGCGCCTGCGCCCCCTCGAGCGTCTGCTCGCAGACCCTGGCCGCCTGCGACACCGACACGCCGTGCACGGGGAACACCGGCCCCTGCGTCGCTTGGCCCGCCACCTGCCGATGAAGCGTCCGTGACCTGTTGATGGAGCTCTACCGGCGTTATGGACCCGCGCTGTTGAGAAAGGCCGAACGCATGTTGCAGGACCGCGACGAGGCCCAGGATCTGGTGCAGGGCCTGTTCCTCGATCTGATCCAGCGGCCGCGCGCCGCGGCCGACCTCCCCTATCTCTATCGCGCGATCACGAACCGCTGCCTCAATCACCTGCGCGATCGGGGCAACCGGGGACGGTTGCTTTCGCAACACGACCAGGCGCTGCGGGGCGCGCCGGGGACCCAAATCGACGAGATCGTCCTCGATCGACAGCTCCTGGGCAGCCTGGCCCGCTGCCTCGACGTGCAGGCCTGGGAGATCCTCGTCTACCACTTCATCGACGACATGACCCAGGAGGAGATCGCCGCTCTGCTGGGGACCAGCCGGAAAACGATCGTGCGGCGGCTGAAGCGTGTCCGCGACGAGGCGAGCCGACTGGCGGGCACCGTCCCCGCAACCGCCCCGCAGGACGTGTCGTGACGAAGGACGTGTCGTGATGGAAACCGTCTCCTGCGTCCCCGTCTCCTGGCTCCGTCTGGAGCGTCACGCCCTTGGCGAGCTCGGACCGGATGAGCAGACGGAGATCGCCGGCCACCTGGCCGCCTGCCCTGGCTGCCGCGCGCGCGCCGACCTGATCGCGGCGGACGGCGGCCGGCAGCTCCCACCGCTCCCCGCCGCGCCGCCGGCCCGGTCGACCGCGCGACCCCCGGGGTGGCTGACCTTCGCCGCAGTGTCGACGACGGCGGCCGCCGTTTTGCTCGTCGTCTGGGCGCGACCAGGGTCAGGGCCGCAGCTCGGCGGCCGGCGGATCGCCGTCAAGGGCGGCGATGTGACGATCGAATTGGTGCGCGAGCGTTCCGGATCGATCGCCTGGGAGCCGACCTCCTTCACGGCAGGCGATCGCTTCAAGCTGCTCCTCACCTGCGCGCCCCCTCTGCGTGTTTACGCCGACCTCGTCGTGCTGCAGGGCGACGGCCCCGCCTTTCCAGGCACCACCTCCCGCATCGGTTGCGGCAACCGGATCCCGCTCCCCAGCTCCTTCCGCATCACCGGTCCCGGCGACGCCAGCATCTGCGTGGCGGTGGACCCGGACACGCCGCCGTCGCGCGCCCGCCTGGCCGGCGGCGAGCCCGCGGCCACCGGCCCGCACCTCTGCTTGCACCTCGATCGCCGATGAGCCGCCAGCGGGACCAGGCATCCAGGGGCGCGACGCCCATGTCATACCGTGCGAGGGCGGCCCCCGAAGGACCGGCACGTTTCGGCGGGCACGACGGTTGCAGTATGTTCGGTCATGACGAAATGGCGGACCTTCGTGCTGTCGGGCGTGTTCCTGGCGGGGATCTTTGTCGTCGTGGGCGCCGCCAGGGCGAGCGATGGCGGATCGTCCGACGCGGGGATGGATGCCGGTCCGCCTGCGAGCGACGGCGGGCGAAACCCCGGTGGTTCGGATACCGGTGTCCTTCCCTGCGGGATCGCCCACAGCTCGCCACCGAGTCGCTTCGAGCTGGCCTTGATGGTGGTCGGAATCGCCTCCGTGGTGCGTCGCCGCCGAAGCCCAGGCGACGTCGTCCGTTCGGGTCTGTGCCCGCTCGCGGCGACCCTCACCCCACGACGCAATCTACCAGCGCCTCCAACGCCTCGTCCGTCGCCCCCGGCGCCAGCGCCCGTTCAAACGCCGCAAACGTCTCGGGCGCATCCACCCGCAACGCCGCCAGAGCCTCCTTGGGGCCGCGGTACCGCCGACCCCGGAGCGTGAAGTAGTCCTCGAGGAGCTGCTGGAGCAACCAGTGGCGGCGATAGTGCGCTTCGACGTCGTCGCGTCGCACGCGCGCCAGCATCTTGCGAGCCCACACGCGAAGCATCCGGAGATGGCTTTCGGGCAGCGGCGGCGGCGCCTGCCGGTCGAGAGCCGCCAGCCCCGCGAGCAGCGGCCCCGCGAGCTGTCGTTCGTCGAGGAGAACGCGACCGCCGCACAGCTTCAGCATGTCGGCATCGGGCGCCTGGGCGAGGGCCGTGGGGTACACGAACGCGTCGAGGAACAGGCCGTTCCAGAGCCGAGCGTCGCGCACGGTCGCCGGGACCTCGGCGAACCCGGCGACGTCGACGTCGCTCTCCGCCGTCGCATCGCCGCGCGCCCGGGATCCGTAGAGGATCACCGTGTGCACGCCGTGCGCGCGCCGGAGATCTTCGATCAACGCGGCATCGAGCTCCATGACGCGCTCAGTATCGCCGATGCAGACCCGCGACCGTGATACGGTTTCCCCATGAAAAAATTTCTGGTTCTCTGCAGGGCGCCGTCGGCCTCTTACCAGGCGTTGAGGAACGCCTCGAAGGAGGAGCGCCAAATCATGATCGACGGTTGGATGGCGTGGCGCGACAAGAATGCCGCGTCGATCGTCGATCAGGGGGGACCGCTCGGAAAGAGCTTCCGGGTAACCACGACCGATGCTTCGCCGATCGCCAACGACCTCGGCTCATTCACCATCTTCCAGGCGGAGTCGCAGGAAGCGCTCGCCGCGACGATCAAGGATCACCCTCATCTGATGTCGGCCGAGCGCTTCATCGAGATCGTCGAGATCGTCCCGATGCCGACCGCCTGAGGCGTTTGACCTCGACGCGATCTCGCTGGTTACGGCTTGGCGGCGCCGGCGTCGGCGGGGGCCGGCTGCGGAACGGGCGTGGGACCGCCGGGAGTCGGGGTCGGCGGCGGCGCGCAGCAGGTGCACGAGCAGGGCGCGCAGGACTGGCCGCTGCCACAGGCGGGACAGGCGCAACCACATCCGGTGGAGCCGGAGCCCGAGCCGCCGGTCATTTGCTGACAGACGCCCGAGTTGCACGGCCCGTTGCTACTGCAGGGGATCCCGAGCGCGATCCAGCTGCAGCTGGCGGTTGCGTCGGCCGTACAGCTCTGGGCGTCGGGGTGGACCGAACAGGGATCGCTCGGCGGAGCGCTGCCGCCGTCGACGGCCTGGGTGTCGCCGCCGGTTCCACCGCTTCCGGTGCCCGATCCGGCCGAGCCCGTTCCCGAAGCGGGGACGCTGGTGGTGGAGGTCGTCGTGCCTCCGGCGCTGCCCATGACGACGGTTACCGGGCCGGCATCGGCACAATTGCAGGCGCAGGCCGGACAAGCTTCGCCCAGATCGGAAGAGCGTCGTGTAGGGAAAGAGTGTAGATCTCGGTGGTCGCCGTATC
>CALAOV010000175.1 GCA_937889515.1 uncultured Myxococcales bacterium | reverse complement strand
GGCGACGATCGCCGCGTCCCGGGTCTTGAACGGCTCCCACCACTCTTCGGTGTCGAAGAGATCCAAGATCGTCGCGGCGTCGACCCGGTCGGCGACCGCCGCACGCAAGCCGGGCAGGCGGGCCGCGCGCGCGACCTCCGCCTGCAGCGGTCGTTCTTCGGCCGTCAGGATGGCCTTGACGCGTTCGCGCGTCTCGCCGGCGCGGGCGTCGAGCTTGGCCGCCTCGCCGGTGTCGGCGCTGCCCGCGCGCCAGACGGCCGCGGCGCGCAGAGCGGCCCCGGCGGCGCAGATCGCGCAGATCGCCAGCCAGACCGTCGCTCTGCCGCGCCCGCTCATGATCGTCTAGTCCTTGTAGGATCCGTAGGGCTGACCGAGCTTGTTGGAGTGGTTCGTCGGCGGCACGGTGTCGAGCGTGAAGGTCGCCTGGACGCCCTCCGGCGTCACCTCGATCCGCTGCTGCGCTGGTTTGGCGTTGGGGCTCCAGGCGACGATCTTCCGCGAGCCCACCGGAACGTTCTCGAGCCGGAAGCTGCCATCGGCGCCGACCTTGGTGTAGACGGGGCTCGGAACCACCAGGACGGCCGCGGTCATCCGCGCGTGGATGTTGCAGTAGATGTCCACCACCCCGGGCGTGCTAAGGACCACCGCCCGCGGCGTCTCGCCCGCTCGATAGGCGCCGAGGTCGAAGCTGTTGCGGCCCGACGTCGAAAAGACGTTGTGGTAGATGGAGTCGAAGTTGGGAAACACGACGTTGGTTCCACGCAGCACCACCGCGACCTGGGGCGAAAACTGCTTGTCCTTCTGTTTGATCTCCAGCGTCCGACCGTGGGCCGCGCCGCCGCGCACCTGATCCAGGTAGACATAGGTGTCCCTCAGCCTGCCCGAGCGCGCGGCAACGTGCCCGGTCACGACAGACAGCGCCGTGCCCTCCTTGTTGTTGACCGCCGGGGTCTCCGCCTCGGGCGCCGGCGCGCCGGGATGTTCGAGCGACGGCAGCGACGGGGGCAGGGCGCTCCCGGGCGGCAGCGACCCCCCGCTCTGGATCAGCTTGAGGAGCATGTTGTAGCGGTCCTGCTCCATCTGCAGCATCTGGATGATGAGCTGCCGTTGCTCGGTCACTTCGCGCTCCAGCCGGTTGAACTGCGCCATGCTGGGGCCCGCCTCTGCCTTGGCGTCGGCCGCGAGGGCCAAGGCCGGCGCGCTCGCCAGCACCACGAGGGACGCAACCATCCGGAGTGCCGGCTTTCGATACTGGGATACGCGCTTCATGTCGACCTCGGCGAAATCATCAGTAGGTGAGAAGAAGGGAGCTGGTGAAGACATCGTTCGCGATCTGTGGAATCCCGCCGTACTCGCCATTATGCAGGTACTCCGCCTTGACCACGACGTGTTCGTTGACGACGACCCGTAGTCCGGCGGTCGCGCGCCACTCCCGCGTCAGATACAGACGCGCGGCGCCGGCGAGAGCGGTCGGATCGCCCAGCCAGACGTCCGCGTCTCGGATGTCACCCCGGACCAGCAGACCGAGGAAGGGTGTCGCCATCCAGTCTGCTTCGAGGTAGCCCCCATAGCGGAGGTGTAGACCGTAGGGGCTGTGGTTCGGATCGTAGACCGTCCCCGCGGCTTCGCCGGGCGCTCCCCCCTTGAGCCACTGCCCCTTGACGTCGAGCGGCCCGAAGTGCCCCAGCAGGTCGAGGCCCACGAACCACATCGCCCTGGGGTTCGTGAACCACCCGGCGGTCGGGTCGTGGTCCTGGGGACCCCAGGATCCCGAGGCGCCGACCTCGAGATCGATCGGCAGCGGCCGGAGCGAGAGGCGTCCGCTCGCCGTCTTACCCGCGTTGGTGTCGATCTCGTCGTAGAAGTGGAACTGCTCGGTGGTCGACGATCCGTTGGTGAGCGAGGCCGCGACGACGACCCGCTCCTCGTCGCCCAGCTTGCTGCGGACCTTAATCCCGAGCGGCGTGCCGGTCGTATAGCGCGCGATGAGCGAAGGGGTGACGCCGAAGCGTTGGTTGGACTTCCGGTCTCGGTACTCGATGCCGATCACCGAATCGAACTTGCCGACGAAGATCGACGTCCTGCCGGACTGCGTCGGCATCCATTCGAGCTGGGCGAGGTCGACCTCCATGAAGTCGCCGATGGAGAAGTCCTGGCCCGAGCGGGGAATGAAGTTGACGCTGGCGGTCGCGAGCGCGTTTCGGGCCAGCGCCGCCGTCAACGTCATGTTGACCTCGTTGACGATGAAGCTCGGTGAACCGGTCGAGTCCACGCTGTCGAAACGACCGACGCCCGGGAAGTTCCCCAGGCTGGCCGCCTCGCCGCGCGAGTTCACCGTCGGCGCCAGCAGATCGCCCAGGAACACCCAGGCATACTGGTTGGCGTACTGCGGGAAATAGCGGGTCGGTCCCTCGTCCTGGATGATGCCCACGCCGGTCCCTTCGGGCACGAAGAAACCGAAGTCGACGTAGCCGCCCACGCTCACGATGGGCCGCCTCAGGGTGGCGATCTGACGGGTCTGGTCGAGGCGCGCCTCGAGATCCTTCATCTGCTGGCGGAGATCGTCGATCTGCGCCTGGGTGTCGATCGCCGCGGGCTCGGGTTCGTCCGCATCGGGGGCGTCCGGCTGTCGCGCCTCGGACTCCGCGGTTTGTGAGGGGACGCCGCCCTCCGGCTCGGCCGCTCGGGACGCCGCGGGGGTGAGCCCCCAGAATGCCACCAACGAAAGCGCGACGGAGAAAGCCCGCCGAACTGGTCTCGGCGCGGTGATCATGGAGAGGCACCGGCGTCGGGCACGCCGCCCTCGTTCGACACGAAACCGCCGGCGTCACCACCGTCCACGAACGCGCTCGCGGACGGAAGATCGGGGCCCGCGCTGGCGTCTCTGGACAGCGGCGCTCCCGTGAGCGTGCCCAAGAAGGCCACCAGATCGGAGACTTCGTCGGCGGAGAGATCGAGCGGCTTGATCTCGGCGGCCAGGTGGGCGCCGGCGTCGGCGGCCATGCAGGCCGGGGGAGCTGCGTCCACCGTTCCGCAAACCGGGCGGTCAAACGCCGTCGCGGCGCTCGACACGCCGCCCATGTTGTAGTGCTGGACCACGTCGGTCAGCGTCTGGTAGTAGCCGTCGTGCATGTAGGGCGCGGTCAGCGCCACGTCGCGCAGGCTCGGCGTGCGCCACGCCCCTTTGAGCGACGGATCGAGCGGATCGCCGGGGGCGGGGCAGGCGGGCTGGGCTCCGATCTCCGTCGTGGCGCAGGGCTCGGGTCCACCGGGGTCGTCGCTCCAAGGCACCGAATCCCGTCGGAAGTCGGTTTTGACGTTCTTCATTTCGGTGGCCGCGCCGAACTTGAGAGCTCCGGCCCAGGCGCCGGAGGGGGCGCAGGTGGATGTCTCGGCTCCGGGTGTGCAATCGCAGGCCCCGCCGGTCGGGCAATCCGCCACGGTCGGAACATGATCGCCCGACTGTGGGACACCGATATTGTGAAACTTGGTGTCCGACATCAGCGGACCGTTGTGGCAGTCGATGCAGGAGGCCTTTCCGACGAAGAGCATGGCGCCCCGTTTGGCGGCGTCCGGGATCCAGTCCGATCCGGGCCCATCGCGAACGAACTTGTCGAAAGCCGAATCGCGGCTGACCAGCGTGTACTCGTAGGCCGCGATCGCCTTGCCGAAGTTGACGAAGACCCGATTGACGATGGCCTGGTCGCCGTCGGTCATGCAATCAAACGGGAACTTGGACCGCTCGTTCACGCAGTCGGGCATGGCCCCGGGTTTGCCACTCGACGGGAATTCCGATCGGGTGATCCTCGGGGGCAACGGATCTCCGAAGACCGCCGTGTAGCGATCGAGGTAATAGTCGACGATCGTCCAAAAGGTCTGCAGACGGGTGCCGTTCATCGAGAACCCGGACTCGTTGACCGCGATCGCCTGTGACCAGAGCGAGTCGCTGCGGCCGTTCCAGTAGAGCAGGGGGAAGAAGGCGGCGTTGAGCGTCTGCTGGCCGTTGACGTCGTAGATGCCGGCGCCGATCGACACCGTGTTGGGTATCGAGCTGATATCCGAGCCCGCGTGGGTGGGATCGTGGCAGGAGGCGCAGGACACATTCGTCGGCGACCCTTTGGGGGTTCGAGCGGACGAGACCGGGCGGCCGATCGAATCGACCAGGGTCGAGCTCCCGGAGAAGCGGGGGTCGAAATAGAACAGCTTCCCCAGCGCTGCCGCGTCCGGCGTGTCGAAGAAGCGATTGGACGGATCGGCCGGCGGGGCAACCGGCAAACCCGCGTCCGCTTCGATGGGCGCCCAGGACAGACTCTGGACACGCGCCCAGTCGGCGCTGCTCCAGGCGCAACCGGAGCCGACGCAGCTGGAACGATCTCCATGGCAGGCCGCCAGGGTCGTCCCCAGCACCAACACCGCCGCCACCCTCGGAATCAGCCGCACTTCTTGCCCCACGCCGTCCGACGAATAGCATGCCGGGCGATTGACTGTCCAATCACCGGCTCGCTCGATCGGCGGCGATTTTTTGCCGAAATTTCTGGGCGGGATGGTCGTCTCCCGCGGCCGGGGGGCGGCGGCGGCCTGTGCTACCGTTGCCTTGACGTGCTCAACCTACGCAACCTCGATTGCGCCGAGCTGGAAGCGGCGGTCGCCCCCCACGGCGTGAGCCCCGAGCTCGGCCGTCGGATCTTCGCCCGTGTCCATCGCGAAGGCGCCGCCGGCTTCCCGCCTGGCGCGGTTCGCGGTCTGTCGCACGCGGCATCCGGGGCGCTGGACGCCGCCTGCGAATGGCCGGAGCTGGCTGTCGTCGAACGCCGCCGCGCGGCCGACGGGTTCGTCAAATACCTGTTTCGCACCGGCGACGGGTACGAGATCGAGGCGGTGCGCATTCCGCTGCCCGATCCGGCGGCCGCCCGCGCGCTCAAGGTCCGCCGCCAGGCCGGGCAGGCGGGGTCGCTGGAGGCGCTGCCGACTGCGAAATACACCGTCTGTCTGAGCTCGCAGGTCGGCTGCGCGCTGGCCTGCGATTTTTGCGCGACCGGCCGCCTGGGCGGCATTCGCAGCCTCAAGACCTGGGAGATCCTGGCGCAACACCGCGCCATCGCCGCCGAGGCCGATCATCCGGTACGCGGCGCCGTCTTCATGGGAATGGGTGAGCCGCTGCTCAACTACGACAACGTCATCCGCGCGTCGCGGGTCCTGAGCGATCCGGCCGGGCCGGCCATCGGCGCCAAGGCGATCTCGATCTCCACCGCCGGGGTGCTCCCCGCGATCCGGCGCTTCACGGCCGAGGGGCACCATTACCGGCTCATCCTGTCGCTGGGCGCGCCGACCTCCCAGGAACGCCGGCGCCTGATGCCGATCGAAGATCGCTGGTCGCTGCCCGAGGTGGTGGCGGCCATGCGCGATCACGCCGAGGCGCGCGGCACCCGGGTCACGCTGGCCTACGTCGTGATCGGCGGCGTCAACGCCACGCCCAGGCACGCGCAGGAGCTGGGGCTGCTGCTGGACGGGATGCGGGTGAAGCTGAATCTCATCGACGTCACCGACGAGACCGGCCGCTATCGGCCCGCCACGCCCGAGGAGCTGGGCGCGTTTCGAGACGCGCTGGTCGCGCTCGGCGTGCCCGTGGTCCGGCGTTACTCGGGCGGGGCCGAGATCGCCGCGGCCTGCGGGACGTTGGCCGCCCGCCGCCGCGGCGAAGAGATTGCGCCTGATCGCGTGGGGTCCCGGCGGGCTTTGCCCGACGGGACCCATCGCGGGAGGGTTTGGGAACCCTCCCAGGGTTCCCATTAGGACTAACGACGGCGCGGCTTGGCCGACTCGCAGACCAGCTGACGCCCGCCGATCTCCTTGCCGGTAAGCGCGGCCACGATCCGCTCCGCGTCGGCCGGCGCCACGTTCAGATAGGTGTGCGTGTTCATGACGTCGATCTCGGACACCTCGACGGCCCCAGCGTGCGTCGTCAGGAGATCGCGAACCTCGCGATCGGAGGCGCCGTCCTTGCGTCCGAGATTGAGATAGAGCCGGGCGACATCGCCGCGCGGTGGCTCGTATTCCCGAGAGGGGGCGGGCGGACGCTCGGACGCCGGGGTCGCCGGCAACGGGGGGGACGTGCCCATCGATGACACCGACGTGGCCGGTGTGGCCGCCGGCGCGACATCACCCGCCTGCGCGCGCTCTTCGCTCCAGACCTCCCAGAACTCGCGCTCGACCGGCGGCGCGTCGTTCCGCAACGGCGGCGGATCGCGCCGCTCGGGACGCGGGGATCGCAGATCGGAGCGCGGAACGGAGCCCTCGGAACGCGGAACGGAGCCCTCGGAACGCGGAGCCGAGCCCTCGGAACGCGGAGTCGAGCCCTCGGAACGCGGAGTCGAGCCCTCGGAACGGGGAGCCGAGCCTTCGTAGCGCGGCGCGGGCCGCTCGTCGCGGCGACCCCGCTCGGGTCGTCCCGAGCGCTCGGGGCGCCCCCGATCGCGATCGCCGAAGCGCGGCCGATCGCGGGGGCGATCCCGCAACTCGAAGGGGGCGCCGCGTGGGGCGTCCGACGAGCTGCTCGCGCGCGGGGCCGACGGCACGACCGGCGCCGGGGCTGGCTTGGCGACCGGCACGACCGGCATCCCTTCCAGGCCCGCCGCAGCACCAGGACGCGCTCGCCCTCACGGTGCGAGCGAATCTCCGCCTCCGACGGCAACGCTCGCTCGTCGGGTTTGATCTTGTAGAGGAGCTTAAGATAGTAGAACGACCCGACCTCGGTGGGGCCGATCAGCGAGACCGCGGTCCCCTGACGTCCCGCCCGCCCGGTGCGGCCGGTGCGGTGAATGTAGATCTCGGGCGCCTCGGGAAAGGTGTAGTTGAAGACGTGCGACAGCTTCTCGATGTCGATGCCACGCGCCGCGACGTCGGTCGCCACCAGGAACTTGATGCCGCCCGCGCGCATCCGCCCCAGCACCCGCTCGCGGTCGCTCTGCGCCAGATCCGACGAGATCGCCTCGGCGTCGTGACCGTGCTGGCGCAGAAACTCGGCGACCCGGCCGGTCTCCTCGCGGGTGTTGCAGAAGATGATGGCGGAGGTCGGCTCCTCGAAGGCCAGGATCTGCAGGAGCTCGTTCTCCCGGTGGATGGCGGGGATCGAATAGTAGAGGTGCTTGATCTCGTGCACGCCGATGAAGTCGGCGGAGAGCTTGAGGAACTCGGGGTTGCGCAGAAACCGCCGGGAGAGGCGCTGGATCCCCTCCGGCACCGTCGCCGAGAACAGCAACGTCTGCCGCTCGGCCGGCGTCTCTTCCAGGATCTTTTCGATGTCCTCCTGAAATCCCATCGACAGCATCTCGTCGCATTCGTCGAGCACCGCCGCGCGCACCCGATCGAGTCGGAGCGTCCCGCGCCGGATATGGTCGAGCACGCGGCCCGGGGTCCCGCAGACGATCTGCCCACCGGCGTGGAGCTGCTCCACCTGTCGGCCCATCGGCGCGCCGCCGTAGACCGGCACCACGGTGAGCTGGCGATAGGCGCAGATCTTGGCCAGCTCCGAGGCGACCTGCAGCGCCAGCTCGCGGGTCGGGAGCAGCACGATCGCCTGCACGAACTTGTTGTCGGGATTGACGAGACCGTTGGCGAACGGGATGCCGAAAGCGGCGGTCTTGCCGGAGCCGGTGCGCGACTGGACCATCAGGTCGCGACCGGCCGTGATGAGCGGGTAGGTCGTGGCCTGGACGGTCATCGGCTTGGAGAACCCCATCTCGGTGAGGGCGCGGAGAACGTCGGGGTGGACCCCGAGATCCGCGAACGAGATCGAGGGCGCCGGGGGCTCGCCGGGATCGGCGGGGAGCGGGACGTCGGCTGGCAGCGCCGGGGTGGGAACGCTAGAAAGATCGGGACTGGGTGGGGTTTGGAAAGCGGGATCGTCGTTCATGGTGTCGGGTCTCCAGAATCTCGTGAGGTTGTAGTGCCCATCGTGCTCGCGCCAATGCGGCGACCGACGGATTCGAGGCGATCCCGGAGCAAGTCCAGTCGGGGCGCCTCGTTCTTGCCGAATCGAATCAACTCCTTC
Organism: uncultured Myxococcales bacterium; assembly: GCA_937889515.1. GTDB lineage: Bacteria > Myxococcota_A > Polyangia > Fen-1088 > Fen-1088 > JADGRB01. The sequence goes on along the minus strand of CALAOV010000175.1, from coordinate 51,665 downwards.
GTGTAGCTCTGCTCCGTCTCGCGGAGATCGGTGTGAATCACCGCGAGCTGCTCCCATTCCTTGGCGAGCGGTCCGCGGCGCGGATCGGTGTATTGGCAGCGGGTGCCGGCGGCGCGCCACTGGCCGAGCCAGAAGTCGCGGTCCTCGGCCCAGCGCTGCGCTTCGGCCGCATCGTAGTGGGCGACCAAATGATTGAAGTTGTCGAGGTGGCGCTCGAGCCCCTGCTCGACGTCGGTCAGCTCCTCGGCGCAGCTCTCGAGATCGTCGGTCGAGGCGCCGACCGGCGCGCCCAGCGGCTCGGCGTGGCGGCGGCGGTAGATGGTCACGCCCACCGAAACCAGCAAATAGGTGCTCCCCAGGGAGACGAAACAGAGCACCAGCCAGGACAAGAAGCGCCGGTAGCGGCGATATTCACCTGGGGAGGCTAGCGATTCAGAGGACATGAAACGGGTGCTGCACCAGCGGAGCGCCGCCTGTGCTTCGTCCCCGGAGCGCCGGGGCGTGCACGGAACCTACGGGGCGCGCGTGGGCGTGTCAAATCCAACCCTGAAATAAAGGCAGATCGCCTGGAGCCGCCGACGCGCCCCCGGACGCTTCGGGCCGCTAGAAGCAAAGGCTGGGACTGCAGAATCCCGTGCGGCCCGCGCGGCAACAACGGGGCGTCGAGGTCGGGCAATCGGCGTCTCCCGCACAGAGCACCAAGCCGGCGCTCCCCCCGCAGGTTTGCGCCGATTCGCAGGCGGTCGAGGCGCTGAAGACGCTCAAGCAGCAGATATTCCCTCCCGTGCAGGCCGATCCGTCGAGACAGCCGATGCTGGCGCCGCCCGGGCAGGAGGTGCCGGTCTGGACGCAGGTCTCGGTGGAGATGCCGCCGACGAACTGAATGCAGCAGGTCTGGGCACCGGGCGCGCAGGTCTGCTGGCCGCAGGTGATGGGAATCGGCGCTCCGCCCGCGCCACCCATTCCGCCCGCGCCACCGAGCCCACCGGCGCCGGCCAGTCCGCCGTCGCCATTTCCGGCCGCGCCGGCCGATCCTGTCGATCCTGCCTGGCTGCTTCCCGCCGCCCCGGTCGTGCCCGCCGCCCCGGTCGTGCCCGCCGCCCCGGTCGTGCCGGCGATGCCAGTCGTGCCAGCGACGCCAGTCGTGCCGGCCGACCCCGCCGTGCCGGCCGCGCCGCTCGTGCCGGCAACGCCGGTCGTGCCGCCGACACCCGCCGTCCCCTTCTTGCCCGCCACGCCCAAACCGCCGAGGCCGCCAACACCGCCGACGCCCGTACCGGCCATTCCACCCCCCACGGCGCCAATCCCGCCGCTGCCGCCGCTGCCGCTACCGGCATGGCCGCCGATACCGCCGGCCTGGCCACCGGAGCCGCCCTTGCCGCCCCCCAGGCCAGCGCCCGATCCGCCGGTGCCACTGGCTCCGCCGGCTCCCGCCCCGCTACCGGTCGAGCCGCCGGGGCCGGCGTCGAACGGCTGATCGAGATCGCTGCGACCGCAGGCGACCGCCAGCAACGTCAGCGTGGCGCCGAGCGCCACCGAAAATCTCATCCGCGTCATGCCGTTCTTCTCTCGCGCCGTATGTTGGTCCATCCGGCGACAAACGCCAAATCGCCCCCGAACCTAGTTGCCCGCGGCGGGAGCCGGGACCACCACGCGGAAGCTCCCGTTGGCGTCCGTGGCCGTCTGGCCGCGCAACCAAGGCGGCGTTCGCGCCGGACCGAAGCAGTCGTCTTGACCGCTGCATCGCACCTCGAAGATGCGCACCGTCGCAGACGGCAGCGGTAAGCCCCCCGAGCCGGGAGCGTAGACCGTTCCCTGCACCAGCGCGCCTGTCGGAAGCGTCACATCGCGCTCGAACTCTGCCACGCCGGGCGGGACCATGACCGCCACTTCGGTGAGCCGGGGCGCCGACGAGCCGGCCGGCGGATCGTAGTCGAGCTGATAGACCGCAGGGTGGTCGACATCGTTGCCGGGGTCGAGCGGCAGGCTGAAATGTCCGTTCTCATCGGCGATGATGTTCGAGGAGACAGCCGGGGTGCTCGAGCAGCCCCCGGTCGGTGCCGGTCCGGCGGTCGCGGCGACGGCGACGTAGGGGACCGGGATCCCGAGCGAGTTCGTCACCGTGCCGGTCAAGACCGGACGCCTGGGCAGCGCCACCGCGGGCAGAGTCACGGGGGCCGTCGCGGTCCCTCCCACGCTCACCCCGACCGCCATGATACAGCGGGTCGCGTACGGGGAGCTCGCCGGGGGGATCACCGTCAGGTCGTAGTCCAAGAGGGTCGTCGCCGTCCCCGGAATCAGCGACAGCGGAACCGTTCCATTCGCGCTGGTGGTTCCGGCGCGGAGGAAGTCGGTCGCACCGGCGGCGCTCGAGAAGAGGATCGCCTGCGCGCGGACGAAGGCGCCGCTCACCGCCGCGGTTGGGTCGTCGGCGCCAACCACCGGCAGGGTGAAGACGTTCGGGTTGCTGTAGGCCGGGAGCATGATCGTGCCGAGGTTCGCACCCGGCAGAACGGCGGTCGAGGTGTACCAGGGGTCGGGACCGCCCTGGTTCTGGGGCGTGAGCTCGACGATGACGGACGTGCCGGCCTGGATCGGGGCGAGCAAGAGCTGGAACGTTCCGTCCGACCCGGAGAGCGGCGCGTTGCTGATCTGCGTCCCGCCCTGGAAGGCCCGGGCGACGAAGGTAGCGGTTGGCGCCGTGCCAAGCGACGACACCAGCGTCCCCCCGATCGCCGCGTAGCTCATCGGAAGCGGCTCCGCTATGGCGGCAGCAACCTGCACCGCAAAGGCGGCCGGTGGGCTCTGTTGATCGGCGGGGGAAAGCGGGACGAGCTGGAGCGTCCCCATTCCGCCGATCCTGCCGGCGGGTAGCTCCAGGGACCCGCTGGTCGTCCCGCTGGCCTTGTCGGACTCCGCCGCCACTTCGAAGCTCAGGTCCGGCCGCCCCCCGATAAGCGGGGGCACCGTCAGGACGACGTTCGCAGTTGCTGGAACGGGGCTACTCGCGCCGCCGGTGAAGGTGGCGTCGACCGCGACCTGCGAAACGGAATATAGGACGAGGGGCGCCGGTCCCACGTCCTGCGCAGGCAGCTCGGTGAGGGCGGCCGCAGCGCTGCCCGGGGGGTCGATCTCGATGGCCCAGGTCACGTGGGTAGCGATCGCGGGGACGCAGGCGCTGGTCTGACAGCCGATGCCGCTGCTACCGCCGGATCCGGTGAGGTTGGCGGCGCCGCTCTTCGACCCCGCACAGCCGGAGGGCGCCCCGGCCGCAATGACCAGCGCCAGGAGGAGGACGTCGAAGCGATGCGGCGACTTCATGGTTGCGGGGACGAGGTGCAGGCGACTTGAACGATCCAGGTCGCGCGGGTCACGTAACCGCCCGACTCGACGTCGTCGAGCTTGCCGTCGACCGGATCCGTCAGGTAGGGGCGATCGGCGACGATGGCCTCGATCCGATGCTGGCCCGTGGAGGTCATGGCGAGGTTGTCGGCAACACAGTCGAGGTTGAACTGGTCGGTGGCGTGCAGGAGCTCCCCGTTGGCGGAATGCTCGTGGACGCTGTCCGGGATCAGCGTGCGGTAGTCCTGGGTCGTGCTCGGATAGTCGGCGACCCAGCGGACGTGAAGATTGTCGCCGACGTTGGGATCGGTGATGGTCACCGAAAACATGAGCGTCGAAACGATCGAATCGAAGTCGGGCGTTGCGCTGATGATGTACGGCGGGTAGTTCTGGGCGCCGGAGGGATCCTGAAAGTCGGGACCGAGCGGAATAATGCAAGCGGACATCGACACCATGGGTAGAACGGAGAGAGACAACAGCAGCAAGTGTGCCAGCCGCGAAGGCCGCACGCGGTGCGGGTTTCCCAGGTAGGGCTTCGCCTCGGATCCGACATTGCTGTCAGCCGGTGCGGAAACCGCCCGGAAAGCCGATAGGGGAAAAGCCACGCCTGGTCCTGGTTGGTGAGTCTGGTCGTCCGGTCCCGGTCCCCGTCAAACCTCTCCCGCGCCGCTGCCAACCTCGGGCGGATGCTCATCCAGGGACCCGTCGCCTTCGCCCTTCTCGAGGTGGCGGAAGATGGTTCGCGGGTCGACGCCCAGATCGCGGGCGGTCTTGGTGCGGTTGCCGGCGTTGAGCGCCAGGACCTCGTTGATGTACTCCCGCTGGAACTTCTCCTTGGCCTCGGCCAGCGGCAGGATGGCCGGCAGATCGTCGGGCGACAGATCCAGGTCTTCCGGTCCCAGCAGCGCCTTGTCGGACAGGACCACCGCCTTCTTGATCCGGTTTTCCAGCTCGCGGATGTTGCCCGGCCAGCGGTGGCGCTTGATGGCCGCGATCGCGTTGGGGGTGAGCCCGCGCACCGCGCTGCCGTACTCGGGCGCGTAGCGGCCCACCATGTAGCGGGCCAGCACCGCGATGTCGTCGCCGCGGTCGCGCAGCGGCGGCACGCGCAGGGGCACGACGTTGAGCCGGTAGTAGAGATCCTCGCGGAAGCGGCCGGCCTTGATCTCGACGTCCAGGTCCCGGTTGGTGGCGGCCAGGATCCGGATGTCGATGGTCTCGGAGTGGGTGTCGCCCACCCGCACCACCACCTTTTCCTGCAGCGCCCGGAGGATCTTGACCTGCAGGGCCAGCGGCATCTCGCCGATCTCGTCTAGGAACAGCGTGCCGTGATCGGCCGACTGAAACCGGCCGACCTTGTTGCCGACCGCGCCCGTGAAGGCGCCCCGCACGTGACCGAACAGCTCCGACTCGAGCAGGTTCTCCGGGATGGCGCCGCAGTTGATGGTGATGAAGGGGTGCTTGGCGCGTGGTGACCGGCTGTGCAGCTCACGCGCGATCAGCTCCTTGCCGGTACCGGTCTCGCCGGTGATGAGCACCGAGATATCGGTGGCCGCCACCTTCTGAACCTTGCGGAAGACCTCCTGCATGCGCGGCGACGAGCCCAGGATTTCGCCGAATCGGATCTGCTCGATCCGGCTCTGCAAGGACCGGTTGTCGAGGCGGAGGTCGTTGACCAGCAGGGCGTTGCGCACCAGCAAGGACGCCTGCGCCGCGAAGACCGACATCACCTCCAGGTGCGACTCGGCGAACAGCTCGGCCACGCTGTCGTTGCCGACGTAGATGACCCCCAGCATGTTCCCCTGTTCGATGAGCGGCACGCACATGACGGAGGTGAGCTTGAGGTTCACCACCGACAAGGAATTCTTGAACTCCTCGTCGCGGAGCGCGTCCGAGATGATGAGCGGGCGGCGGGTCTTGATGACGTGGGCTAGGATCGAATCGGAGAGCTGCCGGACGGCGTCGAAGATGGTCTCGCGGCGCAGGTTGCGCGCCACCTTGACCACCGGCTCGCCCGATTCCATGAGCACCAGGAACCCCTTGTCGGCGTTGGACACCTGGATCATGACGTCGAGGAGCTGGTCCAGCAGCGCCGGCAGCTCGTAGCTCGCCATCAGCTTGCCGCTGAACTCGTAAAGCTTCTTGTACGAGGCCAGCTCGGTGGCGGTGCCGGTGTCGGCGGGATCGTCGGCGCCCGGCTGGTCGTAGAGCGAGAACTCCAGCTCGACGTTGCCGATCCGGATCCGGTCCTCGTGGACCAGCCGCTGCTTGCTGCGTTTGCGCCCGTTGACGTAGAGCTCACCCTCGCGATCGGTGGCGGCCAGATTGAATTCGCGGCCGTCGAAATGGATGTGGGCGTGGCTCTCGGCGACCGAAGGCTCGGCCAGCGAGACGTCCGCGTCGGCGCTGCGCCCGAGCGAGGTGATCTTCTTGTGGATCCGGTAGACCCGCGTCCCCTTGCCCGGAAGCTGAATTTTTAGCGTCGCCATTGCTCTGGTTTCCTTTCCACCCTCGAAAACGATCAGAAGCTGAAAGACCCCGCCAGGCCGAAGGGCGCAAGTCCGATCCGGACCGCAGGCGCGCCCGGAGCCGTGTCCGACGCCGAATCCGGCAGAAGAACCTCGCGCTGGTAGTGGCGGACGGCGTCGATGGCCCCCCAGATCGCCGCGGCGAAGAACAGCGCCCCGCTCACGACCTGGACGCGGGTGAGCGCCGAGGAGGTGTTTTCCTGCGAATGATCGATGGCGTCGGGCGGACAGGCCTGCGGCAGGCCGTTGGCGTCGGCCGGCTGGGCGACGTTGCACTTGCGGTGTGGGTTGAGGCCGTAGAGCGCCAGGTTCGTCGCGAAGGCGCCCACGGAGATCGCCGCCAGCGCCGTCTCGCCGCCGAAGAAGAGCCACCCTTTTCGTCGCTGGCCGTTCTGAAACTGCCCGGTGCCGAAGGGGACGAAATTGAACAGATAGGGATGCCGTTCGTAGCGGACGATGGTGGTGACGGGCATGTGCAGGCGTTCGTCCCGCAGGCGGTGCTCGGCCAGCTCCTGGTCACGCTGCCGGCGCCGCACCTCGAACGACGCGATCTCGGTCTCCTCGTCCTTCACGACGCTGTTGAAGGCGTCCACCACCTGCTGCGGATCCATCAGCGGATCGAAACGATAGTCGGGACGCAGCTCGAGCAGCTTGTGGAACTCCTGGCGGGCCTGGTCGGGTTGGCTCTGGAACAGGTAGGCCACCCCCAGCATGCGGTGGGCCTGAACCACTTCCCCTTCGCTGTCGAGCAGCACCTCGGGATAGATGAGGGGATGCAGGATCTCGATCGCCCGCTTGTACTCCGCGCGCCCGAAGGCGGTCCGCCCACGGTCGAAAGCCTCGCGCGGCGTGACGTGCGCGGCCGGCCGGGACGGCGCCGCGGCGAAGAGCGCGCCCGCCAGCGCCGCCAGGAGCCCCACTGTCATTCGTCCGTGACCATCAGTTGACGCCCGCTCAATTGGCTCCCGCGCGCAGCTTGACGACGTGCCGGCTCCGCTCGCCGGCGCGAACACGGATCTTCTCGGTTGTGAAGGCCTCACCCGTGTCGACCGCGATCTCGATCTCCTTGCTCGCGTCGTCGTCTGGGAAGAACGGGACGTCGATCTCCTCGCCCGGGTGCCCGGCCGTGGGCGTCACCTGCCGGTTCAGATCGCGCACCAGCACGCGCGCCGATTCGCTGGCCGGCTCGGTCGTGATCAGCAGGAGCGCCGGCCGCCATTTGAGACGCCGAGCAATGATCGCGTCCGACGGGAGCGGGTGGTCGGGGCCGACCTCCACCCGCTCCACGAAACAGCAGCCGGTGGGGCTGCGGAATTCGATCACGTGATCGGCCTTCCAGGGGACCGCGAGCGTCGTGTGGTCCAGGTCGTATCCGAACTGGCGGTGGCCATCCAGGTAGACGTCCACGTTCTGGGGCGTCGGGCCGAGCGTGAACGTACGGGTGGCCGCGCCGCCGCGCGAGGTGGGTTGCTCGCGATCGAGCGCCAAACGGGCGTCGGCGCGGGGCCGGGTCGGATGGGTGGCGGGCGAGATGGGCGTCGACGGAGCCGTCCCATGGCCTCGGGTCTGGGCGTCCGGATCGGGCGGACCCACCGCGATCGGCGAGTCGGAAGCCGAAAGCAGCGGGGCTGAACGAACCACCAGGATCGGCGCGGGCCGCGGCGGATGCGAATGTACCCGGTGGACCACGGCCGCACCGATGCCGGCGAACAGGGCGGCGGTCCCCAGCGCGGCGGCGGCGGTGCGCAGGCGCCGGCGCCCCTCGAGCCGGCGCAATGCCGAGGTCACCACCGGGTTTTCCGGATCGAAGGCCAATACCCGGTTCCACAGCTCGAGCGCCTTCACGCGGCGCGCGGCGGCCAGGTGCGTGGCGGCCGAATCGGTGAGCGCCGCCGCCAACCGCTTGGGCAGCGCCGCCTCGTAGGCCGGCGGATCCCCGAAGTATGTCCGCAGCTCGCCCCGCGCATCGGTGAGCCCGGCCTCGGCGAGATAGGCGGCCAGATCGTCGCCCAGCAGCGCCACGTCGGGGTAGCGATCGTCGGGACGGCGGGCCAGCGCGCGGGTGATGATGCGCGCCAGCACCTGGTCGACGCCGTGACGGATCGTGCGCGGATCGGGGAATTTTCCCTCGGTGATTCGGCGCAACACCTCGTGCGGGTTCTTTCCGGCGAAGGGCAGGGCGCCGGTGGCCAGCAGGTACAGCATGATCCCGACCGAGAAGACGTCGGTGCGAAAATCGAGCTGCTTGCCCTCGATGATCTCGGGCGCCATGTAGGCCGGCGATCCCAGGAGCTGGCCGGTCACCGTCATCCGCTGAAAGTCGAGGATCTGGGCGATCCCGAAGTCCATCAGCTTGATGAGGCCATCCTTGCGGATCATCACGTTCTCGGGCTTGACGTCGCGGTGGATCACGCCGGCCGCGTGCGCGTGCGCCAGCGCGCCGCAGACCTCCCCGACGATCAGGGCGGCCAGCTCGGGGAAGGCGAGCTGGCGACTATTCAAGAACTGCTTGAGGGTCTGCCCGTCGATGAACTCGGTGACGATGTATGAGCTCGCCGAGTCGAGCCCCGAGTAGTCGAAGATCTCCAGGATGTTGTCGTGGCGGAGCTTGGCCACCGCCTGCGCCTCGCGCTCGAGGCGCGCGCGCGATTCGGGCTCGCCGGCCAGGTGCTGGTGGAGCACCTTGATCGCCACCTCGCGTTTGAGGGTCTCATCTTGCGCGCGATACACGACCGCCATACCACCCTGGCCCACCTCTTCGATGAGCGTGTACCGTTCCGGAATGCGGGGGGCCTGCTCCATCCGCTCACCCTGACGAACGTGTCATAGTGGCACGCTAACGACCGCATATTACGCGGTCTTAGGGGGTCGCTTCAAGCGGTGCCTGGCGCAACCCGTGTCAGGCCTGGCCGGCGCCTTCCACGGGGTGGGAGAGGAAATAGGGGAGAGCGGCGCTCATGAGGTCGAGGTCGGGATCGAGCTGCTTGCCGATCCCTTCGGTGACCGCGATCGCGATGTTGACGATCGTGAAGCTGGGGTTCACCCGCACCCGGTGGCGGCGCAGGATCCCCAGCATGTCGATCAGCACCTTTCCGACTTGCACCTCCCCGAGGCGGTTCCCCCAGTAGCGCCCGACGAATTCGATGATCGCGGCGCGGTAGCGCTCGAAGGCCTCGGGATCGCGCGGCGCGCCGGCGCTTTCGGACATCCCGTACATGATGTGGGCCATGGCGTCGCCGTCCCGTTGCGCCCAGGCGGCGAAGAAGCGCGCGAAGCCCTTGCGGTGGGGCTCGTCGAGCTCGCCCACCAGGCCGAGGTCGAGCAGCGCCAGCTTGTCGTCGGGCGTGATGAAGATGTTCCCCGGGTGCAGATCGGCGTGAACGAAGCCGTCCTCGAAGATCATCTTCATGAGCGTGGCCAGGCCGAGGCGGGCCACCCGCTTGGGGTCCGAGCGCGTGTTGGGCGTCGAGAGGATCTTGGTCCCCTCGATGAAGCTCATGGTGAGGACCCGTTCGGTCGAGAGCGCCTCGATCACCTCGGGGAAGACCACCTGGGGCTCGTTGCGGAAGTTTTCGCGGAAACGCCGGTTGTTGCGGGCCTCGATCCGGAAGTCGAGCTGCGCGAACACGGCGCGCCCGAACTCCTCGACGGTGTCGATCGGCGACAGCGTCGAGAACGATGGAATGATGTTGAGCAGTCGGGCGCCGATGCGCATGACCGCCAGATCGAAGGTGCAGAGCTCGACCACGTTCGGACGCTGGACCTTGACCGCCACGATGCGCCCGTCGCGGAGGCGCGCCTTGTGCACCTGCGAGACGGACGCCGACGCCAGCGGCACCGGCGCGAACTCGACGTAGACGCTGGCCATGGGCCGCCGGAGATCCCCCTCGATGGTGCGGATGACGTCGTCGAACGAGAACGGGCCCACGTGGTCCTGCAGCTCGGCCAGCGCGTGCGAGATGTACTCGGGGATCAGATCGGGGCGGGTGCTCATGATCTGCCCCACCTTGATGAAGGTGGCCCCGAGCTCACGGAAGAGATCGACCACCACCTGGCCCAGCCAGGCCCGCCGCCGCGCCTTCCCGGCCCAGCGCAGCCACAGAAAGATCAGCCCGAACCACAGGCGCGTCCAGTGCTTGGCGACGCGCGCGCCGATGCCGACGGCGCGGGCCGCCAGACGCCAGCGTGGCAAGGGCTTCGCCGCCATGCCTGAAATTCTATACTATGTGTGGTGAGACGATGAGCGCCCCCCCGGCCCAGCTCGGCGATCTGCGCAAGGATGAGCCGCGGACCGCGGTCGCGATGTGGAAGCGGCGGGTCGCCAGGACCCCGGCACGCGTGGCGTTTCGCCACTTCGCGGCGGGCGCCTGGAAATCGGTGACCTTCGGCGAGGCCGACACCGTGGCCCGGGAGATCGCGGCGGGCTTCATCGGCCTCGGCCTGCGCCCCGGAGATCGGGTCTGCCTGCTGGCGCAGACGCGGCTCGAGTGGGTGCTCTGCGATCTGGGGATCTTGCTGGCGGGCGGGGTGACGGTCCCGATCTACGCCTCGAACACCGCCGAGCAGTGCGAGTTCATCATCCGCGACGCGGGCGCCAAGATCCTCCTCGTCGAGGACGACGCCCAGCGGGACAAGCTGCTGCCCATGCGCGATCGCCTGTTCACGGTCACGAACGCCGTGCAGCTGGTGGACGGTGGGGCCGGGGCGGGCGACTTCGTCCGGCCGCTGTCGCGGCTGCGCGCCTCCGGCCGGGACTGGTTGGCCACCCCCGGCCACGATCTCGACGCGCACGCCGAGACGGTCGGGCCCGAGGCGATGTTCACCATCGTCTACACCTCGGGGACCACGGGGGTCCCCAAGGGGGTGGTGCTGACCCACGAGAATCTCACCTCGGCGATCTGCAGCGCGATCCGCGCCATGCACGTCGACGACGGCGACGAGCAGTATCTCTTCTTGCCGCTGGCCCACATCCTGGGGCGGGAGCTCGAATGGGCCGGGATCGAATCCGGCTACGTCACGGTGTTCTCGCGCGGAACCGCCAGCATCAAGGACGATCTGGTCGCGACCCACCCGACGTTCATGGCGGGCGTGCCGCGGATCTTCGAGAAGTTCTTCTCGGGCGTGCAGAGCGCGCTGGCGCAAGGATCTGCGCTCAAACGACGGCTGGCGGCCTGGGCGATCGCCACCGGCCGGGCACGCGCGGCGGCGACCCGCGCCGGACGCGCCGGCGCCGGCGGGTTCAAGTATTGGCTGGCGGACAAGCTGGTGCTCTCCAAGCTCCGCGCGCGGCTGGGGCTCGAGCGCTGCCGCTTTCTGATCTCCGGCGGCGCGCCCCTGGCCGCCGAGATCGCCGAGTTCTTCCACGCCGCGGGGCTGCTGGTCCTCGAAGGCTACGGCCTCACCGAGACGACCTCGGCGGCGTTCTTGAACCGCCTCGACAAGTTCCGCTTCGGGACCGTCGGTCCGACCCTGGACGTGGTGGAGACCAAGTTCGCCGACGACGGCGAGATCCTGATGCGGGGCCCCTCGGTCTTCCGCCAGTACTACAACAACGCGGCCGCCACCGCCGAGTCGGTCGAACCCGACGGCTGGTTTCACTCCGGAGACATCGGGGTCATCGAGGACGGCTTTCTGCGCATCACCGATCGCAAGAAGGACCTGATCGTCACCGCGGGCGGCAAGAAGATCGCGCCCCAGCCGATGGAGAACGCCATCAAGGCCGCCTCGCCCCTGGTGAGCCAGGTTCTGGTCTACGGCGACAAGCGACCCTATTGCGTGGCGCTGGTGACCTTGACCGAAGAAGCCGGCAAGCGCTTCGGCGGCCAGACCGGGCCGGCGCTGGCCGAGTCGGCGGAGGTGCGGGCGGCGCTCCAGAAGGACATCGACACGGTCAACGCCAAGCTCGCCTCTTTCGAGAGCATCAAGCGGTTTGCGATCCTGCCGCAGGATCTCACCGAGGCGAGCGGCGATCTCACCCCGAAGCTCAGCGTCAAACGCAAGGTCGTGATCGACAAGTACCGGTCCGTGCTCGAGGGGCTGTACAAACAGCCCGGCGAGGGCCGCCGGCCCGAGCACGATTGACGGCCGCCGGCCCGAGCGGACTGACGGCCGCCGGCCCGAGCGGACTGACGGCCGCCGGCCCGGGCGGATTGACGGCCCCGCGATGCGCGATCAGAGCCGAAAGGTTTTCAGCTCGGCCAGCAGCGCCGCGATCACGCCGCGCAACCGGCTGAGGCCGGGCTCGACGGTGACGAACCGCTCCTCGTCGAGGTAGAGGTCCCGGCGCAGCTCGATCTGGATGGCGTGGATTCCGTCGGCCGGCCGGCCGTGGTGGGCGGTGACGTAGCCGCCCTTGTACGGATCGTTGGCCCGCACGTCGAACCCCTGGGCGGCAAAGTGCCGCGTCACCAGCGCGGTCAGCGCCGGCGCGCAGCTCGTCCCCTGGCGATCACCGGGAACCACCGCGGCGCGCGCGTGGCCCGGATCCTGGTGCCCGGAGCGGCCGCGCGAGGGCATCGAGTGCCCGTCGACCAGGATCGCATAGCCGAACCGCGCGCGGGCCCGCGCGAGCGCGCGGCGGATGGTGTCGTGGTACGCGGCATGGATGGCGGTCCGGCCCCGCCACTCGCTGATCGCGAGCGGACGCGCGAGCGCCGGGACGCCGGTGGTGGTGACCGCCCAGATGAATCCGCGCCCGTCGACGTTGCGCGCCGTGGGGTGCTCGGGAACAGCGCCGGGACAGACGTCGTCGGGATCGCGGTTCAGGTCGCAGACGAAACGCGAGAGCTGGGCCGCCACGTAGACCTCGGGCCCCTCGGCCTCGCCGATGCCGTACAGCCGGTCGACGAACAGATCGGCGTCGCTGCGAACCTCCAGCTCCGGCGTCAAGGTCTCCTCGTAGCCCGCCGTGCTGAGCCCCGCGTGCGGGACGCTCACCACCAGCGGCGTCGACGGTTCCCCGGGCGTCCGCGCCGTGAACGCCCCCTCCACGATTCCCAACATCAAGTCGCTCCTTCTAACATGATCAAAACGTCAGTTTGTAGCCGAGATCTCCGATGAACCCGGCGCTGTTCCCCGCGATCTGATCCCCCTGCGAGGTCCGTCCCAGCGCGACCCACAGATATCGGATCCCGACCGCGAGCCGACCGGGCTTGAGCGGGTAGCCGATCTCCGCGCCGGCCCCCAGCGCGACGGTGTCTGCCGTGGCCGCCACCACCGCCGGCATGTTGGCCACGGTGCTGTCGGTGATTTGGGTCCAGGCCCAGGCCCATCCCGCATCGACGTCGCCGTCGAGCTCGAAGAGGTGGGGCAACGAGATCCCCGCCCGCACCACGGCCAGCAGCGGGAAGGTGTTGGTCTCGAGCCGGGCGATTCCGGACTTCTCGACACCCGGGGCGGTGATGTCACCGTGCAGGTAGCCGACGGCGAAGCCAGCCAGGACCCGGAGGTGCGGCACGTGTACCGGGGCCAGCGCCTCGACGAAGGCGGTCGGTCCGGCGCTGCGGCCCAGGTTGGTGAAGAGACCCGCGCGCGCGGTGGCCACCAGGCGAACCGGCGCGGGGAGCACCTCGACGCCGCCGCTCGCACGCAGCGTCTGCGAGGCCATCACCGCCACCACCTCACGATGCGGATCGCGCGTCCGGTCGGGGATGTACTCGGCCAGGTACTCGCCGTCGCGTGGAACACGCACGGCCCGCACCCGTCCCTCGGGCGTTTCCCAGCTGAGTCCGGGCACCATGGTGGGGGTCCCGTTCTTGTCCACCGCCTGCACCCGCAACGCGGTCCCTTGCTTGCCGTCCGCGATCACCCGCGCCGTCCCCACCTCGAGCGTCAGCCGCGTCGGCACACCCCCGGTGATGTGGAGATCTTCCGAGTCGTCCAGGGCGCCCAGCGTCGCGTCGACGGTGACCGTGTCGCGCCCCTCGTAGAGGGCGGGTGGGACGATCTCCAGCGTCGCGCTCCCATTCGTCGCGATCTCGACTGGGGTGGGCCGGCCGTCGACGAGCGCGCGGACCCCGGAGACGGGCGCCGGGTTGCCAAACTGATCGTGCGCCCAGATCACCACCCGGACCGAGGCGGTTTCACCGACCACCAGACGCTTGGCCTCGGGGATGATCTCGAGACGTGCCGGGGTGCTGGCGTGCAGCGGAACCGCCAGGTCCACCCGGGCGGCGGCCGGCCCGGAGGTGGAGCCGGTGAGCGCCACCGCGCCGCTTCCGACGGCGCGCGGGGCCTCGAAGAGAAACCGCGCCTCGCCGGGGGCCCCCGCACCGAGCGCATGTGTGAGTCCCGCCGAGGCACCCAGCGTCAGCGCGGCCGCCGACGCGGCCGTGCCGTCCTCGTCGACCGCGACCGCGATGACCTCGGCGAAGGCGCCCACCTCGAAGGCCGGGGGCGCGAGCAGCACCACCCGCGGAAAGGTCGGCAGCCGCAGGTCGACCTCGGTTTCGCGCGCCGCGCCGCTGCGATCCACCGCCCGCGCCTGGCCTTTCCGCACGCCGGGTGGGACCTCGATCGGGATCTCGACGTGTCCCTGATGGTCGGCGACGATCGGCCCAAACAGGCGCTCCCCCACCCGCATCGTCACCGCGGCGCCGCTGCTGGTGTGGAACGGGACCACCGTCGATCCCTGCAGCGCGACCCGCGCCGTGCCGTGGGCGCGCGTGCTGCCGCTCGACATCTCGACCACCAGGAGCGCGACCTCGGGGAACCGATCGGGCGGCGGTAGGTAGCGCGCGGTGAAGTGTCCCGGCGCGCCGGGATGGGGCATCTCCAGGGTCCCCACCGTGGCCAGCGCCCGCAACGGCGTGAGGCTCTCGGCGCCGGGCCCCGAGACGTCGATCGCGATCTCCAGCTCCTTGTCGACACCCAACAGGAGCGTCGTCCGCGCCGGCGTGACCGTCACCACGACCGGCAGCGGAACCGCGTCGGGGCCCCCGCCGGCCGTCGGTCCGTCGCCGCGGGCAATGGATGGGTAGACCAGCAGCAGGACCAGCGCGACGTCGGCCCGGCCGATCCGCATCTCACAACCCCTGTGAGACGGGGAGCGTCAGGCGGAAGACGGTCGAGGCCGGCTCGTTCCACACGCCCGGCTCGTCGAGCAGGACCAGCTCGCCGCCGGCGCCGCGGGCGATCTCGCGGCTGACCGCCAGGCCCAGCCCCGTTCCCTGCTCGTCCCCCTTGGTGGTGAAGAACGATTCGAACAGGCGATCGCGCACCGCCTTCGCGATGCCCGAGCCGTTGTCGGCCACCTCGATCGCCGCGAAGCGCGGGCTCTCCGCCATCACGCGCGCGCGCACCTGGACGACCGGCTGTCCGCTGCTCGCCACCGCGTCGAGCGCGTTGCCAAGCAGGTTGATCAGAATCTGCTCCACCGCGTGCGGCGCCGCCGCCAGGGGCGGCAGGTCGGGCGCAATCTGGGTGCGCAGCGTGACGCCGCCCTTGCGCAGCCGCAGATCGAGCAGGGAGGTCACGCGCAGGAGCAACGTGGCGACCTCGGTGCGGGCGGCGGCGGCGCTCGGCGCGGGAACGGAGAGCTGGCGCAGGTTCGAGACCAGGGCGGTGAGCCGCTCCGACTGCTCGACGATGTGGCGCGCGAAATCCAGCACCTCGTCCAGCTCGACCCGTTCTTTCTCGAGCAGCAGCTGGCCGAGCCCCTTGATCGCGAAGAGGGGCTGGCGCAGCTCGTGGATCTGCTGCGCCGCGAAGCGACCGAACTCCGCCAGGCGCCCCGCCGAGGCCAGCATCTCCCGCAGCCGGCGGATCTCCGGATCGGCCGGGGGGGAGGTGGCCGCGGGATCTTCAGGCGAGGTCGGCATCGCGGCACACTCCAGTCGGGCTCATTTTTTCCACAGCTCGGTCGGCTCCGGCGTCAGGGCCGGCTGCGGGCCATGGCGCACCATCGTCGACGAAGCCTGACGGGTCCGCCCGCTCAGATCTTCCACCTCGACCGCCACCGCGTTCTTCCCTTCGTGCAGAGGCACCACCGTCGTGAAATGGCCGTCGGCGCCCACCGTGGCCGGCGATCCGTTGACGGTCACCACCGACGACGGCGCGGCTCGACCGTGAACCTCGGTGTGCTCGGTGGCGTGCCGCTGCTCGCCGGCTGGCCAGACCACCTCCAGGAAGACCTCTTCCGGGATCCGCTCCGGATCGGCTGGTGCGCCGCCGGCCTCGCTCGACGACTGGGTCCCCGCCGTGAGTGACACCGCCTTGCCGCCCGCCGCGAAGCGGGCGGTTCCGGCCAGCGTCGCGACCGACACCCGCCCCGCGGGGTCGGAGAGAACGACGAAGTGCGCCGGCCCCTCGTTGGCCGTGCGGGTCTGGTGCGAGGTGATCGCCAGCGCGTCGGCGCCGCTGACGCGGGCCAGGACCTTGCCGCGTCGGAGATCGAGGGTGGGGCCGCTGGGCAACCGATCGAGGCCGATCTCGACCCGCTCGCGAAGCTCGATCTCGGTCCCCGCGGACAGCCGCAGGACCGCCCGCGCGCCGGCGGCGGTGCGCACGACGTCGGCCCGGGTCAGCGTGTCGCCGTTCTTGATCGCCGTCCAGCGCCCGTCGCGCTGCGCCTCGACCAGGCCGGTCGCGGCCGTGACCTGAAAGGTCGTCGCGTCGTCCGCCGCGGCCGCCACGGCCTCGACCTTGGGCGCCAGAGCGGGCTGGCGTTCCCGCCAAGGCAATCGCGAATCCAGGAGGCGCTTCGAGACGATCCTGCCGCCCGCCAGCGCGGCGACCGCCAGCAGGATCGGGAGCGCCAATCCGAACCGCCGAGTGGGGCGGGGCGCGCTCATGGCCGGTGGGCCCGCCCCGCGTCGGCCGGGAACGACAGCACGAAGGTCGTGCCGCCACCCACGCTGCTCTCGACCTTGATGGTCCCCCCGTGATCCTCCACGGTCCGGTGGACGAACGACAGCCCCAGCCCCGGTCCCGAACGATCCCCCTTGGTCGTGAAGAACGGATCGAAGATGCGCGGCAGGTGCTCCGGGCTGATGCCGGCGCCGGTATCCGCGATGCGCACCCGCACCAGCGCGTCCTCGACCATTCGGGTCTCGAGCGTCAGCGTCCCCCCAGGTTTCATGGCGTTGCGGGCATTTTGAATGATCTGGATGAACGATTCTTGAAGCTGGGTCGCGCTCCCGCGAACGGGGGAGGTGGGCTCGTACTTGCGCACCACGACGATGCCGGCGGCCGACAGCTCGCTGGGGCTGCAAAGCTCGACCGCGTCGTCGAGCGTGCGCGCCAGATCGACCGGCGTGGTGTCGTGTCCGCTCTGCCGCTGCGCGAGGCGCAGCATGTTTTGCACGATCTTTCGGATCCGCAGCGCTTCGCCTTCCAGATCCTCCAGCAGCGGCCGCGCCGGATGTCCGGCCGGCAGATCGGCGATCAGCAGCTGGACGATGCCCAGCGCGCCGGTGAGCGGATTGTTGATCTCGTGGGCCACGCCAGCCCCGAGCTCGCCCAGAGCCGACAGCGAGCGCGACCGAAAGAGCAGCTCCTGCGCCTGCCGAAGCTCGTCGGTCTTCTCTTCCACCCGCTTCTCGAGCTTCTGATTCCAGCCCACGATCTCGTTGGTCTGCTGGGTGATCTTCTGGCGCGCGCCGTCGAGGCCCACCGCCATCTGGTTGAACGCCGCCGCCAGGGCGCCCAGCTCGTCGCCGGAATCCTCGGGGATCCGGACTTCGAGGTTCCCCGCCGCGATCTGGTGCGACTCGGTTGCGAGCGCGGCCGCCCGGCCGGCCAACCGGCGCGCAAAGATCCGCGCCGCGAACGAGCCGATCAAGGCCGAGATGGCGATCCAGAGCAGGGTGGCCGAGGTGATCCGCTCCACCGGCAAGAGCGCGGCGTCGACGGTCCGATCCACGACCGCGCCAAGCCCCCAGGGGACGACCGGCGCGTAGGCGCCGATCAGGCGCCGGCCGCCGCTCGTGTACTCGGCCACCAGGGCCTCCGAGGGCAGCTCGCCCTCGCGCGCCCCCGGCACGCCGGTGGGGGCGAGGTTGCCGACGCCGCCCCGCGATCCGGCCGCGATGAGTCGGGCCCGCCCGTCGGTGATCTTGATGTCCGTGTCGGCGGTCGACAGGGAGGCCACGTAGTTGGCCAGGCGCTTGAGCGAGACCTCGGCCGCCAGGATCCGCCGCCCGCCGCCCAGCTTGGGGTCGAACGCCACCGCCAGCACCACGTGGGGCAGGTGCAGGGGCCCGCCCAGGAAGATCGGCCCCATCCCTTCGCCCGCCGACAGGGCGGCGCCGAGCGGCGCCATCAGGCCGACCCCCTCGACGTCGGTGGGCCGCATCGGTTCGTGGCTCTTGAACGAATCGTAGTGCCCGGGGTTCTCGAGGTAGGCCGGCTCGCCGATCACGGCACCGTGCTCGTCGAACATGGCGACCGCGCAGAAGTCGTCACTCTGGTGATAGACCAGCTGGAGAAACTTGAGCAGCGCCTGCGGCGACGGCGCTTCGTTCTGAGCCGAACGGGTCAGGTCGAAGATGCGGGCGTCGACACGCAGGATCGAGAGCAGGTTGTCGACGTGGCTCCGGGCGTAGCCGGCAACCTGCTTGGCGACCGTCAGCTCGTTTTCTTCCAGCGCCCCGCGCAGGGCGACCTGCCCGATGTGCAGCGACGAGTAGCCTGCGATCGCGAGCGGCAGCGCCGAGACCCCCAGTGCCAGCAGCGTCAGCTTCGAGAGAAGCTTCACGGACCGCTCCCCGGACAGCCGCCGTCGGCGAGATACGGCAACGGCCCCACGCCGCCGTCGGAACCGGCCCCCCCGTCCGCACCGTAGTCGAAGATGGCCGGCCCGAAGGTGCTGGCGCCGAGGGCGACGTCGAGGGCGCCGATCAGCGCCTGCCCCGAACCGGCCGGGGTGACGCCCAGGATCAGGTTGGGGTTCTGCACCGTCGCGCAGAGGAGCGCCGTCTGGCCGATCAGGATTTGCGTGCTCTGCGTGAAGTTGTCGCCCACGATCTCGACCGCGGTCCCACCGGTCACCGGTCCGAAGCTGGGGCTGATCTCCCGCACGATGGGCGGATCGACGTAGAGAAAATCGCCCGGAACGTTCACCCAGGCGCCGCCCACCCCCACCTTGACGTTGGCCGCCCCGGCCACGTGCGGCGGTGCCAGGACCGTGAGGGAGGCGGGAGACAGCTCGGTGACGGTGGCCAAGACGCCGTCGAACATGACATCCGTCGCGCCGGCGAGGAAGCTCGCGCCCTGCACGGTCACGGAGGTCCCGCCCAGGGAAGAGCCGCTCGTGGGCGACAGGGAGGTGGCAAGGGGAGCGGGCACCAGCTCGAGCACCGTCTCCGCCGTCCCCACGTTCCCGCCGCCGTCGATGGCGGTGGCGTCGATATAGACCACGGCCGGATAGCTCGAAGCCGCGGGCGCGATGAACGAGAACGAACAGTCGGTCTGGGCGGCGGCGGCGGCGCTGCAATCGTAGGGGAGAATCTGGGCCAAATCGGTTCGGACGTTCACCTGGAGGCTGACCACCCGCCCCAATCCGTCATCGGCGCGGACGACGACGGCGACCGACGCGGTGGCGCCCACCACGCCGTCGTTGGGTGGGCTTGAGATGGTGACCACCGGGGGAATCCGGTCCGGCCCCAGCGACTGAAAGGCCTGCGGCAGGCGCAACGAGTGGCCCTGCGGGTCGCGAACGAAGAGGTCATAGAATCCAGCGGGGATGCCGGCTGGCAACACCCCCGCCAGCATGTCCGCGGCCTCCCAGGCGACATTCTGCAGGGAAAGCGTGGCGCCCGTTCCCGGACCCGCGGTCGCCGCTGGTTGGCCGGAGCTGGGCGCCAGAAATGCAGAGAAGCTGGTCACGTCGACGCGGCTGTTGCCCGAGACGGCGTCGAACTCGTAGCGCGGGCGAAACGACCTGCCGTGGATGATCGCCGAGAGCGGCACGTCGTTGTTGGCCGCCATGGGCGTCAGCTGGTCGATCACCTCCGGCGAATCGCCGCCGCCCCCACAACCCGTCGCCGCCAGCAGGGCTGCGGCGGTAGCCGTGCGCGCCGACAGTCCCAGGCCCATCGCGCGCATTCTACCCTTGGGCTCAGTCAAAAAACGCTTCGGTTCTGATCTGTGTTTTACGGTTGATTCCGCGTGAAATCAGCTCTCGTTTGAGCTCGGTGATCATGGCGCCGTTGCCCACCAGGTAGAACGTCGGGGCCACCATCTCGGCGAGCCGCTCCAGGAGCGCGGGGGTGATCCGCCCACGCCCGTCGGTCCAGTGGGGACCGGGCGCGGTGAGAAAGATGTGGAGCTCGGCACCGGCCCGCGCCACCAGCCGATCGATCTCCTGGCGGGAAAACAGATCGGCCTCCTGCCGCATGCCCCACAGCAACAGGCAGCGGCGCGTCTCCTGGCCCGATTCGCGCCGGCGTCCGAGCTCGCCCAGCATCGGCATGACGGCGGCGATACCGGTTCCGGTCGCCCCGAACACCACGTCGCCCGGGTGGCTCGGGTCGAGCAGGAAGAAGCCGTGTGGTCCGGTCATGCGCACCAGGCTCCCGAGCGAAATCGACATCAGATACTCCGAGGCTTTTCCGTCGGGGATGACCCGCACGATGAAGCGCAGCACGTCGCCCGCGTCGCTCTGCGAGGCGATCGAATAGCTGCGGCGGGGGACCGGATCGGCGCCAGCGGCGGGCGCGTCGACCGCCATCGATACGAACTGTCCGGCCTTGAAATCGAGCCGGGCCGGCTCGCGCATCGCGAACGACAGCTCGGCGATCCCGGGGGCGATCGTCTCGCGGGCGACGAGCTCGGCGGTGAAGGGGGCGGGCATGGGCGGGGCCGGATAATAACCGACCGACGGCGACCGGCCGATGGCCAACCGACTCATGTTAGCTTCGGCCCATGTCGAATCGCGCCCTCGCCACACTGCTCCTGCTCGCCTGCGTGGCGGGCGCTTGCAACAAGAACGCGGACGAGGCCGGGAAACCGGCCTCGGTGCCGCCTCTCGATCCGGGAGCCGCCGCGCAGATGCCGGCACCCAGTCCGGCGACAGCCCCGCTGGCGCCCGCCGCCCCGCCACCCGCGGCGGCGCCCGCCGACCCCAACGCCACCATCACCGGTGAGCTGGTCCTGCCGGCGGCCATCGCCAAGACCAAGCCGTCCGGGACGCTCTATCTGGTCGCGCGCAGGCTCTCCGACAACCCGACCGCGCGCGGGACCCTCATCGCGGTCAAGAAGATGCCGGCGACCTCGTTCCCGCTGCCGTTCTCGCTGAGTGCGGCCGACATGCCGTTCCAGAACGGGCCCTTCGACGGGGATCTGACCCTTACCGCGCGGATCGATCAGGACGGCGATCCGATGACCCACCAGAAAGGCGACGTCTTCGGCACCCTCCCCAAGGTCCACGTCGGCTCCCGCGACGTCAAGCTGGCGCTCGACCAGATCCAGAAGGAAGCCGAGTCGCTGGCGGGCGGCGGCCCGGGCGCCGGTGGACCCGGCGCCGGCGGCCCGATGATGGGCGGCGGCGGTCTGCCCCCCGGCCATCCCTGACCTAGGGAGGGTGTGGTAGTTTGCGCGACATCATGGACTACAAGAAGCTGCGCGACATGGTCAGCCACCGCGTGACCTTCGACTTCGATTCGGGCGCCAAGGTGATCGGCACCATCGCCTCCTGCATGCCGGCCAGCGGGCCCGTGCAGATGCTGGTGCTGTCGAAGGTCCAGGTGCTCGACAACGCCAAGAACGTCATCGCCAAATACGCCGAGCTGCCGCTGGTCCCCAACAACCTGATCGGCTTCCAGACCACCGAGGGGCCATTGTGACCGCGCGGGAACCCCGCGGGGGTTCCACAGATCGCCGGGGCGCCTCGATCGCTGCCGGCCGGCCGTTCGCTTTCGTCTCTTTCGTCTCCCTCGTTCTGCTGCTCCACGGCTGCGCCTCGAACCGCGAGATCGTCGAGGATTCGTTCTTCATCGCGGAGGCGTCCGCCGCGCCCGAAGTGACGGGCGTCGTCGACATCGGCGGCGGCGACGTGCCCCTGTCGGGCGAGGTCGGCATGGAGCCGTCCGACGGCGTCGCGGTGATCGGCGAAACGCTCTGGATCCACGGACGCGGGTTCGGGCGGCAGCCCACGGTGCTGGTGGGCGGTCGCGCGGCGCTGGTTCTCGGCCGCACCCACGATGGGGGCATCGTCGCGCGCGTTCCGGCCGGCACGCCGGTGGGATCGCAGCCGGTCGCCGTGCTCAACGAGATGGGGAAGGGGGAGCTTCCCATCACCATCCGGCGGTACGCGGCGACGCTCGCGCCCGGCAGCGGCCAGGTCGGCTGGTCGGAAGTCGGTCCCACGGGCGCCACCGCCGCCGGTGCCACCCCGGTCGCCGGGGGACGCTGGCTGGCGCTCTCCAGCGACGGCCGCGCGGCCTACGTGGCCGAAGCGCAGGGTGGCCTCATCGACGTGATCGAGATGCCCGCGCCCGGCGCCCCCAAGCTGATCTATCGACTGAACGTCGGCGCGGGTCAGGTCCTGGCGCTGGCGGTCGCGGCGCGCGCGCCGGTGCTGGCCGTCGTCCGCAAGAACGACGTGGTGCTGGTCGACACCACCTCGCCGCTCCACCCCGCCCGCAGCGAGCCGCGCGCGCTCCCCCAGGAGATCCGCGACGGCCACATCGCGTCCGCCGACATTTCGCCCGACGGCAAGCTGCTGGCGATCGCGACCGAGCAGGGCAACCAACTGGTGCTGCTGGACCTCGGTCCGGCCGGGCATGCGCCGATCGTCGGTGCCTTCGCCGTCGCGCCCGAGATCCGCGAGAGCATCCTGTGCGACGTGGCCTTCTCGCCGGCCGGCGACACGCTCTGGATCCTGTCGGGCGACACGCCGCGCAGCCTGCCGATCGGTCCCCAGCCGACGGAGCTCCGGGCGGTGCGGATCGGCAACGATCCGCAGCTCCTGGCCCACCTCGAAGCGGCGCGCGTGGTGGGCGTCGACGGGGCTGGCCTGCCGGCGCGCCTCGGCGTCGGGCGCGCGCTGCCACTGGCGAGCGGCGGCGCCATCCGTCTGCCCCCCGAACGCAACGCGGTCTACTTCGCCGCCGCCAACCGACCGCCGGGCGGCACGGCGGTGTTCCGCCTCGGCGCCGAGGACGCGGCCGCGGTCGTCGTCGGAAGCCCGGCCCGCCTCGGCCGTCCCGACGTCTCGCCCGACGGCCGCTGGCTGTTCGCGCCGGCCGTGGCTACCGACGGCGCGGTCCGCGTTTTGACGGCGGCGATCGACGGCCGCCCGGTCGCGGCCGGCTCGGCGCAGTCGGTCGACGTCATCCAGGCGGGGCCCGGCGAGATGCCTCCGGCGGCGCGCCCCGCGCCCGAGCTGCGGGTCCAGCCCTGAAGCGTGTCCGCGTGGTCGTCCGGGGTCGCGTGCAAGGGGTCGGCTTTCGCGCGTCGACGGTGTACGAGGCGCGGCGCCTCGCCCTGCGCGGCTGGGTCCGGAACCGGATGGATGGCGACGTCGAGGTGCTGGCGTGCGGCGATCCGGCGGCGGTCGATGCGTTGGTGGTTTGGCTCGGCCGCGGTCCGCGCGGCGCGCGCGTGACCGGCGTCGACGTGGACGACGCTCCGTCTGCGGCCGAGCTCGAACATCTGGACGGTTTCACGGTACGCTAAACGTCGCGGAGGTGGGTCATGGCCAAGGACAGATCGAAGCAGCAGGCCGCGTCGGACGCCGCGGATGCCAAAGGCACCATCCAGTCGGTCTCGCGCGAGGGTAGACGTTTTCCCCCACCACCCGAGTTCACGGCCCGCGCGCAGATCAACGACGCGGCCGCGTACGAGAAGCTCTACCGGCGATCGATCGATGACCCGGAAGGGTTCTGGGGGGAGACCGCGCAGGCCGAGCTTCTCTGGAGCCGTCCCTTCACCAAGGTGATGAGCTGGAATCTTCCCTGGGCCCGCTGGTTCGACGGTGGCGAGCTGAACATCTCGGCGAACTGCCTCGACCGACACCTCGAGACCCGCGGCGACAAGATCGCGCTCGACTGGGAAGGCGAGCCGGGGGACAGCCGCAAGCTCACCTACCGGCAGCTGCACGCCGAGGTCTGCAAGCTGTCCAATGTCATGAAGGGGCTGGGGATCGTCGCGGGCGACGTGGTCGCGATCTATCTGCCGATGATTCCGGAGGCCGCCATCGCCATGCTGGCCTGCACGCGCATCGGCGCCACCCACACCGTGGTCTTTGGCGGCTTTTCGTCCGAGGCGCTGCGCGACCGGATCAACGACTGCGGCGCCAAGCTCTGCATCACCGCCGACGGGGGCTGGCGGCGCGGCAAGTCGGTGCCGCTCAAGAGCAACGTCGACGGCGCGCTGGCGGAGACGCCGACGGTGAAGAGCTGCCTGGTCGTCAAGCGAACCGGCGACGCCGTGACGATGCAGGGCGGCCGTGATCTGTGGTGGGACGATCTGATGAAGACGGCGTCGGCCGACTGCCCGCCGGCCAGCCTGCCGTCGGAGCACCCGCTCTTCATCCTCTACACCTCGGGGACGACGGGGAAACCGAAGGGGGTCGTCCACACCACGGGCGGCTACCTGCTGGGCGCCCACCTGACGACCAAGGTGGTCTTCGATCTGCGCGAGGACGACATCTACTGGTGCACCGCCGACGTCGGCTGGGTCACCGGGCACAGCTACGTGGTCTACGGGCCGCTCTCGAACGGCGCAACGACCGTCATGTACGAAGGCGCGCCCGATCACCCGGAGAAAGACCGCTTCTGGTCGATCATCGAACGGCACAAGGTTTCGATCTTCTACACGGCGCCGACCGCGATCCGGGCGTTCGTCCGCTGGGGCGACGACCAGCCGAAGAAGCACGACCTGTCGTCGCTGCGGCTGCTCGGCAGCGTCGGCGAGCCGATCAATCCCGAAGCCTGGATGTGGTACCACGCGGTCATCGGCGGCGGACGCTGCCCGATCGTCGACACCTGGTGGCAGACGGAGACGGGCGCCATCATGATGACGCCGCTGCCGGGGATCACGTCCACCAAGCCCGGCAGCTGCACGCGCCCGTTCTTCGGCGTCGACGCCGCCGTCGTCAAGCGCGACGGCACGCCGTGCGCGCCCAACGAGGGCGGCTTCCTGGTGATCAAGAAGCCGTGGCCGTCGATGTTGCGCGGCATTCACGGCGATCCCGAGCGGTACACGAAGCAATACTGGACCGAAGTGCCGGGCGTCTACTTCACCGGCGACGGATCGAGGCAGGACGAAGACGGCTACTTCTGGGTCATGGGCCGCGTCGACGACGTGCTCAACGTCGCCGGGCACCGCCTCGGAACGGCGGAGATCGAAAGCGCGCTGGTCTCACACCCGAGCGTCGCGGAAGCCGCGGTGGTCGGGCCACCCCACGAGCTCAAGGGGCAGGCGATCTTCGCGTTTGTGACGCCCAAGGCCGGCGTAGAGGCGGGGCCCGAATTGAAAAAGGCGCTCGCGGCCCACGTCGTCAAGGAGATCGGCGCCCTGGCGCGCCCCGACGAGATCCGCTTCACCGACGCGCTCCCGAAGACGCGCTCCGGAAAGATCATGCGACGGCTGCTCAGGGAGATCGCCACCAGCGGCGCCGTGCGCGGCGACGTGACGACGCTCGAGGACATGGGCGTGCTGACGAGATTGGCGGCGGTTCGGGAGGACGAGGAGTAGGCGCGAGACGCGCGCCGCACGATCCGCGTCGTCCAGGTAGGCTCCGGGTGACATGAAAGTCCGTCGGTTCAGAACGGGGGAGGGCCGGGCGCTTCTGCGGCCGTGGGCCGAATCCGACGCCACGCCCAGCGTGACCGACACGCTCGCCGATCTCCGGCGCGTCGCCGCCAGCGACCGCGCCCGTTGCCTGGTCGCTGAGATCGATCGCCGTGTCGTCGGATCGGTCATCGCGACCTTCGACGGCTGGCGCGGAAACATCTACCGATTGGCGGTCCATCCCGAGCACCGGCGCCGCGGCGTCGCGCGCGCCCTGGTGGCCGAAGCGGAGCGGGCCTTCGCCCGTTGGGGCGTCCGGCGAATCACGGCTCTCGTCGAGAAGGACCACCCCTGGGCGACGGGCTTCTGGAAAGCCGCCGGCTACGATCCCGATCGCCGAATCACGCGATTCATTCGCAACATGAACAGGGACGGAGCCAAGGTGCCGTGATGTTCCTGTTCGCCGGATGTTTTCCGGAGACAGTTAGCCCCCAAGACAACGGTCATGGGCAGCTCGGCGCGGCGAACGAGGAGCAGCCTTCGCCCAGCGCCAGCAGGGTCCTGGGGTCGTTGGTGCAGGCGGGGCTGTCCGTCGCGTTTCCAAGGTATCGCTGGCCGCCGCAGCTCCAGACGTTGCCCGTCGAAGCCATCTGGACGCTGCTGCCGAGCAGGGTCCCGCTGGCGTCGTAGTAGGAAGATTGCGCGGAGCCATCGGCGTCCACGCCGCTTTCGATGCGGAGACAGATCGACCCGTCTCGCGCGTAGAAGCTGCTCTCCGTGGTCGGAAGTTGGCTGTTCATGTTGTCGATGATCGTCAAGATCGGGAACGTCTGCTGATAGGCGCCGCTATTCCAGCAGGTCTGGTCGGTCTCTTTCTGGCAGGAGGTCGCCGCTCCGATGCAAGCCAGCAGCGGTCCCTCGATACAGGGTGGCAGGCAGGTGTCGTACGGTGTGTACGTCTCCAAGCTCGAGCCATCGCAGGCAGGCACCGTCGCGCAAGGCAACGCCAAGAACGGAAGGATCGGAAAGAGCCACCGCCTCGCCAACGCCCACATGAGCTCATCGATGATGCGCCTTGGTACCGATCTTAACTAGCCTAGCCGTCGGTTCAACCCGCACCCTTGACGGCCATCGGGTGTTTGCGCCAATATCGAAGCTCACCCAATGAATCTGCTCTCCGCTCTCTCGATCCGCCCGTGGCAGCACGGCGTCCCCGCGCTTGCGACGCTCGTCGTCGCACGTAAGCGCGGCCGAGAGAGCGTGCGCGACCGCTGAGCAGCAGCCAAGTCGACCCACCCTCTCTCGCCGGCGGCGGAGAGGGTGAGGCGGTCTCACTCGCTCCCAGGCCGGGAACCTCGGAGCGAACATGTACCGGCCCAGATCAGGTAGCGAAGAAGACGCCGACCCCGACAGTCGTTCTGCGTCGACGACGATCGATTCCCCCACTGGCGTGGCCCGTGCGGCCGACCCGCCGCTCGCCAGCCGCGCCTTCATCGACGTGATCGTCGCGCAGCTCTTCTTCGGGTTCGCCTACTCGACCTTCGTGCTGCTCCCCAAGCTGCTGGCGGTCGGCTACGGCGCCAGCGCGCGGGAGATCGGCGCGGTCATGGCCACCTTCGGCGTGCTGAGCCTGGCGGTGAGCCCGGCGATTGGCCCGATCGCGAGGCGCCTCGGCCTGCGCCGAACGATGACGGCGGGCGATCTCGTGCTGGCGGTGTCGGCGATCGGATTCATGTTCATGCACAGCGCCGGTCCGTTCGCAGCGTTGCTGCGCGGGTTGCAAGGGATCGCCTGGGCGCTCTGCTTCGGCGCGGGGATGGCCCTCTGCGCGGAGGTAGCGCCACCGGGACGTCTCGGCCAAGCGCTGGGGATCTTCGGCGCCGCCAGTCTGGGGATGAACGCCGTGGCGCCCGTCGTCGCCGAGCCGATCGCGGCGCGCTTCGGGGCTCGTCCCGTCTTCGCCCTGGCGGCCGCGGCGGCGCTCATCGGCGCGCGGCTTTGCCGCAGATTGCCGGCCGACGCAGTCGACGAACGCCCGCGCGCGCCAGATGCCCCAGATCCGCACGCCGACAGCTGGTCCGCGGTTCGCGCGCGGATGCCCGTGTTCGTGGTGCTCGGGGTCGGCGCGCTAGCCGCCGGTTCGATGTTCACCTTCGTCGCGCCGTTCGCGCTCGCCCGCGGGGTGAGCGCGGTGGGCGGCTTTTTCGCGGCCTACACCGTGGCCGCTCTGACCTCGCGCTTCGCGCTGGCCCGCTTCGCGGATCGCACCGGCCACCGCCCGGTGGCCCTGACCGGCGGCGTCGGCTACGGCCTCGCCGTGATCGCGATGGGCCTGCTCGGCCCGGCGCACCTGGTCGCCGTCGGCGCCGCCTTCGGCGTCGCGCACGGCATCGTCTTCCCAGCGCTCATGACCCTGGTGCTGGCCGGCGTGCCCGGCAGCGAGCGTCCCCGTCTGCTCGGGTGGGCCAACGGCGCCATGAACATCGGGATCGTGGGGTTGGCCCCGCTCGGGTCCGTCGCGGGCCTGCTCGGCTACCCGACGGTCTTCGTCGCCACCGGCGCCGTCACGTTGGCGGCGGCTGCGGTGCTGCTTGCGCCGCGTCGATCTGCTTCTTCCGCTTCATCGACTTAGCCAGCAGCTCGGACACGTTCAGGACCTGGACGCGCTCGCCCGCGTTCCGGTCCTGGACGCCGTCGCGCAGCATGATGGTGCAGAACGGGCAGGCGGTGGCAACGGTCTCGGCGCCGGAGGCCAGGATCTCGTCGGTCCGGTTGTGGTTGACCCGGGTGCCGATCTTCTCTTCCATCCACATCCGGCCGCCGCCGGCGCCGCAGCAGAATCCCTGTTCCTTGTTGCGGGGCAGCTCCTGTCGATCCCCCGGGCCGCCGGGCAGGGCGTCCAGCACCGCGCGGGGGGCATCGTACTCGCCGTTCCAGCGGCCGAGGTAGCAGGGATCGTGGAAGGTCAGCTTGCCCGGTGCGCCGGTTTTCTTGGCGCCATCGGCGTCGCGATCGATCTCGATCTTCCCCTCGGCCACGAGCTCGCGCATGAGCTGCGTGTGGTGCCGGACTTCGAAGTTTCCGCCCAGCTGCGGGTATTCGTTCTTGATCGTATGCAGGCAGTGCGGGCAGGCGGTGATCACCTTCTTGACCTTCTTGGTGTTCATGGTCTCGACGTTCTGCTGCGCCTGCATCTGGTAGAGCATCTCGTTGCCGGACCGCCGCGCCGGATCGCCGGTGCAGCCTTCTTCGAGCCCCAGCACCGCGAAGTCGACGCCCCCTTCCCGCATCACCTCCACGAGAGCGCGGGTCTGCTTCTTGATCCGGTCGTCGTAGGCGCCGGCGCAGCCGACCCACAGCAGATATTCGGCGTCGGGCTTGTCGTCCAGCGTCGGCACGCCGAGGCCGTCGGCCCAGTCCATCCGCTTGTCGGCGCCGATCCCCCAGGGGTTGCCGTTGCGTTCCAGGTTGGTGAAGGCGCGCGCCAGATCGGGCGGCACCTTCTCCTGGACCATCACCAGATTTTGCCGCATCTGGATGATCTTCTCGGGGTGGTCGATGAAGACCGGGCAGACCTCCTGGCAAGCGCCGCAGGTGGTGCAGGCCCACAGCACGTCTTCGCTGGTCCGCCCGCCGATGAGCGGCTGCTCGGTGTCCGCCGCGGCGCCCGCGCCGTGCTGAAACCTGTCGAGCAGCGTGTCGAGCGGGCCGCGGTCCGGCATCCGCGTGCGCAGATCGTCGCGCACGTCGTGAATGACCTGCATGGGCGACAGCGGCTTGCCGGTGTTGTAGGCGGGACAGTTGTTGGTGCAGCGCGCGCACTCGGTGCAGGCAAAGCCGTCGAGGAGCGACTTCCAGGTGAAATCCTTCCACCCCTGCACGACGCCGGTGGCCGCGATGTCGTCGGCCTCCATGTTCAGCTTGGGCAGGACGCCCCGCTGGCCGAGCTTGCGAAAGTAGATATTGGGCAGCGCCGCCAGGATGTGGCTGTGCTTCGAGTAGAGCAGGTAGTTCAGGAAGGCCAGCAGGATGACCACGTGCGCCCACCAGCAGGCCTGGGCCGACGGGCCATCGAGGCGCCGCATCCCGAAGTACGTCAGCATGAGCAGGCCGATCGCGCTCAGGATCGCGGCGGCGTCGCGGCTCATCGGAATGAGGCGCGGCTGCAGCACGATCCTGCGGAAGAACGCGAATCCAACCAGCAGCAGGACGGCCAGCGAGAACGCGTCGATGATCCCCGTCAGCGCCTGGCCGACGGTGTGCCCGAGCAGCCGCTGCCAGGTGAACGCCGGGAAGAGCCCCCCCACGATCGTCTCCACCGTACCGACGGTGATGAAGATGAAGCCCCAGAAGATCAGGAAGTGGTACTTGCTCCCCATCGCGCTCACGAAGCGCGGCCAGCGCTTGGCGGGGATGGTGGTCTTCTCGATGACCTTCTTCTGGCCGAAGAAGTAGCGCAGCACGGAGTCGAGGCGCGCTTCGGGATGGTCTAGCCGTCCGTCGGGTCGACCGGCCAGGATCATCCGGGTAAAGCGTCGGAGGGTCCAGGCGAACATCCCGAGGGCGGCGGCGAGGAGAACCGCGAAGAGGGCGCGTCTCATGGGGGCCCGGTCATCGTACTCCGAATGGGTTATATACGGCCAATGGCGCTCAACCCCGAATTGATAGAGATCCTGGCCTGCCCGAAGTGCAAGGGTGCGCTCAAGCTGCGCGGCGACGAGTCGGCGTTCGAGTGCGGTTCCTGCAAGCTGGCCTATCTGGTCGTCGACGACATCCCCAACTTCATCCTCGAAGAAGCCCAGCCGCTGGGGTAGGGCGCGGCCCGTTGGCGCGCGGCGCCCGGGGGGCCAGGCCAAACATGCTTTTTTTGCGCTCTCTTGTGAGCGCTTTACTATCTAGAGCATGAGCAACGATAGGCGCCGCGCCCCCCAGGACCGCCGTCAGACCTCCCGCGTGGCCGCGGTCTTCGCGGTCAAAAAGGCGCTGGCCGTCGCCGGCAGCCCCATTCAGCTCTGTCAGGCCGAGGACATTGCCCCGGCCGGCATGACCATCAAGCGGCCACGGGGCAGCTCGGTCATGCCGCGCACCGAGGTGGCGCTCTCATTCGCGCTGCCCGGCTCGGGCGAAGAGATCTCGGCCCGCGGGCTGGTCGTGAGCGACACCAGCGTGGGCGCATTTCGGCGAACCGGCGTTCGCTTCATCGCCTTGCCGCCCGAGCACGCGCAGCTCATCGCCGGCTACTGCCGCCGCCGCGGCCGCTAGCTCAGGAGAGTCCGCCGGCGCAGGCGCCGCACGGGACCGCCGCCGACCAGTCGGGCGGCGCCCCAGCTCGCGACCAGCTCGCCCTCCAGACCGAGGCCGGGGAGGTTCTCTCGCCCGACCAGGAGCAGGTTCTTGATCCCCGTGGCGTGCGGTGTCCCGACCACGTCGAAGGGCCCCGAGGCGGCGCGCGCGTAGAGCGGCGGCGGCGTGGGGGGGGCCGCCGGGACGAACGCCGGCGGCGATTTCGGGGCCGGCGCTGCGCCGCCTTCGACGCCGCGCTCGGGCGGCAGACCGTCGTACGGAGAGGCGCGCACGATGAGATGCCGCTCGAGCTCGGGATAGATCTGCGCCAGCGTGTGCACCACGCGACCGCGCAAGGCCCGCAGGTAACTCGGCCCGGCGTCGACCAGATGGGCGGAGACGCCGCACTCGACCCAGATCGGGATCCGGCCCGGATCGCGCGGGGCGGGCTGACCGACGGTCACCGCGATCGCGTTGTCCTCCAGCAGCGGGCGCGCCGGATCGCCGATCGCCAGCATCCGGGACGGCGAGCCGGCCGGCAACGCGCCCGGACCGACCAGCAGCGAGAGCCCGTAGCGGTACCCGGCGATGCGCAGCGCGGACGGGCGTTTGCGAGACACCACCTGGGGAGCCGAACCGCCCAGCGCAGCGCGCAGCGACGCCGAGGCGCTCGCCCAGATCAACCAGTGGCAGCCGATGGTCTCGTCGCGCG
The DNA here is from genome assembly GCA_937889515.1 of uncultured Myxococcales bacterium. Lineage (GTDB taxonomy): Bacteria > Myxococcota_A > Polyangia > Fen-1088 > Fen-1088 > JADGRB01. Next base: position 20,126 of record CALAOV010000175.1, on the reverse strand, counting down.
GGCGCACGCGAACCCCGACCGCACGGCCGCGGCGAACGACGACGCCCACCGGCTCGACCCGTGGGCGCCGATCGCCACCGAAGGTCTCCAGGCGCTGCTGCAGCAGCTCCTGGAAAGCGGCCAGGCCGCCGTCGAAAACGTGCGCCTCGCGGCGGGCCAGCGCAAACGCGCGGGCCTCCGCCAGTCCGCCGATGTCGCTGGGGATGAGGCCGGTGCCGAGGGCGGCGGGCGCGGCGGCCAGCGCCCGCAGCGGATGGTCGGCGGCCAGCGGCGCCAGCGGGTCATCCCCCGCTCGCGGCAACAGCGATTGGAGCCGTCCGACCTCGCGACGCTCCCAGAACCCGTGCGGGGGCAACGTCATGGCGGTGGCCAGCAGCGGCTCGGCGATGCGCCCCAGCGAACCGATGCGCTCCAGGGCGACGGCCATCTGGGTTTCGGATCCGCCGAGCGCCCCGGCGAGATCGCGCTTGAGCGCGCCCGCGTCGGCCGTCAGATCGATCCGGTGCTTGCCGAGCACGATCCGGACCAGCGGCGAGAGGGTGGCGCGGCGCTTGACCAGCGAGGCGCAGTCGAGCTCCTTGAAGAGACGCGCCGACTGCGGATCGTCGAGCGGCGGCAGCAACGCCGGCGCGCGCGAGAGCGAGATCCCGCCGGCGTCGAAGGCGGCCTGCTCCGTGTCGTAGCCGAGGAGCAGCACCCGAAATCCGCGCCGGGCCAGCAGCGCGGCGGCGATGAGCCCGCCGAGCTCACCGCCGCAGACGACGACGTCGTAAAAATTGGTATCGACCAAGGCGCTACAGGCTGCGGAGGGCGTCCCCGGCGGGAGACGCTCCCAGGATACGGACCTTGCGATCCTCCAGCACCACCCGCCGCTCGGCGATCGCGCGCACGACCGCGGGCAAGAGCCGGTGCTCTTCTGCCAGGATGCGGGCCCGCAGGGCCTCTTCGTCGTCGTCGTCCTGCACCAGGACGGCGGCCTGGGCGATGATGGGGCCGGTGTCGACGCCGCCGTCGACGAAGTGGATAGTGCAGCCGGCGATCTTGACCCCCGCGTCGTGCGCCTGCCGCTGCGCCCGTGTCCCGGCAAACGCCGGCAGAAGAGCGGGGTGGATGTTGATGACCCGGCCCGGGAAGGCGTCCAGGAACTCGCCGCTCAAGACACGCATGAAGCCCGCCAGCACCACCAGATCGACCTGATGCGCCCGCAACGACGTCGCCAGCGTGCGGTCGAACCCGGCCCGGGCGGAGAAATCGCGGTGGTCGACCACGAAGGTGGGCAAGCCCGCGGCGCGCGCGCGCGACAGCGCCGGGCAGTCCGGCACGTTACACCCTACGGCCGCCAGCCGCGCCGGGCCGAGCTCGCCGCGTTTGCTCCGATCGATGAGAGCCTGCAGGTTGGTCCCGCTGCCCGAAACCAGCACCCCGACGTTCACGGCGCCAGGAACTCCACCGGCGCGCCGGGCGCGTCGGAGGGCGCGACTTCGCCGACGGCGAACACCTGCTCGCCCGCGCGTTCGAGCAGCGTGGTGGCGTCGGCCACCCGATCGGCCGGCACGCAGATCAGCATGCCGATGCCCATGTTGAAGGTGCGGCGCATCTCTTCCGCGGCCACGCCGCCCCCGCGCGCCAGGAGGCCGAAGACCGGCGGCACCTCCCAGCTCCCGAGGCGGATCTGCAGCTTGAGCCGCGCGTCCTCCGGCAGCATCCGGGTCGGATTGTCGACCAGGCCACCTCCCGTGATGTGCGCCGCCCCGCGGAGCAGATCGGCGTCGGCGAGCGCGCGCATGGCCCGGACGTAGATCTTGGTCGGGCGCAGCAGGGCCTGCCCGAGCGGCTCGCCCAGCTCGGCCGGCGTGGCGTCGAGGCCGAGTCCCATCTTCTCCAGGAACACCTTCCGCACCAGCGAGTAGCCGTTCGAATGAAACCCGGACGACGCCAGCCCCAGCAGGCGATCTCCCGCCCGGATCTCCCGGCCGTCGATGTGGCGGCTCTTCTCCACCACCCCCACGCAGAACCCGGCCAGATCGTACTCGCCGTCGGCGTAGAAGCCCGGGAGCTCGGCGGTCTCGCCCCCCAGGAGGGCGCACCCGGCGGCCTGACAGCCGTCGGCGATCCCGGAGATCACCCGCTCGGCAACCCCCACCTCCAGCCGCCCGGAGGCGAAGTAGTCCAGGAAGAACAGCGGCTCGGCCCCGCAGACGACCAGGTCGTTGACGTTCATCGCCACCAGATCGATCCCCACCGTGTCGTGCCGGCCCGCCAGGAAAGCCAGCTTGAGCTTGGTCCCGACCCCGTCGGTGCAGGAGACCAGCAGCGGCTCCTTGTAGCGCGAGGGCAGGGCGCAGAGACCGGCAAAGCCGCCCAGACCGGTCAGGACCTCGGGCCGCCGGGTGCGCCGGACGTGTCCCTTGATCCGCTCGACCAGCGCGTCGCCCGCGTCGATGTCGACGCCAGCGTCGCGGTAGGTGAGGCCGGGTCCCTGGGTCCGCGGCATCCGCCCCGTCACGCCGGCTCGCCGCCGGCCGGAGTGGTCGCGCGCCGGGCGGTTCCGGCGTTGCTGATCGGCAGCGACCCGAACCGCTCCACGAAGCCCTTGAGCAGCCGATCGAGCTCGTCCTGCGGATGAGTCGCCTCGGCGAAGCGGATCCAGCGGGCCCCGGCGCTCACGGCGCGCTCGATCTGACGCGCGCCGCGCCCGACCACGAACCGGCGCAGGGTCTCGGTCGGATCGGTGCAGGCATAGAAGACCATCGCGCTGCGGCCGGCGCGATAGTCCATCGCCCCCTCCGCGCGGGTCTGCAAAACACCGGCAACCTCTGGCGCCGACGCTCTCGCGTCGGAGATCGCGTGCCACGCCCCGAAATGCACGCGCGCAGCATAACAAACCAATTGGCGCGCCGCTCAGTGTATTCTCGCGATCGGCGGATGGCCTGGTACAAGCGCGAGGATCGGGAAGACGATCTGTCGGAAGAGAAACGCAGCGTCCCGGCCGGGGTTTTCACCAAGTGCCCCGGCTGTCGGGCGGTGCTCGACACCGACAATCTGAACAAGAACCACAATGTCTGCCCGCAATGCGAGCATCACTTTCCGCTCGCGTCGGCCCGGCGGCTCGAGCTGATCCTCGATCCCGGCAGCTTCGTCGAGGCCGACGCGACCATCGAGAGCGTCGATCCGCTGGGGTTTCGCGATTCCAAGAAGTACGGCGACCGCCTGCGGGCGGCGCGCCGGGTCTCGGGCGGGGCCGACGCGGTTCGCGCCGGTTCCGGCCGGATCGAGGGGACCCCGGTCGAGATCGGCGTCTTCGTCTTCGAGTTCATGGGCGGATCGATGGGCTCGGTGGTGGGCGAGAAGGTGACGCGCATCTTCGAGCGGGCGCTGGAACGCCGCGCGCCCGCCCTGGTCTTCTCCGCCTCGGGCGGCGCCCGGATGCAAGAGGGGGTGCTGTCGCTCATGCAGATGGCCAAGACCTCGGCCGCGCTGGGCCGGCTGCGAGAAGTCGGCCTGCCCTACATCTCGGTGCTGCTCAACCCGACCACCGGTGGCGTCGCGGCCAGCTTCGCCATGCTGGGCGACGTCATCCTGGCCGAGCCGAAGGCGCTGATCGCGTTCGCCGGGGCGCGCGTCATTCAGAACACCATCCGTCAGCGCCTGCCGCCTGGGTTCCAGCGCGCAGAGTTTCTGCTCGACCACGGTTTCCTCGACAAGATCGTGCATCGAAACCAGACCCGGGCGACGCTGGCCAGCCTGCTCAAGCTGCTGGGTCCACGCGCCCAGTCATAGGCGCGGGGCCGCAAGGTAGTCCGATGTCGACCCCGCGCTATGCCGATCTCTTGGCCCGGCTAACCACCGCGCAGTCACTGGGGGTCGATCTGGGGCTCGAGCCGGTCCGGCGGGCACTGGCGCTGCTGGGGAACCCGCAGAAGCGATTCGCGGCGGTTCAGATCGCGGGGACCAACGGCAAGGGATCGACGGCGGCGATGGCCGAGGCGATCTTGCGCGCCGCGGGGCTGCGCACCGGGCTTTACACCTCGCCGCACCTGGCCCGCTTCACCGAGCGGATCCGGATCGACGGCCGCGAGATCGACGGCGATCGGCTGGCGGCCCTCGATCGTGGCCTGGCCGCAACGGGCGTCCCGTTGACCTATTTCGAGATCGCGACTGTGCTGGCCTTTGTCGCGCTGGCAGAAGCGGGGGTCGAGATCGCCGTGCTCGAGACCGGGCTCGGTGGCCGGCTCGACGCGGTCACGGCCGCGGAGCCGCTCGCGACCGCCATCACCTCGATCGGCATCGACCACACCGCCTACCTGGGCGACACGGTGCGCGCGATCGCGCGAGAGAAGGCCGGGATCCTCAAGCCCAACATTCCCTGCTTCCTGGGCCACCTGCCCGCCGAGGCCGACCAGGAGATCGCGGCCATCGCCTCCCAGATCGGCGCGCCGCTGGCCCGGCTCGGCCGTGACTTCCAGGCGCCGGTCGGACCGCTCGGCCTCGACGGCCCGCACCAGCGCGACAACGCGGCCGTTGCCGTCGCGCTCGCGGGCGCTGCGGCGGCGCGTCTCGGGCGCGCTCTCGAGCCGGCGACCATCGGATCGGCGCTGGCCGGCACCACCTGGCCCGGACGTCTCGAACGCCTCGGAAACGATCTCCTCTTCGATTGCGCGCACAACGCCGAAGGGGCACGCGCGCTGGCGGCGGCGCTCCCCGCGATCGCCGCCGGCCGCCGCGTGGTGGCGCTGGTCTCGATCGCGCGCGACAAGGATCCGGAGGCGATCCTGTCGGCGCTGGCACCGGTGGTGAACGCGGTGGTGGCGACCCGCTCGGAGAGCCAGCGCGCCCTGTCGCCCGACGCTCTGGCGGCCCACGCGCGACGCCATTTCGCCGAGGTGGTGACCAACGACGACGCCACCTCGGGCCTGGCGACCGGACGCTTGCTGGCCGGTCCCGGTGGCCTGGTCGTCGTCTGTGGCTCGATGTTTCTGGTCGGGACGCTGCGCGCACGCCTGCTCGGCGAGCCGGTGGATGCGCTGGCAACCTCCGATCCGGTGTCGCCGGTCTCGACCGAGCCGGCGGCCCTTGCGCCCGCTACCAGCCGGCGACGCTGAGGCTGCGGCGAACCGCCTTGCGCGGCTGGCTGACCGGCTGGCTGTACCAGGCGGTCTGCGCGCGCGAGCTCTGGGCGGTCTCGATGGTCAGGTAGAAGAGCCGCAGAAAATTGTGCGTGCCGATCCGTTCGTGGCCGACCAGCCCCCCGAAGACCTCCCACATGAAATCGCCCGGACGCTTGACGCCGGAATCATAGAACGGCAGCACGAACCGCCGGTACGTCCCGTCGGGCGTGCCGTTCGAGGCCAGCCCCTGCCGATAGAGGTAGTTCGGGAAGACGTAGGTGGTGTCGTGGTCGGCGCGGCGCCAGTGCACGTAGAACGGGAACACCACCGTCGTCCGGTCCTGGTCGCGCTTGAAGTCCCAGACCAGCGGGAAGGCGACCATGCTGATGTCGGTCGGCGTCGAGTGGCGATAGAACAGCGGCGCGATCCAGGTGGTGTCGTGCTCGACCTCGTTCTCGTGGCGGAAGAGCAGGGGCAGCAGCAGCGTGGTGCGCGAGAGATGGTATTCGTGCACGTCGAAGTAGAGCGGCAGCCCCAACCAGGTCGAGGTCGCGATATCGCGGTAGTGCCAGAACAGCACCAGGGTGCTGGAGAGCCCCGACTCCGGATTGCCACGCGAGACGTGGAGCAGGGGCGGGATGACGGTGGTGTTGGTCTCGGTCGCCTTGTCGGTGTGGCTGAACCAGAGCGGGAAGACCATCGAGAACTTACTCTGGACGCTGTCGGTGTGGACGATCGGACCGGCGTACCAGAAATGGGCCGGGCCATTCCGGTGGTAGCCGCCCAGCAGCGTATAGAACGAAACGTGATCGCGGCCGCTGGCTTCATAGAAGAGCGGGAGAACGGCCTGGGCGGAGTCGCCGTTGCCCGCGTCGCGGGTGTACCAGGCGATGGGTAGGATCCCGCGGGTGCGCCGGGCACCGGAGGTCGACCCGTAGAACGGTCCCAGCAGGGTCCAGCTGGTGCCGGCGGTCGTGTCCGCAAAGTGCCAGAAGAGGGGGAAGAAGATGTCGTGGCGCCGATCCTTGGTGGTCGTCGACCAGAAGAGCGGGAAGAAGCCGGTGGAGGACCCATCGGCGGTGCGGCTGTGAAAGAACGGTCCGCAGGAGAGCCACTCGGAGCTCTCGTTGGCCGCGCGCCAGTGGTAGTAGAGCAGCGGGACCACCGCCGTCATGGTCCGGTGGGCGTTCTCCGCGTGGAAGTAGAGCGGGACCAGGCCACTCGCGTGGCTGTCGGGCGTCTTGCGGTCGAAGTAGGGGCCGACCACCGTGGTGGTCCGTCCGCCTAGCGACGAATGCCAGAAGAGCGGGAACAGCGCGTCGACCTGGTCGCCGTTGTCGCTCCGGGAGTGGAAGAAGGTGGGCGCCACCCAGGTATCGCTCTCGTGCGCGTCCGCGTAGTGGCCGAAGAGCGGAAAGAGACCCTGGACCTTGGCGCCCGGCGCGTCGATCTGGAACCAGGGTCCCCACTGCCGCAGGCGCTGGCCGCTGTCGCGGCGGGCGATGTCGGCGTGGAGAAATGGGATGAAGCGAACGTTGAGGTTCTGGTCGTCGTACCAGAAGTAGGGACCCAGGAAGCCCGCGTCCCGGTCGCGGCTGCGGACGGAGGCGCCGATCGGCGTCACCAGGACCCGCGACTCCGCGTCCCGTCGGTAGTGGACCAGCGGGAAGATGGTGAAGCTGGTCTCGTCGTCCCCACCGGGGCGCGCGCCGCGCCGATAGTGAAGGAATGGGAAGAGCGCGTCGGTGGTCTCCCCGCCCCAGCGCCGGTGCCAGAAGGGGCCGACCACGGTGGTCGATCGGTCGGCGGTGCGATCCTCGAAGTGCCAGATGAACGGCAGAAACACGAAGTGGGACTGGTTGTGACCGCTGCGCGCGTAGAGAAGCGGCACCAGCGGCCCCACCGCGAGGCTCCAGCCGTCGCGGTCCCGGTGAACGTACCCGAGCGGTGTGACCGTGGTGCTCGTTCCGTCGCGTTCGCTGGCGACGTGAAACAGCAGCGGGAACTGGATCGCGTAGCTCTCGCCGCCGTGGTTGCCGAGAAAGAGCAGCGGCGGCCAAAACGAGTCGGTCCCGTGCGAATCGCGGTGCCAGTAGAAGATCGGCAGCAGGGCCGTGGTGGACGTGCTGGCGCCCGCGACGTGCCAAAAGAGGGGAAACACCACCGCGTGGCTGCGACCGGCGTTGTCGCCGAAGAACGCGACCGGCCACATGCCGGCGCCCCAGCCGCCGTGGGTGAACCGGCGCCAGTAGAACGGCCCCACGATGGTCGTCGTGTCGCGCGGACCCGAGCGGCGCTCGAAGAACGGCAAGAAGGCGGTCGCGGTCGCACCGGTGGCGGTGTCGCTGAAGTGCCAGAACAGCGGAAACAGCCCGGTCGTGGAGCCCGCCGCATCGACCCGCCGGTAAAAGAGCAGACCGATGAGTCGGGTCATCGCGTCCCCGGCCGTGTCTTCGTGGCTCAGGTAGAGCGGCGTGATCATCCGCCGCTCGCCGCCGCGATCGCGGTGCGCACCCGACAGCAGCGGCAGGATGGCCCAGGTGCGGGTGCCGGCCAGATCGTCGCGGGCGTAGCCGCCGAGCGGCGTCACCAGCGTCGTGGCGCGATCGCGGTCGGAGCGATCCCAGTAGAAGAGCGGAATGAGCAAGCGGTGGGCCCGGCCGGTCTTGTCGTCGCCGCTGCTCCACCACAGCGGGAAGACGGTGTTGAAATACCAGCTGCCGTCTCGGACGTGCAGCACCGGCAGCACCGGGAATGCCAGCGTCGTGTTGGTCGTCGGGCCGCGAAAGCTCCAGAGCAGCGGAAAGACCACCGTCGCGCCGTCTTCCTTGCCCTCGAAGTCCCAGATCAGCGGAAAGAGCACGTGGTAGCTCGAATGGGCGTGCTCGTCGCCGCCCCAATAGTAGAGCCAGGCCAGCGACCGGCCGTATTCGGGCCCTTCGCGGTGCTCGTAGCCGAGCCAGGTGAGGAACCAGGAACCGGTCTTGTGGCTATTCAGATAGAACAGCGGCAGCGCCAGCGTGTTCGCGTCGTCGTCGTGCCGCCAGTAGAAGGAGAGCGGGACGGCATAGGTGAAGGCGTGGCTCTCGGTGCGCGTCGAGAAGAAGATCGGGAAGCCCAGATCGGTGTTGCGTTTCGGCGTCCGCCACCACCAGTAAAGGTAGCCCACCACGCCGAAGGATTTGTGCTCCTCGGGGTCCTCGAGGGCGAGCGTCCCGAGAAACGGCACCGCCCACCCGAACTTGCTCGACCCGTAGAAGATCGGCCAGACGGCGAACGAGGTCGCCCCCGGCTCCCGGCTCCAGGAGACCGGGAGGATCGGCACGATGACCGTGACGACGCTCTGGCGAACGCGATCCTCGAAGCGCCAGAAGAACGGTGCCACGATCCGCGTCTCGCTGCCGGAACTCCAGGCGTGCCAATAAAACGGCGCCAGGACGGTGTAGCCGCTGGGCCCTTTGCGGGACCAGTAAAGGAGCAGCGCCTCGCGAAAGGCCCCCTCCCGATAGTAGAGATAGAGGATGTTGGTGCGGATCTGGATCGGCTGGCAGAGGCTCGCCTGGCAGATGTTTTCACCGCCGCAGTCCTCGTCGCGTTGACAGCTCTTGGGGGCGGGGCCCGCTGGGGGCGCGACGGGAAGGTTAACGTTGGTCGGTGCCGGCGCAGACGTCGTGGCCCCGGTCCCCGTGTTGGCGGCCGCGGGATCCCCGTCGGCCACCCGAAACGGGCTCAGGCCAGAGGCCGCCGTGGCGCCCGCGCGGCGGAACGGATCCAGCGACATCGCGGCGCGCGCGGGGGTCGCGCCCGAGACCCACGCGACGCCGAACGCGGCGAGCGCGAGGAGCAGCGGCCGCTTCATCTCGGGGCGGGTCCGGTCATTGCGGCAGAAGCATCTTCCACTCGCCGTTCTCACGGACGAAGGCCACCTCGCCGGTATCGCTCTCGTCCCCCTTCTGGCGGAGGACCTTCAAGGTCGCGGTGTCGCCCTTGGTCTTCGAATCCTTGATCTGGAACTTGGTTCCCTCGACCTCTTTCTGCATCTTCTTGAAGCCGTCCTGCGCCTGGCTGAGCCCCATCTGGGTCGCCAGCATCCCCTGCTGGACCAGGGCGTAGCAGTCGATCATTCGCTCGACCGCGCCGTCGAGCAGCGCCTTGCGCCAGCGCTCGAAGGTCTTCTCGGGCGTCGAGAACTCGGCCCGCGGAGCCGGCAACTGGAAGGAGATCGATCGGATCTTCTCCTTCGGCAGCTTGATGGTCTGCCCGCTGGATTCGACGGTGTAGACCCCGTCGTAGTAGTGGATGATCTTCGCGTTGAGCTTGGTCTTGTCGAGGAGCTCGATCGTCTCGGCGTGCAGCGTGCCGGCCAGCAGCGCCGAGCCGAGCACCAGCCCGGTCAGCGCCCGCGTGGCGGTCGATAGTCTGAGTTTGTGGTTGGTCATAGTCGTCCCGGCGATTCGACCGGGCGTCTCTAGATCGAGATGCCCGGCGCCGGGAATTTCCCGGTCAGCTCGTGCACCTCGCCGAGGACCTTCGCCGCGGTCTCGTCGGTCGGGCTGCCGACCACGCGATCCATCCAGCCCGCGATCTGCCGCATCTCGGCTTCGCCCATCCCCCGGCTCGATACGGAGGGCGTGCCCAGCCGGATCCCGGACGGATCGAACGGCTTGCGGGTGTCGTAGGGAACCGAGTTGTAGTTCAGCTCGAGCCCCGCCTTGTCTAGAGCGCGGGCCGCGATCTTCCCGGAGACGTTCTTGCTCGTCAGATCGATCAGAATCAGATGGTTATCGGTGCCGCCCGAGACCACATCGAAACCTTTGGCCATGAGCGCCTCGGCCAGCACCCGGGCGTTGGAGACGACGAGCTTCGCGTAGTCCTTGAAAGAAGGCTGCGCCGCCTCTTTCAGCGCGACGGCCAGCGCCGCCGTGTTGTGAACGTGCGGTCCCCCCTGCAGGCCGGGGAACACCGCGCGGTCGATGGCCTGCGCGTGCTCGGTCTTGCAGAGGATCATGCCGCCCCGTGGCCCGCGCAACGTCTTGTGCGTCGTGGTGGTGACCACGTCGGCATGCGCCACCGGCGACGGGTGCACGCCGCCCGCGATGAGGCCCGCGATGTGCGCGATGTCGGCGCAAAACCGGGCGCCCACCTCGCGCGCGATCGCGCCCATCGTCTCGAAGTCCCAGAGGCGCGAGTAGGCGGTCCCGCCGGCCCAGAGCAGGGCGGGGCGCTCCTTCTTCGCCAGGTCGCGAATCTCGTCGTAGTCGAGACGCCCCGTGTCCTTGCGGACGCCGTACTGCACCGGCGTGAAGTACTTGCCAGTGATCGAGACGCCCCAGCCGTGCGTGAGGTGGCCGCCCATGGGCAGCGCCAGCCCCATCACCTTGTCGCCGGGCTTGAGGAAGGCCAGATAGACGGCCAGGTTCGCCGGCGATCCGGAATACGGCTGGACGTTGGCGTGCGCGGCGCCGAACAGCGACTTGGCCCGGTCGATGGCCAGCTGCTCCAGCGGATCGACGAACTCCTGCCCCTCGTAGTACCGCTTGCCCGGATAGCCTTCGCTGTACTTGTTGGTGAAGACCGAGCCCGAGGCCTCCAGCACCGCCCTCGAAACGTAGTTCTCCGACGGGATGAGACGGATCTTCTCGGCCTGCCGCCGCTCCTCGGCGCGGCAGAGCGCGAACACCTCCGGATCGCTCGCTGAAAGCACGTCGCTCATGGCAGCGGACCCTAATCTCCGAGCCCCCCTTCGTCAACGGATCTCGCGCTTTCCGAGGTGGGCGACGCTACGCCTCCAGCGCGGCCCAAACCAGGTCGTGGTCGGACCCGGGCGTGGCGACCTGACCGCGCCGGCGGACCGGCAGGTTCGTGCACACGACGTCGTAGCGGCGGGGCAGATCCAGACCCAGCTTGCCGAGCAGCACGCCGACGCGGTGGGGGAGCTTGGGCTCGTTCTGGCGCGCGAAGAAATGGGTGGGGCGCGCCTTGGGTGCTGCTACCGACGCCAGGGCCGCCGGCTCCCAGTCGACGGCACCCAGGCTGCGGAGCGGCGCAAGCAACGTCTCGAGCGCCTGGGGCTGGCGTCGCAGGGCAAACGCGTTGGTATCGCCGCAGGCGATCGCGCGCGCCCGAAAGCCGGCCGTCTCGAGGGCCTCCGCGATGGCGCACACCTGCGTCAGGCGGTGGGTGTTGCCACCTGCCGTGTCCAGATGGAAGCAGACCGCGGCGAACGTCGCGGCGCCGTCTCGCGCTTCCATCTCGGCGAGCAAGAGGTACTTCTGCTTGGTCTTGCCGCCGACGATGTAGAGCTTTTCGAACCAGGAGAGCGAGCCCAGGCGCGGAAGCGCGACGACCGATCGGGAGCGGCAGCGGAGGGTGCGCGAGTCGTAGATGAAGCAGAGACCCGGACAGGCGTCTTCGCGAACGAGCTCGTACGGGGCGCCGAGCGCCGCGACGATCCGCGCGCTGGGGCGCTCGTCGCCCGAAGCGCCGGGGCCGGTCAAATAGCGATCCTCTTGCAAGCAGAGCAGGTCCAGCCCTTCCGCCTCGCGCAGCGCAAGATAGTGCGCAACGAGCGCCTCGATGCGCAGCCCGTGCATCAAGTTGTGGGTCGCCACGACCAGGGCTCTCGCTTCGGAGTGGTTCGTGCTCATGTTTTGACCCAATGCATTGTAGGCGTCCTGGCGCGCGGCTTGCAGTTTGCTCGGGGAGTGTGACCCGCAAGATAGGGCACCTGGCTACGGGACCTCAAGCGCCGACCAACTTGACCTGACCCGTGAAAACGCGATTAATGCAGGTGCATAAGATGAAGAAACTGCGCGGCGGAATCGTCGGTTACGGGTTCATCATGGAGAAAGGACATGCGGCCGGTTACAAACGGCGCGCTGAAAATCTCCAAGACGTCGAGGTGTCGGCGATCGCCGACATTTCCCCCGAGCGACGTGCAGTCGCGCAGGCCCAGTGGCCCCAGGCGCGAATTTACGACGACCATCGGTCGCTCCTGGCAGCCGAGGCCGGCCGGCTCGATTTCGTCGACGTGGCGACGCCCCCCTCCGACCACGCCGAGATCGCCAACGCGGCCTTCGAGCGCGGGTTGCACGTCCTGTGTGAAAAACCGCTGGCCGCGTCGATCGACGATGCCCGCGGGATGCTGCAGAGCGCGGTCCGCGCCGAGCGGGTCCTTTTCCCCTGTCACAACTACAAGCACGCGCCGGTCATCAAGGCGGTCCGGGCGGTGCTGGAGGCGGGGCGAATCGGGAAGGTCCACCTGGTCACGCTGCAGACCTTTCGCAACACCCACGCCAAGGGGGTGACCGGCTGGCGACCCGACTGGCGCCGCGAGCGCCGCTACTCGGGTGGCGGCATCGCGATGGATCACGGCAGCCATACCTTCTACCTGGCCTTCGAGTGGCTGCGCGCCTACCCGAGCGCGATCACGGCGCGTACCGCGACGCTGGGGGCCTTCGACACCGAGGACGACTTTTCCTGCAGCCTGCGTTTCCCGACGGGCGTGGCGACGGCGCATCTGTCGTGGAACGCCGGGGTTCGAAAGGTGCTCTACACGCTGCACGGCGAGCGCGGGGCCATTCGCGTCGAGGACGACGACATCGAGGTGGCGCTGCAAGAGCGCGCGCCGGACGGCGGCACCAGCTGGGCTTTCGAGCGGCAGGCGATCTCGTCGGACTGGATGGACTCCAGCCACGTCACCTGGTTCAACTCGCTCTTCGACGACTTCAAGGTGGCGATCGGGCGCGGCGATTTCGTGGGACGCGAGGCCGAGGAGTCGTTCCTCTGCGTGCAGCTCATCGCGACCGCCTATGCTTCGGCCCGCGAAGGGAGCCGCGAGCTACCGCTGGCGGGGTTGAGGGCGCTCTCCGGCGACGACCTGCACGATCGGATTGTCATGAAGGACGTGTCAAATGCGTGATCTCTATTTTGCCCTCGGCATGATCGGCTTCGTGGTCGCCGTCTTCTTGTCGTACGGCGTGCGGGCGATGCTCCACGGACGGGCGCGGCACGCGCGGCTCGACGCCGACGGCGGGAGCGTGTTTCTGAACAAGGCGACGATGGAGATGTACTACTGGCTCCTCCACCCGATCGTCGGCTTCCTGGCCGCTCTCCGGATCACGCCCAACATGGTGACGCTGTTCTCGCTGGTCCCGGCCCTGGGCGCCGGCGTCGCGATCGCCTTCGGATGGTTCGGCCTGGCGGCGGCGCTGGCCACGCTCTCCACGTTCTGCGACATCCTCGACGGCCTTTTGGCCCGCCAGCTGGGGATTGGTTCGGAGGCGGGCGAGGTGATCGATGCGGCCGCCGATCGCTACGGCGAGTTCTTTCTGTTCGGTGGGCTCATCTACTACTACCGCGGACACGATCAGGTGCTGTTCATCGTGCTGGCCGCTCTCGTGGGCGGCTTCATGGTCAGTTACACGACGGCCAAGGCAGAGGCCATGGGCGTCCCGGCGCCCCGGGGCGCGATGCGCCGTAGCGAGCGGGCCACCTACATGATAGTCGGAATGGGATTCACGCCGGTGGCTCAGGCCCTCTTCGGGGGCTCCCCTTCGCTGGCGCTCCGGGAGCTCCCCATCATCTTGGCGACGACGATCATCGCCGTGGTGGCCAACATCTCGGTCCTGCAGCGCCTCTCGAGCATCATCGCGATGCTGCGCGCGCGCGAGCCGGCCAGGGTCCAGCCGCCGGGGGAGTCGTTCGATCCCGACGCGATCGTGGCCAAGCCGGACGCGCACGTCGGGTCGGCCTAGGTCGGGCACGTACGCCGCTCGAGGAACCCCCGTGCGCCGTTCCGGCTGGGAGGCTGTCCGTCACGTGGCCACGTCGATCCTGTCCACGCTGGCCGACTACGTCACGATGATCGCCCTGGTCTCATTGGTCGGCGTCCGGCCGGTGCCGGCCACGGCGATCTCCGCCAGCGTCGGCGCCATCACCAGCTTCACCTTCGGCCGCCACTTCACCTACCGGGGCGCGACCGGCGTCGCCGCCGGACGCCAACTCTGGCGCTTCCTCCTGGTGTCGGGGAGCAGCCTGGCCCTCAATACGCTCGGCGAGTTCCTGCTGCACGACCTGGCCGGATTGCAGTACATATTGGCCCGCGTGATCACCTCGCTCGTCGTGAGCGGGGGATGGAACTATCCAATGTCCAAATATTTCGTATTCTCCGGCCGCCCCCCGTCGCCCGCATGAACAGCTCGCAACCCAAGAATCAAAAAGCCAAGATCGTCACCGCGATCCCCGGTCCCGAGAGCCGCGCGCTGCGGGCCCGCGAGGATCAGCACATCGCGCCCGGGCTGCAGGGCTACGCCGTCATGGCGGGGATCGTGGTCGAGGAGGGGCGGGGCAGCGCGGTCACCGACGTCGACGGCAACGCCTATCTGGATTTCATCGGGGGCATCAACGTCAACGCCCTGGGACATTCGCATCCGGCGTTCGTGGGCGCGCTGCAGGCCCAGGCGGCCAAGATCTCGGTCGGCTCGTTCACCTCGCGGGCGCGGGTCGAGCTGGGCGAGCGGCTGGCCGCGGCGCCACCCGCGCCGGGCGTTCACCGCCTGCAGCTCTATTCGGGCGGCGCCGAGGCGGTCGAGAGCGCGCTCCGTCTGGCCAAGTGCCACACCGGCAAGTACGAGTTCGTGGGTTTCTGGGGCGGCTTTCACGGCAAGACCATGGGCGCGCTGTCGCTGATGGGCTCGACCTTCAAAGACAAGCTCGGCCCGATGGTGCCGGGCGCGCACCAGATCCCCTACGCGGACTGCTACCGCTGCCCGATCGGTCTTTCGTACCCGAGCTGTGGCATCGCCTGCGCCGAGGTCGGCCGCAAGCAGGTCAAGACCGCCAGTGCCGGCGCGGTGGCGGCCGTGATCGTCGAGCCGATGCAGGGAACGGCCGGCAACGTCATCCCCCCGAAAGAATTCCTTCCGGCGGTACGCGCGCTGGCCGACGAGCTCGGCGCGCTCCTCATCGCCGACGAGATGATCACCGGCCTCGGGCGCACCGGGCGCCGCTGGGGGACCGACCACACCGGCGTTCGGCCGGACGTGGTCACGATCGGCAAGGCGTTCGGCGGCGGCTTCCCGCTATCGGGCCTGCTCACCACCGACGAGATCGCCCAGGCCAAGCCCTGGGGCAACCCGTCCGGCTCGTCGTCGAGCTATGGCGGCAACCCGCTGGCGGCGGCCGCCGGCGCGACCGCGTTACGCATCATCGACGAAGAGAAGCTGGTCGAAAACGCCGACGCCGTCGGCGCGGTCTTGAAACGCGAGCTGGAAGCCTTCGTGGACCGTTACCCCTTCGTCGGCTTCGTCGACGGCGCCGGCCTCTTGCTGCGCATGGAGCTGGTCTCCGACAAGAAGACCAAGGCGCCGCTGCCACGGCGGGTGACCGAACGGATCTTCACCGAGGCGGTGCGCCGGGGCCTTTTGACCATGGCCTACGCCTCGAGCTTCCGCATCCAGCCGGCCCTGACCATCGACGAGGCGACCGCCAGAAATGGCGTCGAGATCCTGCGCGAGGTCTTCGACGTCGTCGAGCGCGAGAAGCTCTGGCGGTCGTGAGCGCGGGGCGGGGCAGGGCGCCGGCGACACCTCCGCCGCCGCTCCGCGGGTGGCGCGACGTCTCGGCGCACATTCTGGCGGTCTGGTTCGGCTGCGGCCACATGCCGGTCGCGCCCGGCCTGACCGGAACCCTGGGCGCGATCCCGCTCTATCTCCTGCTGCGCCCGCACGGACCGATCGCGGTGGCGGCCGCCGCCGTGATCGTCACGCTGGTCGGAATCTGGGCCTCCGGTCGGGTCGAGCGCCGGCTCGGCATCAAGGACCCGCAGATCGTCTGCATCGACGAGGTCGCCGGCGTGCTGGTCACCTGGATCGCCGCGCCCATGACGACGCGCGCCCTGGTCGCGGGCGTGGTCGCCTTCCGGATCTTCGACCAGTTCAAGCCCTGGCCCGCCCGCGCCGCCGAGCGCCTGGGCGGCGGCCCCGGCGTCATGCTCGACGACGTCGCCGCCGGCCTCTGGGGCGCCGCCGTCATCCTCGCGGGCCGCGCGCTGGGCTGGCTGTAGTCGGCCGACCACCGGGAGCGGATCTAGTAGTCGACGCCCTTGATGAAGTCCTGTTGCTTCACGTACTGGAAGCGATCCGGGTTGGCCTTGACGAGCGCGTCGCCGTAGCCGTTTCCGACGGTGCCGCGCTCGTTGCGGTCGCTATCCTGGATGACCTCGCGATCGAGCTGGTAGTTCTGGAAGCTCTTGCTCGAGCGATCGAGGGAATCCATGTGGGCCTCGAAGGCGCTGTTGTTCGAATCGAGGTCCTTCATGTGCTGGTCGAAGGCGCGGTTGTGGGCGTCGTTGGCGGCGCTCTGCGCGTTGGCGCGGCTCTGAGCGGCCCGGGCGCTGGCGTGAATCCCGGCGATGACCTGGTTGGTCTCCCGAGCGATGACCCTTCCGTCCTGGCTGTAGCTACGAAGGATCGCCTTGAGGGTCGGGTCCTCCGCCTCGGCCAGCGCACTCGGAATGTTCGAGGTGCTGACGGTCATGGCCCAGGTGTCGAGGCCCCGCACGTGCATGGTGCCGATCCGGGCGGTGCCCTTGCGGTTTCCCTTGCCGTCGTGAAGGTCCAGCTCGAAGGCGACCTGGACGACCCGTTGTTCCTGCTGGTTTCCTGGGAAATTTTCCGAGCGGGTGAGCTTGAAGGTTCCCGGGGATTGGTGCTGGTTGTGACGGACCTGGTTGGTCACGCTCGCGAAGTTGCTGAAGAGGTTGCCGCCGAATGGAGCGACCAGCGGGGCACCCTGCCGCATCCCTGCGAAGTTGGGCATCCGCATCCCCGGGTTCCGGATCCCCTGGTAGATGATTCCGAGACCGACCATCTCGCCGTTCGGTCCCTCCGCCGTGAGCTGTCCGCCCGAAACGGCGGTGAGGCGCCATCCGGGGGGCAGGCCGACGCTGGCGCTGCGATCGCCGCCGGTGGCCATTCGCAGGTGCTGCGGGCCGGCCAGGTGGGCGGGGGCGGGACCGGCGGTCGCTTCTGCGCCCGAGGACGCCGTCCCCACAGCCGCAACCGCGACGTTGGCGCCGGAGCTCGTCGCTGCCACGCCCGGTGCCGAGGCGGCCGGCGGCGGCGCGAGGGGCTTGGCGGAGGCCCCGGCCCAGGCCTGGTTGAGCGTCTTCATCATGGCGGGCTCGCTCTTGGCGAAGCGTACGGCGTCGTCGTAGAGCACGGCCCCGGCCGCGCTGCCGCTGCCGCCGGCCATCGAGACGATGGCGAGACCGGCGATGGCGCCGCCGCCCTGTGATTTGGCCGTGACCGTGAAGAATGTGGCGACCGATTGGCGGTCCTTGGCCTGGAAGAACTTTCCGACTTTTGGGCGGTCGTCGAAATGGCTGTGGACGGTGCGCAGCACGAACGCCATGGCGGTCTTCAGCGACGAAACGCCGGCGAGCGGCCCGTAAACGATCTGGCCGCCGCCGGGGTTGTTGATCGTCTTGAGACCCTCGGCGGCGTGGACCTGCGCGATCGATCCGTCCGCGACCACGAGAAACGCGAGGGGGGCGACGAGGAGCGCGCAGGCCGATGGCCGAGGACGTGACATGGGCACCTCTATCCTTGGTTCAGGACGCTACCTCGGACTGCGGTGTGTCGGCCAGCGGGGGCTCGGTCGAGGTACCGGTGGGGCCGTCCCACTCGAAAGCGGGGAGATCGGGCCGGACGGGCGGGCGCACCAAGGTGAGCACCGCCGGCAGCAACACCACGGCCGTGGTCAGGCAGGCGATCTCGCCGAACACCGCCAGCAAGCCGAACAGGAACAGGCCCACGTTCTTCGCCACCAGCAAAGACGAATAGCCGATGATGGTGGTGAGCGAGCAGAGGCCCACCGCGCCGCCCGTGCCGCGCACCGCCGCGGTGACGTCCCGGGCCCCGTCGCGCAGGTAGCGGGCCATGACGTTCACGGCGTAGTCGACGCCGATCCCGAAGGTGATCGGGAAGGCGATGAAGTTGACGAAGTTGATCTTGATGCCGAGCTTCATGGTGAGCGCCAGCAGCCAGAGCACGCCGACCACCAGCGAGCCGATCACAAAGGGGGTCGCCAGACCCCGCCGAAAGATGATCAGCACGGTCGCCACCACGCCCACGAAGGCCAGCCCCGAGGCCAGCGGTCCGTCGCGGGTCATCGACGCGATGATGTCCGCCGAGAGCGCCGGTCCGCCCGCCACGCGACCCGGCCGCCCGCCGAGCGCGACGGGCGCATCGGCCACCGCGCGGAGCGCGCCCACGAAGGCGGTGATGGTCTCGCCGCGCCACCAGCTGTTGGCCGGGTTCGGGTAGATGAGGACCGTGCGCCCGACGCGGCCGTCCCGCTCGCGCAAGCCGCGGGTGAGGACGTCCGGGACCTCGTCGGGGCGAATCGGTGGACCGGCGGCCGGCGCGTCCTCGGGACCGATCAGACGATTGAGCTTTTCCCGATCGGCGCGTGCGACGTTGTTGCGCACGTTGGGGGTCATCTTGCGGCGCACGATCGCCAGCTCCGCTTTCTTGTCGGCCTCGTCGGGCGGCACCACGTCGTCGTAGCTGCGGATCGAGGCGATCATGCCGGCCAGGGGCGGGTGGGTCGCTTCGGCCCGGAGCCGGGCGGTCACCGCGCGCGCCTCGGCCTCCGAGTCGGTGAGGATCACCGTCGGGGTCAGGTACCGGCCCATCAGGATGTCCATCCGCTTGCCCCAGTAGCCCTCGCCCGAGGCCCAGGTGTCGCGCCGCCGTAGCCGGGAAAAATCATACTCCAGCTGGTCGCGCCCGAAGCTGCGCACCTGCCAGATGGCGAGCAGGGTGAGCACCACCGCGCCACCGACCAGCAGCCGCGGTCGCGCGCCGACCAACTGGGCGACCGCGCCCATCAGGCGTCCGGACACCGGTCGCACGCGGGGCGCGTGACGCCCGCGATCGAGCCAGGCCAGGAGCGGCGGCATGAGCAGGAAGGTCGTTGCCCAGGCGAACGCCATGCCGAGGCCGCCGATGACGCCGAACTGGCGGAAGCCCCGAAACTGCATCGCGACCAGCGACGCGTAGGCGACCCCCGCCGCCAGCGCCGCCGACAGGGTCCCTTTGCGGGTTCCCCAGAGTGTCGTCGCCAGCGCCTCTTCGACCGTCTGGCCGCGCCGGCGCGCCTCCACATACCGCGCGAGCTGGATGATGCCGAAGTTGATCCCGTTGCCCACGATGATCGAACCGAGAAAGGCGGTGTTGGAGTTCAGCTCGGTGATCCCGAACGGCGGGAGACTGGCCAGCCCGAACGCGTAGAGCACAGCCACGCCCAGCGGAAGAAACAGCGCGGGGATCGCCCGCCGCCAGCCGTAAAAGAAGACGATCGCCAACAACACCGCCGCTACCACCAGCACCGAAGACAGCGTCAGGTCCTGGACCAGCGCCGCCATCTCTTCGGCCGCGATGGCGACGTCGCCGGTGAATCCGACCCGCATCCCGGGCGCGTAGCGCTCCGGCCCGCCCAGCGCGCGCATGTCCTCCTTGACGTGCCGGATGAGCGTCGCCGCCTGCGCGGCGCTGGTCGAAAAGCCGCCGACCTCGACCAGCATCAGCGTCAGCCCCATCCGCCGGTTCGAAAAGCGGTTGCCTTCCAGGTCGCCGCCGCCGAGCTGGCCCGCGTACTTCCGGTCGATGTCGGTGAAATCCAGCGGGGGCGCCGGCTCGTCGTCGTCCAGCAGCGTGCCGGTCTTCTTGGCGTACTCCCAGTGCAGCCGATCTTCGATCCGCTGGCGGATCACCCGCAAGTCCTCGAGCGCGATCAGGCTGCCGGCATGTTTTTCGACGAAGGCCCGCTCGGAGGCGAAGCCCGTCCGCACGTCGCTGACCTCGGCGCGCGGGTAGAGTCGGATGCGCGCCGCCAGATCGTCCAGGAAGCGTTCACCGGCGGGCAGACGGTCGGGCCCGCCGGGATCCACCAGCAGGGCGAGATACTGCAGGCCGGACATCCGATGGGGCAGCTCCTCGATGGGGACCACGC